>JAYVIX010000129.1:0-15986 GCA_043769845.1 Cytophagales bacterium
TTTGCCTTTTCTGCTCCACAATTGGTAGACGGCAACAAGAAGACATTTAATTATTTCAATGCTTTGGCTGCTAATATTTTCTATTTGAATGCCAAATACGAAATCACACCTATGCTTATATATTTCAATACTCCAGTAGTCAAAAATCTTGTAAGCATGCAATGCAAGGCAGAATACAACAGGAGGCTATCGCTTCAGTTGGGTTATCAGTCCAATTCGATGTTCAATGCCTGTCTTGGGTTTTCGCATTCCGATCTTGGAATTGCCTATAATTTCATAACTTCAAATAAATTAATGAATGTGCAAACTTCTGGAACGCATGAAGTCATTCTGACGCTCAGAATGGGTAGAAAAAACAAGAATCACCACTTGAACAAATTGCATCCGCAAATGGAACATGTGGAGTAAATCAAATAATACTTATAAACTTACAAGTCAATAAGAGACTATTGTTATTTATAGATTAATCAGTACTTTTGGAATCTAACATTAAAATAACGTTATCATGAAAAAAACATTACTCTCTTTAGGATTAGCTGCATTTGCTTTTGTGGCTAATGCACAAACTTCTTACATTATTTTTGATGGTACTGCTAAAGGCAAGTGCAATAGCGATCCATATTCTTTTGGCGCAGATCCTGCTAAATTGACAAAAGATACAGTTAACTCTGAAGTTTATTTGACACTTGCAGGTGGTACAAAGGCTGGTTATGCAGGTGGTGGTGGAATAGCTGACTGGGGCAATCCATTAGGCTATGCTGGCAAAGTAGCAACCTCCGCTCTTGTTTTTGACGCATTCACTAAATCTACTAGTCCTGGTTTTCAAATTCAATTCAAAACTACGACAGGAGCTGTCTTCGGATACAGCTGGTCATTTAAAGACAGCGCAGCTGTAAAAACTGGTTTTAGCAGAGTCTTAGCATTAGTTTCTGATTTTAAATTAAAGTCAAAGGCTGGGGTTTTTGATAGTACAGTTGTTACGGATGCTGAATTAATGGGTGCGCAGTCTGAGATACAATTTGTTTTAACAGTAGGTGACGGAGAAACTTCTGGAAGTGTAAGTTTTGATAATCTTACTTTTGTGACAGTAGGTGCTCTAGGTATTCAGGACAATTTCCTCTCTTCAACTAAAGACGAAGTAGTTTCAGTTTACAACATCATGGGTGCTTTTGTAGCTACTGGTAAATTGGCTGATTTGAACCTTGAGGCAGGAAAGCTTTATGTAGTAAAAGCAGGTAACACCACTAGAAAAATAGTGATGAACTAATTGTTCTTTACAACATAATTGAAAAGAGTCTCGATGAAAATCGGGACTCTTTTTTTGTTTTGCATAAACCCAAAATCTTCCAACGAAGAACTAGCCACAAGGAACTATCTTTGAGGCATGAAGACGAAATCTACCTTTTTCTGCCAATCGTGCGGAGCGCAATCAGCCAAATGGTTAGGGCGCTGTACCGCTTGTGGCGAATGGAATACCATTGTCGAAGAAATCGTACAAAAAGAGAATACCAACCAGCCTACTTTCAAAACCTCTACTACCAAACAAGTAGTAGCCAAGCCACGCCATATAAGCGAAATTCAGTATGATGAACAACCACGAATCCCTACGCCAGATGGCGAATTGAACCGGATTTTGGGAGGCGGAATCGTCCCGGGCTCCCTCACATTATTAGGAGGCGAACCAGGTATTGGCAAATCGACCCTTATGCTGCAAGTGGCCATGCAACTAAAAGGCTACAAAGTACTCTATGTAACGGGCGAGGAAAGCCAACAACAGGTTAAAATGCGTGCAGAAAGATTGGGCGAAATCACGGCCGAATGTTTTATTCTGACGGAAACTTCGACCCAAAACATTTTCAAACAAGCCGAAATACTCGTGCCTGATGTGGTGGTGATTGATTCTATCCAGACCTTATATTCGGCCCATATCGAATCGGCCGCTGGCAGTATCTCGCAAGTGCGCGAGTGCACAGCCGAGCTCATGAAATATGCCAAAGAAACAGGAACTCCCGTTTTTCTGATCGGACATATTACCAAAGAAGGCACTATTGCGGGCCCTAAAGTATTGGAACATATGGTAGATGTGGTCCTACAATTCGAAGGGGATCGCCATTTGGTATACCGCATTTTGCGTAGCATCAAAAATCGTTTTCACTCGACCAACGAATTAGGAATCTATGAAATGCTAGGATCTGGACTTCGCGAAGTGAGTAATCCTTCCGAAGTATTTCTTTCGCAACGCGAAGAAGGTCTTAGCGGTGTGGCCATCAGTGTGATGCTCGAAGGCAATCGCCCGTTTATGATTGAGATCCAATCGCTTGTAAGTGTGGCTACTTATGGCACTCCACAGCGCACCACTACTGGTTTTGACGGCAAACGTCTGAACATGATTCTGGCCGTATTGGAAAAAAGGGGCGGTTTCAGATTGGGCGCACAAGATGTATTTTTGAATATCGCAGGTGGAATAAAAGTGGAAGATCCAGGAATAGACCTTGCTGTTTGCGCTTCGATTATTTCTTCTTTCGAAGATATTGCAATTTCAAATCATATTTGTTTTGCAGCCGAGGTCGGACTTGGAGGCGAGATAAGAGCCGTCAACCGAATCGAACAACGCATTGGCGAAGCTCAAAAATTGGGTTTCAAGGAAATTTATATTTCAAAATACAATACCAAAGGCCTCGAAACACAAGGCTTTTCGATTAAAATAAATCCTGTTGGCAAATTGGAAGAACTAGTGGAAGGGCTTTTTGGATAAACCTAACTATTGACGGTGAATGTTTTACCTTCAATTGCGGCATGTGTATTAGCAAACTCGATTCTAGTTTCTGCTAAATGTGCCTCAAAATCTTCGTAGCGGGAAGAAAGATGTCCAATGAATAATTTTTCAACTAATGCTTTCGTGGCCACAATTCCGGCTTCTTTGGCTGTGGCATGGTTGTTTCGGATTGCTTTGTCTTTGTGTTCTTCCAAATAGGTTGTTTCGTGGTACAAGACATCCACTCTTTTTACCGCTTCAATCACTTTTTCCGAATACATGGTATCCGAACAATAGGCATAGGAATAGCATTTGGTTGGCGGATGTGTGTATTCTTCAAACGCATATTTTACAGTGCCATTTTCATCCATCACGTCTTGTCCTTGTTTCAGCAACACCATTTCTTGCACCAAAAGTCCTTCTATTTTTTCTTTCAAAAGTTTGCGCTGACCTGGTTTTTCGTCTAACCGAAAACCATAAGCCACCACTCCGTGTACAAGAGGAAAAGCACTGACGTTTACATTTTCATCCTCGTAAACAAAGTATTTTTCATCTCCTTTCAATTCGAAAAGTTGCATCTCGTATTCCAAAACAGTTTTGGAAATATAAAAATGAGCGGTGACTATTTCTAGTAAACCAGCTGGAGCATATACTTTTAAGGGATTCTTTCGACCTAGCAAACCCATCGTGGAAATGAGCCCAACAAAACCCAAATAATGGTCGCCATGCAAGTGAGAAATAAAAATGGCCTGAATTTTATTCAAATTCACCCGTTCTTCGATCAAGCGATATTGCGTTCCCTCGCCACAATCGATCAAGTAACTGGCTTGGTTAATCGTAACAAGTTGCGCACTGTGATGGCGTTCTTTTAGTGGACTTGCCGAACCTGAGCCCAAAATTTTTACAGTGAAAGTCATGATGCAAAGCAAAGGATTTTTTAGAAAACCATCTATTCAAATCTAGTATAACATTCGAATTAAGCAATCAAAATTACATGTATTTACTGTCATTTATAGATTATTATTCAATAATTTGAATTAATAACATCTAATTACTTATCATTGCAAAAAAAATCTAAATCATGTTCAAAAAAATTTACAAAGGACTATTAGTTTCTGCACTTCTATCAAGCAATTTATTTGCACAAAATTGTTTTGAAACGAAAAAAAACATCTTACAACCAGGCGCAGAAGGAAAGGATGCAAATATCTTCAGTCGTATTGACTCAAAAGCTACTAACAGAGGAAATGACGCAGTTTTAGAATCATATACTTGGACTTGGAATGCAGATGGTCTAGGTCAAGGTTCATTTCGTTCACTTATTCAATTTGACCTTACTTCAATTCCGACAGGCGTTACTATAACATCTGCAAAACTTATTTTAAGTGCTGCTAACCATGCTATAAACGGTTCTTTTGGACAAAATGCATCTACATTGCACCGCGTTACTACCCAATGGACAGAATCTATTGTAACTTGGAACAATCAACCTTCCTTTTCGACTAGTCTTATTACTAGTCTACCAACGAGTACATCCCCAGACCAAAACTATATTTTGGATGTAACGCGTGATGTTACAGACATGTATTCTAATCCTACTTCTAACTTTGGATGGTTATTAAAATCAAATGTAGAAGAAATATATAAAGCTATGCGTTTTCACTCTAGCGATGCAACAACTCCTGGTTTAAGACCAGCACTTGAGATATCATATACAATACCTAATGTAACATCTATCGAATTACAGCCAGGCGCAGAAGGAAAGGATGCAAATATTTTCAGTCGTAGTGACTCAAAAGCTACTAACAGAGGAAATGACGCAGTTTTAGAATCATATACTTGGACTTGGATTGCAGATGGACTAGGTCAAGGTTCATTTCGTTCTTTAATTCAATTTGACTTATCTTCAGTTCCTTCTGACGCGACTATTACTTCTGCAGAACTTATACTTAAAGCTGCAAACCATGCAGTAAACGGTTCTTTTGGAACAAATGAATCAAAACTTCACCGCGTTTCATCATCGTGGACCGAATCAACAGTTACTTGGAATACTCAACCTACATATTCTCAAAACATTTTTGTCACTTTACCTACTAGTACTTCTGCAACACAAGACTATACAGTTGATGTTACAAACCATGTTAAAGATATGGTAAGTAATCCTGCTGCAAACTTTGGTTGGATGCTAAAATCTAGTATTGAAGAAACCTATAAAGCAATGCGTTTTCATTCAAGTGATGCAACAACATCAAATCTAAGACCACTTCTTAAAATCAAGTTTTCATGCGGTCTTACAACTAACCTTGAAGAAGTTTCGCAAAATGAAAATTTATCAGTTTTCCCAAACCCTAGCGAAGGCATAATTAATTTTGCTTTTGGAGAAAACAATTGGACAATCTATGACAATCTAGGTGAAATTGTAATGACCTCAAATGTAAATTCTGTAGATATTAGCAGTTTAAAAGCAGGCTTATATACTGTTAAATCTGGTTTGATTTCAAAGAAAATTATCAAAAAATAAATTTCATCAGTTTAAACTAAAAAAGGCCTTCGTGTATAATGAAGGCCTTTTTTAGTTTTCATTATACATAATATACATACAAAACAACTAAACTAGATTTTCAAACAGTATCTTCAACGAAAATTTAAAATCTTTTTAAGCTCAATTTCATTATAATTGATTTTTCAGAAAACATCCTTTAAGCTAGAGAGTTTTGGTTAAATTTGTTCAAAGTTTAAAGTTCAACTTTGGCCTACAATTATGGATAAAAGAGAATTCTTGAAAAAATCGTTGCTAGCTAGCGGAGCTACTTTAACTGGCCTTGCTTCTGTTTCAGCCACAGAAGCAGCTTTAGTTTCAGGTTTAGACAAAATTGTAGGGGCAAATGGCGAATATATTTTGCCCGAACTTGGTTATCCCTACAACGCCTTAGAACCGCATATTGATGCCAAAACGATGCAACTTCACCATGATATTCATCATGCATCGTACGTAAAAAGCTTAAATACAGCGACTCAGAAAATCCAAGAAGCATTAACTTCTGGCGATATGTCACTCACGAAACATTGGGAACGCGAATTGGCCTTTCACGGATCTGGACATTTTCTTCATACTATTTTCTGGACGAATATGTCGCCCGAAAAAAGTACACCAAGTGTAGTTCTTCAAAAATACATTGATAAATCTTTCGGCAGCAACGACAATTTTGTTAAGCTTTTCAAAGCCGCTTCTACGCAAGTAGAAGGTTCAGGTTGGGGCATTTTGGCTTACCAACCTATGGCCGACAAATTGGTCGTGCTTTCTGCCGAAAAACACCAAAACCAAGGCCAATGGGTGAGTCTGCCTATTTTGGTATTAGACGTTTGGGAACACGCTTATTACTTGACTTACCAAAACAAACGTGCCGATTATGTAGAGGCGTTTTTTAAAGTAGTAAGTTGGAAAAACGTATCGCAAAGGTTAGAAGCAATGTTAGACATGTATAGAATTAGTAAATAATGCATAAACATCCCAATCACTTCAATCTCGGAAGAATAGGTCGTACACACGGCCTTGCAGGCGATCTTATTTGCGTGTTAGATACAGACAAGCCTCATGCCTATGTAAAACTTGACGCTTTTTTTTTAGAAGTCAACAATCAGTTCCTACCTTATTTCATCCGAAAATTCAGTATTAGAGGAAGCGAAGCGTACATCTCATTAGAAGGAGTTACAAACGTAGAACAAGCCTCTCGACTAAAAGGAGCGGAAATCTATTTACCGCTGGAAAAGCTTCCAAAACCGTCTAAAAACGAGTTTTATTTCCATGACCTGATAGGTTGCACGCTCATCGACAAAGCACATGGCGAACTTGGAGTAGTGGAAGAAATCATCGAAACAGCTGGCCAAAAACTGATTGCGTTCAGCCATCTAGGAAAAGAAGTATTGATTCCGTTTGTAAAACAGTTTGTGACCGAAATTGATACCGATACCAAAATCCTAAAAACAGAAATTCCAGACGGTCTTCTGGAATTGTATCTAACAGAAACAAAGGCAGAAAAAGACGATGCACTCGAAGAGTAATTAATAATTTTCAATTAAATTAATAGTAAGAAAACCGTCTTACTTGTTAATAAAGACTTACTACTAACATGCGCTTCGACATCATCACATGCCTTCCTAAATTGTTGGAAAGCCCTTTTTCCCATTCGATCCTAAAAAGAGCGATCGACAAAGGACTGACCGAAGTACATGTGCATGACCTCCGAGATTATTCCCCTTCCAAGCATCGTCAAATTGATGATTATCAGTATGGCGGTGGTGCAGGAATGGTGATGATGATCGAGCCTATCCACAACATTATCACCAAACTACAGTCCGAACGCGAATATGATGCTGTAGTGTATATGACTCCTGACGGAAAAACCTTGAATCAAAATATGGCCAACGGTTTTTCGCTTCTGAAGAAAGTGATTATCCTTTGCGGACATTATAAAGGAGTAGATGAAAGAGTGCGTCAAAAATACATCACACACGAAATCAGTATTGGAGATTATGTGCTATCGGGTGGCGAATTGGCAGCGGCTGTTTTTGCCGATTCCATCATTCGAATCTTGCCTGGGGTTTTGACAGACGAAACTTCAGCATTGACCGACTCATTTCAGGACAACCTGCTTTCACCACCTGTTTATACCCGTCCAGTAGAATTCATGGGGCTAAAAGTTCCAGATCTATTGCTCTCGGGACATACTAAAAATATTGAAACATGGCGCAGCGAACAGGCTTTGGAAAGAACGAAGGATCGTAGGCCTGATCTTTACGAGAAAATAGGGCTATAAATCTTTACTTGGACAAATTCTTGTGTTCTTTATAGAAAGAAAAAGGCCGCTAAATAAAATTCGAAACAAGGTCTTTATTTTTAAAGAATTCATTAGCAAATCAAAAAAATCACTACATTTGCAATCCCTTTTAAAAAAGGACAAAATATCATTGCCATGTCTCTAGAACTACTTGTTAAAAATCTTATAGAAGTAGAGTACACTGAAAAATACAACAGTGTACCTGAATTCGGTGCAGGTGACACTATCGTTGTGCACGTTAAAATCAAAGAAGGTGCAAAAGAAAGGATTCAGCTGTTCCAAGGTGTTGTCATTCAACGCAGAAACGAAAACTCTATGGGAGAAACGTTTACTGTTAGGAAAACATCTAATGGTGTAGGTGTAGAAAGGGTTTTCCCAATCTTATCTCCAACTGTTGACAAAATCGAAGTACTAAGAAGAGGGAAAGTTCGTAGAGCTAGAATCTTCTATCTTCGCGCTGCAAAAGGTAAAGCTGCTCGTATCAAAGAAAAAAGATAATTTACCGTATGTAACAATACAAAAAGCCTCTGCTAAACCCAGAGGCTTTTTCGTTTTCAAATTCATTCAAATGGAAGTTGCGATAGTTAAATACAATGCAGGTAACATACAATCTGTCGTTTACGCACTCAATCGACTTGGCTGCGAACCTATCGTGACCGATGAACCTGAACTTCTAGCCAAAGCCGATAAAGTACTTTTTCCTGGCGTTGGCGAAGCAAGTACTGCAATGAATTATTTACGAGAACGAAAACTTGATTCTGTCATAAAAAACCTGAAACAACCCGTTTTAGGAATCTGCCTAGGGCTTCAACTAATGTGTAGCCATTCTGAGGAGAATGACACTGAATGTCTTGGCATATTCGACATCAAGGTTAAAAAATTCCCCTCTTTAGGAATAAAAGTTCCTCAAATGGGATGGAATACTATTTACGATCTTAAATCCCCGATTTTTCAAGACGTAAAAGAAAATGAGTACATGTACTTTGTACATAGCTATTTTGCTGAGTTAAGCGAATTTACCTCAGCAAAATGCCATTACGTAAATGAATTTAGTGCGTCACTGAACAAAAACAATTTTTATGCCGTTCAGTTTCACGCAGAAAAAAGTGCTACCGCAGGCTCTCAGTTACTTGCAAATTTTTTGCATCTGTAGCCTTTTTTGTCCCGCATTCTAACAACCACTTCATGGCCTTATTTTGGTCATGAAAATATTTAGTGGTAAAATTTTCCGTCAATTGCTCCAAATCATTCACAACCTCCTCCACAAATGCGTCAAAAAAGATTTTATTGGTCACAATAGCATTGTAAGTAGCAGTATCATCCTTGAACAAATTGGCAGCATAACCTCTTTCTTCTTGTGAAAGATCGTACGTTAAATTTGAAATATTTGAATAATATCTCAATGGTTTTAAAGTCTTGAAATAAGAATGGAGCTGATGGAGCTCTTGAAAATATTCATCATTAGTTGGCCTATCCCTCGAATACTTCCATTCACTAATGAATAATCGATCTCGTTCTGAGTATAAAAGTACTTGAAATTTGCTTTCGTATAGTTGGCGCATGCCTTCTTGATTTAAAGTGTAGTTATGATACGTTTTACCTAAGGTAATAGTTACACCGAAATGAAGAATATTACGCTTTTTTACTCTATTTTCTTTCTACCATTTGCTAACAAAAAAAACGGAGCCATTGAATAAATCAATGACTCCGTTTCAGAACTTAAACTATCGAAACTATCGCTGCAACGAAAGCATGTGACTAGATTGAATCTTATCAGCCAAGAAAAACATCTCTACTGCAATTTGTTTTGACCTAGCATCTGCATTATCTGCCGAATTTAAACTCTCGTCCACATTTATACTTATGTTTTCAGTTGTAGGAATTTGAAAATTATCCGCCTTTTTAGAAAACATCAACATTGCATTTGAATCCCACGAATAGCTAACCAAATATCTGGGATTCGCAGAGAAGGGAGTATTATCGCTAATTTTGAATCCTGCACTTTTTAACGCATTTACCGCAGATTTAGAAATCGCAGTCTCTTTCATTCCTGCTGAATAAACCTGTACTCTCTTTAAATTAAATTTCTCGATCGCAACTTGCATCCACGCCTGAGACAATTGGCTAATTGAAGCATTATTTTCAGATGTAAATACAATAGAAGCTACCTCTCCCCTGCTTTGAGACAAAGAGACAAGTTCTGCTACTTTAGATAGTTCATTTCTTCGTTCAGAACTAATGCTCGCATACTCTTGGGAAAAATTGCTCGTGAACCGATCTAGTTTCTTAACCAAAACTAGTTGAGCCGAAGCACCAATGCCGTAGACTGTCCACAACACAGAAAGTAACACACGTAGTTTCATCGCCTTTTTATTTATATTGTATTACGAAGGTAATAACTTTATGTTACATAATTGTTAACATTTAACAAATCTATAATAAAATATAACAAGCTAAAAAACAATCACTTAAAGTACAAGTTTAAAATACTAAAAGCTCATTTGCGTAAAAAAGCGTACTTATTTTGCACAATCACAAATAAATAGAATCCTTATGTTACCTAATTGTTACTAAATAATATACTGATAAATACAAAAAAAAGAGCCCTACATTTCTGTAAGGCTCTTTGTAAAGAAGAAAACGTCTTAATTACTCAGCAGCAGGAGTTTCGGTTACTTGAGCAGCAACATCACCTACTTCTGTAACTGTTTCTTCTGCCACTTCAGCCGAATCGCCAGCAGCCGCTTTCGCAGCAGCAACAGCAGCAGCCTCTATTTCTGCAGATGCAGCATTACGCTTATCCGCTACAACTTTCGCTTTCGCTTCGTTAGCAATTTTTTCAGCAGCAAGTTTCGCCTTCTTAGCTTCTTCAGCCTTGTTAACAAGACCAGAAACTTTACCTTCTACTTTCGCTTGTTTTGCTTTTACCCATTCGGCATAACGTGCATCAGCAACATCTTGCGTGATTGCACCTTTGATCACACCCACTTGTAAGTGTTTACGGATCAAAACACCTTTGTACGAAAGCATTCTGCTTACAGTATCAGTTGGTTCTGCACCATTTAGCAACCATTTCAAGGCTTTATCCTCGTCAAATAGCATAGTGGCAGGATTGGTGTTAGGATTGTAAGTACCTAACTTCTCGATAAAACGGCCATCGCGTGGCGAAGTGGCATTGGCTACTACAATGTCGTAAAGTGCTAATTTCTTGCGTCCTCTACGAGCTAGCCTGATTTTTACTGATGATGATGCCATTGAATTGTTTTTAGGGTGGAACTCGTCCGTTATAAATTTTGGGATGCAAATATAACGATTTTTCTAGTAAATCAAGTTTGATTACTAAGCAGATAGACTTTTATTCGTTGCTGTTGTACTTTCTTTTTTCTGCTTATCGGCATGGAATTTACACCATTCAGAAATTCCACAACTCTCGCATTTCGGTTTTCGAGCAATGCACACATAACGACCATGCAAAATAAGCCAATGATGGGCTACGGGAATATACTCCTTAGGAATGTTCTTGACCAAGGCTTTTTCAACTTCCAAAGGTGTCTTCGCATTTGCGTTCACCAAGCCTAAACGTTTCGAAACACGGTAAACATGGGTATCAACCGCCATTGCTGGCTGGTTATAAATGACGGAAGCAATTACATTGGCTGTCTTGCGACCAACTCCTGGAAGTTTCTGCAACTCTTCTACCGTATCTGGAATTTCAGAATGATAATTTTCGACAAGCATTTTAGCCAAACCAATCAAATGCTTGGTTTTGTTATTGGGATACGAAACTGACCTGATATACGGAAATAGTGTATCAAAATCAGTCCGGGCCATGGCTTCAGCAGTAGGAAAATCCATAAAAACCCGTTTCGTCACGATATTCACACGCTTGTCGGTACACTGTGCACTAAGTACCACCGCAACCAGCAGTTCAAACGGATTTGAATAAAGCAATTCAGTCTCGGCATCAGGCTGATGCTGCGCAAAGTAATTGATTAGTTGGGTGTATCTTTCTTTGCGTGTCATTGAAATTCTTGATTATTACACAAACCGAAATTCGTCAGCGTCTTCTAAAGCGGGGAATTCATTTCGGAATTGAATCAATTGGTCTTTGTCTAGTTCGATCAGCAATACGTCTTCTTTATCGGCACAATGCACGATCTGATTACCCTTGAAATCATATGCAGAAGAATCGCCACTGTGGTACACTCCGTTTCCGTCATTACCAATCCTATTTACGCCTACGCTATAGCTTAGATTTTCAATAGCGCGCGCTTTTAATAAGGTATTCCAAGCATTTGCTCTTTTCTGAGGCCAATTGGCAACATAGATTAAGCAGTCGTACAAATCCTGTTTTGCATTCCTAGACCAAACAGGAAAACGCAAATCGTAACAAATGAGTGGACAAAATTTCCAGCCTCGCCATTCTATTACCAATCGTTGCAGTCCTGCTTTATAGAAATTATGTTCGCCACCGTAAGTAAAAAGATGTCGCTTATCATAAAAATGAGAGACACCATCTGGCTGAACCCACCATAAACGATTAAAAAATAATTCATTTATTTTTATTATAAAACTGCCACATATAGCGGAATTTGTCTGGCTAGCCATTTGTTTCATCCACTTATGTGTCGTGAGATTCATCGGTTCAGCTAACGAGTTTGTGTTCATTGAAAAACCAGTGTTAAACATTTCAGGTAATACAATGACATCAACAGCTGCTTCTATTTTCCAAATTTTTTCTTCAAACTGCGAAAGATTGGCTGAAATATCTTCCCAATATAAATCGGACTGAACCAAGGCTATTCGCATCTTAAATAGAACTTACCACACCGTTTTTGTATTGCATCTGATACAAATTGGCATAAAAGCCATTTTGAGACAATAGCTCCGAATGAGCCCCCATCTCTTTCACTTCTCCCCTATCCAAAACCATTATCTGACTGGCTGCTCGAATTGTGGATAATCTATGAGCAATCACGATGCTAGTTCTCCCCACCATCATCTTCTCAATCGCTTGCTGAATCATTTGCTCAGATTCATCGTCTATCGAAGATGTTGCTTCATCCAAAATAAGGATCTCGGGATTCTGTACCATTGCACGAACGAATGAAATAAGCTGTCTCTGGCCTACACTTAACGTTGCACCTCGCTCCATCACATTATAATCGTAACCTCCAGGCAGCTTCTCAATAAATTTATCTGCTCCTAATAATCTAGCAGCCCCTTCCACTTTTTCTTTTGTAATACTTTTGTCCCAAAGCGAGATGTTATTCAAAATAGTATCCGAAAACAAAAATACATCCTGCATGACAACCGCAATGTGTTTTCTGAGGTAGCCAATATCATAAGAAGAAACGTCAAGACCGTCAATCAAAATTTGCCCCTTTTGATATTCATAAAATCGATTCAGCAAATTGATAATCGAAGATTTTCCAGCACCCGTTGCTCCCACAATAGCCAACATTTGCCCCCTTATCACAGAAAAGCTAATACCCTTTAGCACATAATCTTCTGAATTATAGGCAAACCACAAATTATCAAATTGTACATCTCCTCTAAATTGCCCCGGAACTTTAATAGTACCAGAAATTTGAACCGAATCTGAATCATTTAACATCTTCAAAATCCTATCTCCACTCACAATCCCCATTTGGAGTGTGTTCAGCTTATCAGCAATCATTCGTATAGGTCTAAAAAACATGTTGATGTACATGATAAAAGCTACTAACGTACCCAAAGTAACTTTATCGGCCAGCACCTCATGAGCTCCGTACCAAACCAACAATCCAATTCCAATCGCAGCAATCACCTCGGCAATAGGAAAATAAACTGAATAATACCAAACAGAACGAATATTCGCCTTTCGATGCTCCCTATTTATCTCTTTGAACTTCTCGTATTCTCGTTTTTCACTATTGAAAATCTGTACAACAGCCATTCCTGTGATATGTTCCTGCACAAACGTATTCAGTGATGCCACTGCAGTTCGGACTTCGTTAAAAGACTTCTTTACACTCTCTTTGAAAAAATAAGTGGCGGCCAAAAGAAAGGGAAGCATCGATAAGCTAACTAAAGTAAGTCGCCAATCGGTATAAAACATAAATCCAAGAATGAAAAGCAACTGCAAAATGTCTGCAAAAATGGCCGCTACCCCTTGACTAAAAACATCAGAAAGCGTTTCTATGTCTGAAATATTTCGAGTGACAAGCCGTCCTATTGGCGTATTGTCAAAAAAAGTAAGTCTATGAGTCAAAAGATGTTTGTATAACTTGATCCGAACATCCTTAATAATCGTTTGGCCAAGCCACCCAGACAAGTAAGTTTCGATATACTCAAATGCAAACTGGGTAACCAGCATCACAACTGTAATAATTGTAATGATACCTAGATCATGTAAATCCCCCTTAGCTATATGGTTGTCGATAGTATATTTAAATAGAAAAGGTCTTGACGATGACAACATCGCAAGACCTACCACTATAAAAATCAAGAAGATAAACTTGCCGATATACGGTTTCAGAAAAGGATAAAGTCCTTTATATGTATTCGTATCGAGAACTTTACCAGCTACTTGTTTGTCTTCTTGCAAAACTTATTTCTGCTTAATTAGTTGAATAAAATCGTCAAATAAATAACGAGAATCATGTGGTCCAGGAGAAGACTCCGGATGATACTGCACTGAGAACGCTTTTTTATGCTTTAACTTGATTCCCTCAATGGTATTGTCATTCAAGTTTAGATGAGTAACAATAACATTGGGGTTATTGTTCACATCATCGGCATTTACACTAAAACCGTGATTCTGCGATGTGATCTCAGAATGACCCGTAATCAAGTTTTTTACTGGATGGTTCAATCCCCTATGGCCACGGTGCATCTTATAAGTAGAAATTCCACTGGCAAGTGCCAATATTTGATGCCCCAAACATATCCCAAATAAAGGAACATCAGAATCTAACACTTTCTTAACGGTCTCTATCGCATACGGTACTGCTTCTGGATCACCTGGACCGTTGGAGATGAAATATCCATCAGGATTCCACTGTTGCATTTCCTCAAATGTAGTTTTCGCAGGAAAAACTTTGCAATATGCACCACGCAATGCCAAATTATCAACAATACTTTTCTTTAGACCCAAATCTAAAGTGGCAATTTTTATCTCAGCAGAAGGATCTCCCACATAATAAGGTTCTTTCGTACTTACAACAGACGACAATTCTAGTCCCGCCATATTCGGAATATTAGCAAGAAACTTATTCAATTCATCTACATCCGTAATCTCAGACGAGATCACTGCATTCATTGCGCCCTTACTTCTTAGATAAGTCACCAAGGCACGAGTATCAATTCCGGAAATACCAGTGATGTTATTTGTCTCAAAATACTTTTGAAGCGAGCCTTCAGACATGCCACGTGAATATACATCACTAAAACTACGACATACAAGCCCACTAAATTTTGGCTTATCCGATTCTTGTTCCGAAGCCAATACACCATAATTACCAATATGCGTACTTGTGTTCACTATAATTTGACCAAAGTAAGAAGGATCCGTATAAATCTCTTGATATCCCGTCATGCCTGTGTTGAAACAAATTTCTCCTCCAGTAGTCCCAGGATTGCCAATAACATATCCATCGAACAAGGTTCCGTCTTCTAATAAAAGATAAGCTTTAGGGCGGTTAGTATATTTCACGAAATAATATTTTAGGAAGTATCAGTTTGAATGGGCAAAAATAAAAAAAGGGATTTGACTTAAAGCCAAATCCCTTTTAAAGTTTGATTAAATGTTATCACTTATTCAGCTTTTTCTTCAGCAGATTCAGTAGAAACTTCGTCAATAGACTTTACTGAAGCGTCAGTAGCTACTTTTTTACCTCTCCTAGTTTTCTTAGCAACTTGAGACACTACTTCTTTTGTATAAAGTGTGTTGAAGTCCACTAATTCAATAATACACATTTCTGCATTATCACCCAATCTACTACCCGTCTTGATAATACGAGTATAACCTCCTGGACGAGCCGCTACTTTCTCTGAAACTTCAGTGAATAAAGTGGTTACACTTTCTTTATTCTGTAAGTAAGAGAATACAGTTCTTCTAGAGTGAGTTGTGTCCTCTTTAGATTTAGTAATAAGAGGTTCAACATACTTGCGTAGTGCTTTTGCTTTTGCTACCGTAGTAGAAATCCTCTTATGAACTATCAAAGAAGATGCCATATTTGAAAGCATTGCATGCCTATGAGCAGTTTTTCTACCTAAATGGTTGACTGTTTTACCGTGTCTCATTATTTCTTATTCTTCGTCCAATCTGTATTTAATAACGTCCATTCCGAACGTCAAATTTTTATCCGCAATCAATTGCTCAAGTTCTTGTAGCGACTTTTTACCAAAAT
>JAYVIX010000130.1:0-2605 GCA_043769845.1 Cytophagales bacterium
TTTTTGGGTGTTCGACTGTTTTTAAAATTCTAAAAACATGTAATTTATGCAAGACAATACAGTAACTGTGTAAGACATGAGAAAACAGTTGCCATCACCTTTGTAAGGTCAATTAATCATACACAAAATTAGAAATCATGAAAACAGTCTCCTTATTCAAAACAAGACTTCTGCAAGCCACTTTCGTTTCAGCCACATTACTAGGCGTATCTGCTTGCGAAAATTCAAAAAAAGCGGAAGACACAAAAGAAGTAGCAGAAGAACATAATGAAGCAAAATTTGACGATACCAAAAGAGAGAAAGATGCGCAATTCCTTGTGAACGCTGCCGAAATAAATTTGGAGGAAATCGCACTAGGCCAGTTGGCACAAAATTCCAGCATGATGACTGATGTGAAAGAGTTGGGCAAAATGATGGAAAGTGCACACAGCAAATCATTAAACGATTTGAAAGCACTTGCTAAGAAAAAAATAATCACGATTCCTACATCGGCAACCGATGATGCAAAAGATGCTTATGAAAAACTGAGCAGCAAATCAGGTTCTGACTTCGATATCAAATATTGCGACATGATGGTGAAAGGTCACAAAGATGCCATTTCGGTTTTTGAAAAAGCATCAACCGACTCAAATGACGCAGAAATAAAAGATTGGGCGGCTTCTATGCTTCCAGAATTGCGCAAACATTTGGATCATGCAATTACATGCCAAAAGAAATGTGAAAAGTATGATTAATCACTCGTAAGAGGTGGTTTTAATATTTGAATAATATTTAATATAATTGAAAAAGTACTTTAACACAAAAGACATGAAAAACACAATTGATACACCAGTTCAAAACGGCATGAATCAAGTAGAGCCAAAAGTGGGACAAAAAAGTAAGTCTGGCGATGCCAAAAACCTTCGCGACCTTTTTGTAGACGAATTAAAAGATATCTATTGGGCAGAAACAGCACTTACAAAAGCGATTCCTAAAATGGTGAAAAATGCGACTTCTGAGGATCTAGTAATCGCACTAAAAGGCCATTTGGAAGTAACGAAAGATCATATAGCCCGACTAGCTGAGGTATTCACATGCCTAGACGAAAAAATGGAAGCCAAAAAGTGCCTTGCCATGGAAGGACTATTGGCGGAAGCTGAAGAAATAATGAATCATACAGAAGAAGGCATGGTCAGAGATGCTGGAATCATTTCAGCTGCCCAAAAGGTGGAACATTACGAAATTGCCACCTATGGTACTCTTTGCGCTTTTGCTAAAACATTGGGCGAAGACGAGGCCGCTAATATATTATTGGAAACACTGAACGAAGAAAAAGAAGCTGACAAAAAGCTGACTGAAATTGCCGAATCGTTTATCAATTCTAGAGCAGCTATCTCGCCAGAAGCAAAATCAAACAAAAAATAGCTTTGTGAATTAGGCTGTTAACTTTAAAAAAAACAATCATGAAAGACAATCAAAAAGATAATAGGGTGACCAATAATCAAGATAATCAGCAGGGAAAAGAAAACAAACCCAATCTTGATAATGCAACATACCCATCACAACAGCCCGCTACAGATGCAGAAGACACTGGATCGAAAGCCCAGAAAGAATATCAGGACACTGACCATCCACACACTTACAATACACCAATGGACGATAAAAATTGCCCTGCCGAGAACAAAAGTGTGGTGACTGAAATAAGCCAGAATTCAAACCCTGGCAATGTGCATAACAGCGAGCAAGGGGCTAATCAACAAAACTAATTTCAATCTTAAACAACACTATCATGGGAAATATACTTTATATAATCGCAGTCTTTCTTATCATCTTTTGGGCTATTGGCTTTTTTGCTTATAGTGCTGGTGCCATCATTCATTTACTGCTTGTTTTTGCAGTCATATCAGTCCTGCTGAAAGTAATCAGCGGAAACAAAGTTGTGTAAGAAGTATAATATTTTAACCATTTAACTAAAACAGTTATGAGCACAGGAAAAGTAGTATTAGGTGTAATGGCAGGTGTTGCTGTTGGCGCAATTGCAGGTATTTTGTTTGCTCCAGAAAAAGGGTCTGATACCAGAAAAAAAATGTTGGGCATGGGTGAAGATTATTTTGAAGACCTGAAAGGGAAGTTCGAATCGTTCATCGGATCATTGACCGAAAAGCTTGAAACTGCACAAGACGAGGCAGGTAACATGGTCTCCAATGGGAAATCGAAATACGAGGAAGCAAAAAAAGAATTTAATGGAATGTCAAATTAGTACCACTACACCATATTTCAAATTCTAAAAAACAATCATGGAAAACAACAGAAATTCAGGCATGCTTACAGGCATGTTTTCGGATGGCAAAAGCACCGAAAAAGCATACAATGATTTGCAAGACAAAGGCTATACTAAGGATGAAATAAATCTTATAATGTCGGACGACACGCGCAAGAAATATTTTTCGGGTGATATGGCCGACACAGAGATTGGTACAAAAGCTGCTGAAGGAGCTGGAACTGGAACAGCTATTGGCGGCACTATAGGTGCAGTGGTTGGAGTTATAGCAGCACTAGGTACAAGCCTTGCTATTCCAGGACTTGGTCTATTGATCGCAGGTCCTATCGCTGCAGGATTGGCGGG
>JAYVIX010000131.1:0-3936 GCA_043769845.1 Cytophagales bacterium
CACTTAACAATCGAGCCACCAGTTATAGTTGATCTGTCAGAAAATGAAGCGGGAGTACCAGCACAGACGATTCCTTCTGTAAAATAGTCCGCATTCATAGTTGAAACAACAACATTTTGAGAATCGGATCTAGCACACTTAGTACCTGGATTTAAAATGAGTTTTACTTTATAAGTACCTGGATTCGAAAACGTATAAGTAGGCTTCTCTAGTATCGAACTGTCTTTAGGCGTATTTCTAACATCATTGAATTTCCACAAAAAGCTAGTATTATCGGCAGATGGAAGTGAGTTTTGAAAAGTACCAGTCAATGATTTACACATATTTGGCAAAACCAACTTGGCTACATCTGGAAGAGGACACTTCACTACATTATACTGATAATCGCGCATCGTTTCACTGACCAATGTGGTGCCGCGAAATTCTTTTATCTTAACTCCTACCACAAACTGACCATAAATTTTAGCATTGAATGTCAGCTTACCCGAATCCGAAATAATGACCTCGTTTGCCGCCATTGGACTTTTGCCAGTAAACGTAACCGATTTGCCATTTACATCAACCGTTGTATAATTTACAGGAGTAAAAACGGGAGATCCAGCTACTACTTCTGGAATATATACATTGGAATCAATTTTCTGTTGACTGCCCGAATTCGGAGTATATAGCTCATACACCAACTTATCTCCATTTCCCGAATCAATAGCAAAGTTGTTCACTGTAAAACTTTTACCACCACATACATACGATGGTGGCTGAGTCACAAACTTTGCATTCATCAAATTGGGCGTCACATTTCTATCTGGAATTTTTGTATAAATTACTTCGGAAGTGTTATTAGGTTTTTTAAGGTTTATAATAGTACTATTTCTACAACACAATGAAAAGAATAAATAATAATCAGATCCTGCAGGAAATTGATCAGAAATAATTGTATACTCATATTGTTCCACACATACAACAACATCAGGCTCTTTCACACAAGGATCGTTTGGAAGAGGCAGCTCTAAAAGTGTTTTTACAGGTTTCCCCGATATTAATTTAAAAGTAGTATTGTCACTTCTTCGAACTTGTACTGCGACACCATCAGGAGCTTTCACTGTGAGTGGCTTTCCTGCTGCATCTAACCGACAATCACGATAAAGAAGAATTTTGATTTCATATTTATTCCCCCCCAAATACCTATAATTCATCGAGGAACCAACAATATGTGTTGAAAACACATTCTGAATCACACCGAGCAGAAACAGAATCGACAACAAAAGGGTTCTTTGGATATTCATAACAATCTATAATTTTATTACAAGCTGTATTCGCCAATATATACGGGACAGCAAAATAAAGGTAAAAGAAAAGAAACAAATTTTAAAAACAAACAGTAAGGCCAAATCTCAACAAAAAAGAGATTTACACTTGGAATTAAAACCAGTGTGCTTATTTTTACGAATAAGAGAGCGTAGTAACCTATTTTTCAACGCAAATAATATGCTAAAATTAACTAAAAATATTACTTGGAAGCTATGTTTTTTAGTTTCATTGATATCCTTTTTGACAGAATCGTCAAAAGCTCAGGACATTCAATTCTCTCAATTTTATTCCTCTCCTCTTTATTTAAACCCAGCTTTTGCAGGTAGCGCACATCATCACCGCCTCATCACCCACAACAGATGGCAATGGCCAAACCTAGCGGCAAAGTTCACTACATACAGTTTTACATACGACACCTATTTGAATCATTTCAAAAGCGGACTAGGACTAATGGTCACCAACGACCGACAAGGATCTAACAATTTCAGTAGTACCGACATACAAGCTTTGTACTCTTATGAATTACACATTCATGAAAAATATACTGTCAGAGCTGGCACACAAGTTGGATTTGTGACTAAACAGTTAGATCTAACAGATAAAAAATTTACGGATCAATATTCCAACAATGGCTTTAACACGAATTCTAGTTCTGGAGAAGAATTTCTTAATTCAAGAAAAAACATGTTAGATATTAGCATTGGCGGAATATTCTATTCTCCTCGTGCTTGGTTGGGCATTTCAGGGCACCATGTAAACGCACCTAACCAATCTTTTACTAACCAAGTAAGTCCATTACCAACCAAGTTTTCATTTATGGGAGGATACAAAATTCCGCTTATTCATAACAGACACATGGCTTATCTAGAAGATGAAAAAGACATCAGCATCACTCCTACATTCAACTATAAGTTTCAAGGAAAATCGGATCAGTTTGATATTGGTATGTACGGACAGTACGACCAATTTTTGATTGGACTTTGGTACAGAGGAATTCCGATGAAAAAATACAATTCAGAACTACCTAACAATGAATCATTTATAACGCAACTAGGCTGGCATTTCAAAGATTTCAGTGTAGGATATAGCTACGATTTTATCGTCTCGAGATTGACGGGTGCACAACCTCAAGGAGCTCACGAGTTGAACCTCACCTATATCCTTCAAAAACATCATAAGGGAGCAAAACCAATGAAAAGATTGCCTTGCCCCCATTTCTATAAAGATCTGTAGCAGATCTTTATAGTTGCCAATCTTTGTTCAATTGAGCAATGCCGTAATGAGCTGTCAAATCAAAGGCACAAGGTACAATAGTAGCATATCCCTGCGAAACCAAATATTCATCGGTATCCTCGCCTTTGTCTTCGTTTACAAACTCACCCGTGAGCCAATAGTAAGCTCTTCCATTTGGATCTAATCTTTCGTCAAATTTTTCGGTCCATCTGGCGCGTGCTTGTCTACAAATCTTGATTCCCTTTACTTCACCTAATTTTATCGAAGGAAAATTCACATTCAGTGCCGTAGCTTCTGGTATTCCATTTTTCAAAGCTTGCTTGATTACATGCTCGACATGCGATCTGACATGCGAAAAATCGGCATTCGAAGAATAATCACACAACGAGAAGCCAATAGCAGGAATTCCCTCCAAAGCCGCCTCTATCGCTGCCGACATAGTACCTGAATACAACACGCTTATCGAAGTATTACTACCATGATTAATTCCACTGACCACCAAATCAGGCTTTTGATCCTTTAATACCAAATGTTTAGCCAATTTTACACAATCAGCGGGTGTACCCGAACATGTATAAGCGATCACACCTTCAAACAAATGATCTACTAAATCCAATCTCAGAGGTTTGCTAATGGTAATAGCGTGCCCCATAGCCGACTGTGGACTATCTGGGGCTACTACTACAACATCTCCTAACTTCTTACTAATCTCAACCAACTCGCGAATTCCTTGTGAGGTAATTCCATCGTCATTGGTCACTAAAATCAAAGGTCTTTTCATACTATTTCTTTCCTTGGCCCAAAATAGTAAGTGCGTCTTTTGCTTGCTTATTTTCAGGATCGTACGACAACAATTTATTCCAATTCTCAGCAGCTTTGGTATTGTCCTTTGCAACTAATTGATAATAAGCACCTAAATAATTATGCGCCTTGATCAAATCCGATTTATATTTTGCTGATTCAGCAGAAAATAATTCAACTGTTTTTTCAAAATAAGGTTTTGCCAAACCATTTTTAGAATCCGGATCTAAAACGGCTTTCGTATTTGCTTTCCAAGTATAGCCGTATGGATATTTAGGATAATTGGCGATGATTGAGCCAAAAGTAGTATCGGCTTGAGCGTATTGTTTCTCGAAATAATATGCTTTTCCTAAATTAAACAAATCATTAAAACGTGGTTTAAACTTCTTACTGGCCTTCTCATAGTAATAAATCGTACGTTTTGTATCCTTCAATTTAGTAGCTGTCTCGGCCAAATCTAAAAGCAAATCGCTGTTTGTACTATCCAACTCATAGGCCTTCACCAAATAACCAAATCCTTGCTCGGTTTTACCAGTTTTCAACAACGCCTTACCATAATAAGTGAAGTCTGAAGGAATGTATTTGGAAGAATCA
>JAYVIX010000132.1:0-9189 GCA_043769845.1 Cytophagales bacterium
GTTACAAGGAAAAACTGAAAATAAACGACTCCAGATTAATCTATATCTTTTTAGTATTTTCAATTTTTGATATGATTTTTGAATTATTCATGCAAAAATATGTAAGTATTATTCGCATGTCATTATACTTAGCTGGGTTTTATATCTTTGGAATATTATGGTATAAATTATATTTTATATTATTTTTTATATAACTTCCAGACTCCTTCTTTGTTAAAAAGTTTTTCAAACCTTTATATTGTACATAGTTCTTCCTGTTATTACATTGTTATCAACTTTCATACAGGTTATTGTAACGATCAGATATTATTAAAGTCTATTAACTAGAGTTTAATTTGAAATTACACAATAAATAGTACATTTTTCATAAAAAAAATGGCAAGATCGGTGTTGAAAATCAAGGGTTGTATAGCGAAAGAGATTCGTCAGTTATTAAAGAAAGATGAGCGATATAGTGGAAATTCAAGAACGTTTATCTAGCACCTAAAGAAGGTTTTATACGAATACAGAAATAAGTCTAAGATTATTATGGAGCTTGATAATGTTAAATACAATCACTCAAAAAGAGTAAAAGAATGATTGGCTCAAATTTAAAAATTGAATTCTTTTCCCTACCACCATATGCTCCAAATTTGAATGCTATCGAAAAAGCATGGCGGATATGAGAAAGAAATTACACTTAATAGATAAACGAAATCTTTAGAGGAAAGAAAAAGTGTTTTTGGAGAATGTTCTCCGTTTTTAAAAACCTAATCATGAACTATTGACCGAAAAAATACTTCGTGTACTTTGCAAAACCTTTGCGAACTTTGTGGTAAAAGCGAGACAATAGTCCTGTGAGCCACAGAACTATCAATTATCAATTATCAACTATTAATTAAATGCAAGACAGATACGCACTTCGTGGTGTTTCTTCACAGAAAGAAGATGTACACAAAGCCATCGCACAAGTAGATAAAGGAATTTTCCCAAAAGCATTTTGCAAAGTGATTCCTGATATTTTGGGTGGCGACCCAGAATGGTGCAACATCATGCATGCCGATGGTGCTGGAACAAAATCTTCGCTTGCCTATTTGTATTGGAAAGAGACTGGCGATGTCTCAGTTTGGAAAGGAATAGCCCAAGATGCCATCGTAATGAACACCGATGACCTTCTTTGTATCGGTGCTACGGACAATATTTTAATTTCTTCCACCATCGGCCGAAACAAAAATTTGATTTCTGGCGAAGTGATCAAAGCCATCATCGAAGGAACGGAAGAAGTGCTGGAAATGCTTCGCAATCATGGAGTTGGCATCTACAGTACAGGTGGCGAAACGGCAGACGTGGGAGATCTTGTTCGAACAATAATTGTTGATAGTACTGTCACCGCGCGTATGAAACGGAGCGATGTGATCAGTAACGATGGCATAAAAGCAGGAAATGTGATCGTTGGTTTTGCTTCTTTTGGCCAGTCGAATTATGAAACAGAATACAATGGCGGCATGGGAAGTAACGGACTTACTTCGGCTCGTCATGATTTGTTTTCAAAACTATTAGCAGCAAAATATCCAGAAAGCTTCGATCCAAGTGTACCGAACGATTTGGTGTATTCAGGTTCAAAACTTCTGACAGAAGAAATTGCGACACCAACAAAAGAGAATCCACAACTCACTACCAAAGCTGGCAAGTTGGTACTTTCGCCAACTAGAACCTATGCCCCTTTAGTAAAAGCAATTCTAAAAGATCATCATTTCAAAATAGATGGCATGATTCATTGCAGCGGTGGCGGACAAACCAAAGTCCTTCATTTTGTGGACAATGTACATATCGTGAAAGACAACTTGTTCGACACTCCTCCTTTGTTTGATCTGATTCAGAAAGAAAGTGGCACCGATTGGAAAGAAATGTACCGTGTTTTCAACATGGGGCATCGACTGGAAATCTATACCGACCAGAAATCGGCCGAGGAAATGATTGCGATTTCAGAAGGTTTCGGAATTGATGCCAAGATTGTTGGTCGTGTCGAAGCCTCTGAAACTAAAAAACTGACGATAAAGACGAAAATAGGCGTTTGGGAGTATTGATTTATGCTTTCAGGAGGATCAAATGATCCTCCTGAAAGCATAAATGATTAAAAAAGCAACAAGCCAACTCCAAAATTGAGGTCGATAAATTGATGTGCACCAACCCGTCTCAGCATGTCTTTCTTTATTTTCTCTTCAATTTCAGTTTTGTCAATACTAATCTTTTCTGTACTTCCATCTCTGTTTCCAGTTTCAAAAAGATGCATTCTCGGCCTAAACTTTGAATCGAATAAAAAGCTAAAATTTACTTTCACATCGAATAACAATCGGTCAAAGAATATCCATTTTTTGCCTACTCCATAGCCAATTGAAATTCCAGAAGTTTTCACCAATGGATCAAATATTATTATAGCACCAGGTTCTTGTTTGACTAGATTATTATCTATGTCCTTCTCGCTCAACATCAAATATTTGACAGAAAGCGATTTGTAGCTTCCATAAGGTGCAAAAGTACCTTTGCTTTTGTTATAAAAATTGAAATTGACCCCGATTGTATTTACTGAACAGCCAAATTTTAGTTCATTTTGATCGATCACATCTTCCGAATAATAATATCCAGAAGATCTCACATACGGCATTTTGGTTAAAAAACCAGTAGAATAATTTTCATATTCTGCCGTCATCGAAAACCGTTTATAAATGATGTATTCCACGCTCCCTGAATATTTCAGATTGATCGGAAGGCTATTTTCTTTAACTCCCTCACGTATTCTAATGAAGGACTTTACATTGCCCCATACTAAAAACCTTTTGCCTAAATACCCCGCAACGTTCTGTGCTTGTGAAGTGATTGCAAATAATAAAAAGCAAACTTTTATGAAGAAAAATCTCATTATCTTTTATTTTTGATTTGGGCCAATGAATTGTAGATGTTAGATTTTACCACAGTGCCAGTACTGCCCATCTCGATTTTGTTTATTTCTTTCATCACTAAAGCACCTGTTTTGATGTTGTACACAAAACAATAATAGAAGGTGGTATGGTCGGGAGTTGCGGCATAGGCAATTGCAAAAGGAAGCGCTACTGGATAAAAAAGGGAAGCAATAATGTATGCAATTGGGAAATCCTTTTTCTCGGTAAAGGCTACTAATCCTTGCCAAGTACAATATGGGGTGTTGTTTCTACTGGCCAATTCGTCAATCTCCCTTTGAAACAGATTTACGTGAGAAAATTCGTGTTGTGAATGTTCGTTTATCCAGCTATTTAGCATGTGATGGTCGTTGAATTTCTGGATTTCTAATTCTTGGAGAAGTACAGGCGAGATCAACTCAACGTTTAGTTTTTGTTGGGCAGCAAACTGTTTGATGTATGCATTGAGCTCTAATTGTTTTTCTTCTGCATCCAAATGCCTCACAGTGTTCTTCTTTCTTTCGTCAATCCTTGCAAAATCTGGATCAATGATGAGCGTTTTTTCGATCCCCAACGCATATCCTTTTCTTCGTGCAATGGCCTCCATTTTGGCTTCTTTTTTAGCCAATTCCTTCGATTCTTTGTTCGCTTTTTCTGCATTTAGTTCAGAAACCGCATTTTTGAAATAGCTTTCAAAATCAGAGTCTTTGGCAAATTCAACAAACGAATACTTGAAACTGTTATTTGTGTCGCCTGTAAGAATGATTTCCTCCTTTTGTGCCTTGTTTTGTCTGATCTTGTCGTACTTCGAAAGGTTTTCTGGATTAGAAACAGCCTTTGTGGTCGGTTGACTTGTAGTTTGCGGCACTGGCTTTTCAAACACAAAATAATTGAATGTTACGTCCCCTTTATATTGCAGTTCTTTAAAAAGATCTCGGCATATTTTGTCGACCAATGGGTCTTTGGTTTCTTTTTTCAATTTCCAGCCATAGTTCAATGCGAGTGCCGTGAGTTCGTTTTGCTGAATTTTTTCGATAAAATGATAAAATGCTTGTGACTTTCCTTGGATCTTCGAACTCTCAGTCATCACTTTGGTCAACTCGTCACGGTTTTTGTATTTCGCAAGCATATAAAGCGAAAACAACATTTGCTCCTTTGCAGCAGTGTTTTTCGGATTTTCTTTCAGCAACAAATAAGAATTATAGCCAGCTTCGGCATAGCTTTTGTTTTCATTGTGTAGCCTCGATAGTTCTTGGCGTGCGATGCTTCTAATTTTTTTGAAATTTGCTTCAGAAACCAAATAAAGAGAACCATTATTGGCATCTTGTTTCGATTTCGAGAATTTATCGAGTAGTTTTTCGCGTCTTTTGTCGATGCTCGGGTGGGTTTTGTACGAGCTATCTGCATCTGCTTCGGGCTTTATCTCGTTACAGTTAGTTAGTCGGTAAGACGGTTTTAGTTTGAATGCTGAACTTTCAAAATCGCTTATATCGAAAGGAGTATCCTCATAAGGCAAATAACTATATTCTAACACATCGAATACATGGTTGAAAACACTTCGAGAATAATTTGACTTAAGATACAAATCCAAACCTTCCAAATCCGCTTGTGTTTCTTGATCTTTTGAATAAGCTGATTTGGCCAATAATCGATCTTGTGTAGACAATTTTCGGAATTCTTTCTTACTGGTCTCTTGCTTTACATATTCCTTGATTGAGTGTTTTCGTTTAAAGTGAATGATCTCGTGGCTGAGAATATAAGCCAACTGAGCTTCATTTTCCAACTGAGCAATCAAACCAAGATTAATCATGATATAACCTTGGTTGGTAGAGAAGGCATTGACAATGGGCGATTTTACCGCATAAAATCGAAGACTATCCTTCAAACGTTTGTCATCTCCTATTAACTTTTGAGCTACTTCGTTGATATAATTACTTACAGGATCATTGAACAATACACGTCCGCTAATCAATAGTTCGTCTGTCAAGAAATTACTTTCGAGCAGGAATTGCTTCTTGCTGCGTTTTACTTTGCCTTTATCGGCAATGGTAGCTGATGCTTTTTTGAATTTGTTGGAAGATAGCGTTCTGAATTCTTGGGGAATTTTGCCAGTTGCTTTTAAGTAATCTGTTTTTATTTCTTGTGCCGAAAGTTGCAAACAGAAAAATGCAATGAAAAAAAGTACAAAATATTTCATGTTATATTTTATTTTTTAATGGCATAAGAAAACACATAGGATACGCCAAGTCTGAGATATAAATTCTCTGTAAGATAATCCTCGAAGCCTGGAATTACGCCTATTTCGGCTACGAAACCTGCTCCATGTCCTGCTACGTTTTCCACACGGTAACCCGCACAAGCACCAAGAGGTAGTTTGGCTTTATGGTTCATACTTACAGGATACAATACGGGGTCGTAAGGTTTGTTATAATCAGACCTATGACTGTTGTAATACATTTCATCCGCTTCAAATTTTTGACTTAAGAATGCATCCAAATACCAGTATTGGTGACTTTGGTATTCCTTTTTGCCATACTTGTCGGTATTGATTATTTTGTTGATGGTAGTGCCTTTGGCAAATCCTATTTTAAAAGTGGCATATTCTATAGTCGTAGATGCATCAGTGAAGGATTCGTCCACATGGGTATTGTCGTCCAGACGTACTAGATCATTTACCTGATTTCCTAGGTCAAATTTGGTGTGTCCTTTGGTAAAACCCAGTCTTAGACCATACGAATGCAGAACATTCGTTGGAAAATTTGAAACATAATTTACATTGCCTTGCGACTTAAGCGTATGCATGATCGATTTTTCTCGAACAGCATTTGCAAAGTACCATGTACCCACCAAATTGTAAGAAGATGCAGATTCGGAAGCGTATTTGGACTGCAAGTTTATGAAGTTTCCTGACAGGTCGATTTCTTCATCTCTTGACGTTATTCTGTCCAAAAGAGAACGTGATCCTTCTACCTCTACTGTAAAATGTTTGTTTATATACCCATAAAGACGAGGGTTGAAGTTCCACAATTGAAGATTGTAGTCATTGATGTTCAAATCCCAAACGCTGATACCCGCTTGGATAAAATGCATGTTTTCAGGATCGTCTACTATGCTTTCGTATTTGAAATCTTGGGCAATTGCGTATTGGACGCTAAAAGCGAATAGGATGGCTAATTTTTTCATTAATAATTGGCTACTGTAAAATTTGTACTAAAAGTGGCATATTCTAATTCCCAACCCCAATAATCATATCGCTTGACTGGCAAATCGCAAATTTCATAACGAACTGATTTAGTGTCTTTGTTGATATAAAGCAAAACCGAACTTGTGGCAGCATTGGTATAATCTATGGTATATGATTTTCCCGATGAAGGGTCTATCTCAATCGCATCAACATAAAAAGACTCTTTGGAGTTTTCCTCAAACTTCAAGGTAGTGGGTATGTTTTGTGGTTTGCCCGAAAGTGTGAGAGTAATCGTGTGAAATAAAGATGACCCGTAAATGGAATATTTTCCTGTACTTTCATTATACGAACCAGACATAGTGCCGCTAAAACCGCCATTTTCTGTCCCCCCTGCTCCTAGTTTTAAAGAGAATGTTTTCGGAGTAAGACTGCAAGGTGCCTTAATTGTGGTATTGTCTTCAACACCAGCAATTTTGGCATCACCCGTATCTAAAAGTTCTTTTTTTCTTTTGCAAGAAAAGAAGGAGCATCATATTATTAAAAAGGTATAGATGTATATGCTTTTCATTTAAAAATTAATTTGAGCACAATGATATTGATTACATTTTGTAAAAATCATCTTTGTTGGATTTATTTTGCCAGCATGTAATAAATGACTAGAAATGATACTTATTTTACAAAATTGGCAGGAAGTTTTGGAGAACATCAAAAACACTTAAAATCTTGACATTACCACACAAATAAGGAACTGTCCGAGCATTTCATTCCTCACCTGCAAAGCATATCGTTCTCCTGCGTATATTTGCAGATTAAAAATAGGTTATCCTTCTAAGCTTTGGCTAATTCAAATTTCGTAGATCACGTAAAAATCTGTTTCCGTTCGGGAGCAGGTGGTGCCGGCAGTTCGCATTTTCACCGTGCCAAAGGCATGCCAATGGGCGGGCCCGATGGTGGCGATGGTGGCCGTGGTGGCCATATTATCCTCAGAGGCAATTCGCAACTGTGGACCTTGCTCCACCTAAAATACCGCAAACACGTCATTGCCGAGCCAGGCATGAAAGGCATGGACCAAAACCAAACGGGTCGCCAAGGCGAAGATGAAATTTTGGAAGTGCCACTTGGTACCGTTTTGCGCGATCCAGAAACGGGCGAAATCCGTTGTGAAATCACCGAACATGGGCAAGAAATAATTGCCGCACCAGGTGGAAGAGGCGGAAAAGGCAATGAACACTTCAAAAATCCTGTCAATCAAGCACCACAAAATGCACAGCCTGGCGAAAGAGGCGTGGAAGAATGGTTGCTGATGGAACTGAAGCTATTGGCTGATGTAGGTTTGGTAGGTTTTCCGAATGCTGGCAAATCGACCTTGTTATCAGTTGTTTCGGCTGCGAAACCAGAAATTGCTGATTATCCTTTTACCACACTTGTTCCCAATTTGGGTGTGGTTTCGTACAGAGGTTACAAATCGTTTGTGATAGCCGATATACCAGGAATAATCGAAGGAGCTGCCGAAGGTCGTGGCCTTGGTATCCGATTCTTGCGCCATATCGAGCGAAATTCAATCCTACTTTTTATGATTTCGGCAGATTCTGAAAGTATTAAAAAGGAGTACAAAATATTATTGAACGAATTGGAGCAATACAATCCCGAATTGCTCCACAAAAAACGCCTTCTCGCGATCACCAAAACCGATCTTTTGGCCGACAAAGCAGAATTGAAAAAACTAGAAAAGAAGATTCCGAAAGACATCCCGTATGTGATGATTTCGGCCGTCACCAATGATGGAATTCCAGAACTGAAAGACATGCTTTGGGATGCTCTTAATTAATTGAATTATTTTTAATGTATTAAAGCTGCGAAAATCATCTAGAATTTCGCAGCTTTTTACTTTTACAGAAATCACGTCAATTCGAAGCTTTCTTCGTTTTGGCTTTTATTGTACTTCTGCCTTTTCAACATTAACCCATTACAAAATCATTACTTTAGTCTATTACATCAAGTTTAGCATTCAATTTGGTTTATTTGAGCTTTAAACATTGAAGTCATGAAACTACAATACATTTCACAAGAACCACATTTGACCAATATTGAGCTCGCGTGTGAGGCTGGTTGCGATTGGATTCAGCTGAGAGCCAAGAACTTGGAGTTCGAGCAGTATCTGCAATTGGCTATCGAAGCAAAAAAAATCACTGATCGGTTTTCGGCTAAACTGATTATCAATGATTCCATTCAAGTGGCAATTGAAGCAGGTGCAGATGGTGTGCATCTAGGTAAAAACGACCTTGATTTAGCCGAAGCCAGAAAAATAATAAGTACAAAAATGCTTATTGGCGGAAGTACCAATTCGCTCGAAGATATTCTGGAAGCTTCTGAAAAAGGCGTTGATTATTTAGGATTAGGGCCATTTCGCTATACCGTTACCAAAACCGATTTGAACCCAGTTTTGGGTTTTGAAGGATTTACTAAAATCATGGCGGAGGTTCAAAAGAGAAACATCAACATTCCGATCTTCGCCATTGGCGGAATACAACTAGAAGATATTGCTGCTTTAAAACAGATTGGGATTTCAGGTATTGCGGTGTCGGGTTTGATTACCAATGCTGCAGATAAAACCAAAATCGTACAATCACTCGTTTGATCATGTTGTATTGGAAGATAATAGCCTGAAACTACTTTCCAACCACCAATTTTCCCATATACTTCTGTCCGTTACGGCCTTGCGCGGAGTACAGGTACATGCCTGGTTCTAAACCTTCCAATGATATTAACCTGACGGCAATATATGCAAATTATTTTTTTATATATGCGTCATGGGAAAGCCAGATTTGCGCAGCCAGCCAGAAGCAGTAAAACTTACGTTTAGAACGCGAGCGATTCATCTGCTAAAAAGTGGGAAAAAGAAAAAGGACATTGCATCAATTTTAGGTGTTGATGCGAATACAATCACCCATTGGAGTAATAAAGAGCAATACAGGCGTGTTGAAGGAGAAAAAGCGTGGCGTGAGCTCAGAGGATAAGAAATTTTTGAGCGATGAACAAGAGAAAGAAGTTCAAAGAAAGATCATGGATGTGATGCCGAGCCAATACAAG
>JAYVIX010000133.1:0-6456 GCA_043769845.1 Cytophagales bacterium
CCCATCGCATAACCATTGTTTTCGATCACAAAAATCACTGGAAGTTTCCACATCATCGCCATGTTGAACGCTTCGTGAAGCGCACCTTGACGCACGGCACCATCGCCCATATAGCAAATGCACAGATTTCCAGTTTTGTTGTATTTCTCAGCAAAAGCAAGGCCAGCTCCCAATGGAATTTGTCCACCTACAATGGCATGTCCACCTACGAAACCTACTTTTTTGTCGAAAATATGCATCGAACCACCCTTGCCTTTCGAGCAACCAGTGACTTTTCCGTACAATTCGGCCATGATAGCATCTGCGGGCGTTCCTAAAGCTAAAGGAATAGCATGGTCGCGGTAAGTAGTAAGGTATTTATCACCTACTTTCAAAGCAGAAATAGCGCCAGCGGCACATGCTTCTTGCCCAATGTATAGATGGCAGAATCCTTTGATTTTCTGCTGACCGTACAACTGACCCGCTTTCTCTTCGAATTTGCGCATCAATTGCATGTTTTCGTACCAAAACAAATATTGGTCTTTGCCAAATTTATTGTATTGATCGGTCGTGGCTTTTACAGGTTCTTTCACTTCGGCCATAGAATTTATAACTAGTATCTGAAGATTAGGTTTCGGTCGCAATTATAAAGATAAATGGGGCAAAAAACTAATTTTTGATAGCGATAGCACGCTTTTGTCTCTTACTTTTAAAATCACTTTATGGCGAAAACGTTAATCCTCTATTTTATTAATGAATTATTTTTAATTTTAAAGAAATAGCTTTGCAAATACGCTTTAAGCAGTAATTCCATTTTGATCTTTTCTTCTAAACAAGAAAGTTCTGTTTGATAATAAGGATCGTTTTTTCGATCGAATATATGGGTTTTTCCATCTTGAGAAAGCGTAAGTACATAGTTTCCTTGAGCCAACGAATAGGTGCCGTTCGCATAGAATATCCCAAACGATTCGACTTTAGAATCAAATACCGAATTATTCAAATTGGAAACAGGATTTTCGACATGCAAATAATCCAAGACTGTGGGCAGTAAAAGCGATTGTTGCATCACATTTTGTCTAACTTCGATAGGAAGTTTTTTGTTCGGTGAAAAGAAAATAAACGGAATGGCGTAGCGTCCCAGTGGTGTCTGATACTTCGGATTGTCCGAATCGGAGGTATGGTCGGCCGTGATGATAAACAATGTATTTTGATACCAAGCTTGCTTGCTGGCCGTTTCAAAAAAGCGTTTCAATGCCAGATCGACATAGGCAATGCTTTGGTGAATGGGCAATTTTCCGACTGGCAATTGGTTTTTGTACTGTTTCTGAATCGTGTACGGATGGTGTGACGAAAGTGTAAAAACCGAACTGATAAAAGGTGTTTGTTTTTTACTCAATTCCTTTGCATAATACTGCAAATAGGGTTCGTCAAAAATGCCCCATTTACCATCAAAATCGCTTTTTGTAGGATATTCATCCAGGCCAAAATAGCTGCCCATGCCGCATTGGGCGATGAAATTATCAAAACCCATCGTGCCATTTTTGCCACCATGGTAAAACGAGCCATCGTATCCTTTTTCTTTTAAAATACTCCCGATACTTTGTGGTGTGTTAATGTTAAACTGGGAGATAATGTAGCTGTCTTCCATCAAGTTAGGAATTCCTGCGAAAATGGCAGGTGGCGCATCCATCGAAGTAGTACCGTTGGCAAACGAGTGTTCAAAAGTCAGCGAAACTTTACACAACGAATCCAGAAAAGGAGTAAAACCTTTGCCTTCGTTGTAGAACCCCATGTATTCTTTACCTAGACTTTCGACTATGATGATTACCACATTCGATTTATTGATCGAACGATTCTGAGTTTGTTTTTTCGGCCCGAGAATCGCGTCCGCTTCCTGTTCAGTCATAAAATCAAACGAAGGCGCATCGTTTCCTTCGATCGTACAAATGAGTTGAAATGGCGTATTGATCGTTAAAGGCACGAGCGAAGTATTCACATATCGGCTCGCATCGAACGTACGCAATGGAATGAGTCCAAATCCGCCACGCAAGCCCAAAAGTGTGATTCCAATCCAAAAAATAACATGAATAATATTAAAAATAATATTCATGTTGTAAAAAAGTACTTCTGCTATAACAGGTCTATTTTGAAAATGCTTTTTCAGGATTTTAAAGGATACAAACAAACCCAAAATCAGAAATGGAAACAAATACCAAAAATCGGTGGCGTAGGCAATCAATTGTTCGGAACTCCATTCTTTGCTCAGGTGAAAAATTTCGGCTCCAGTTCGTTTTTTGTTAAAAGGAAAATAGGCAACATCGGTAAGGTTTTGAGCAAGCGCAATTCCGTTAGTAAAAAGAAAAATAGCAATCAGAATATATTGAAACGGATTGCGATAGAGTACTTTATGTGGAATAATCAAGCATAAAATAAAGAGTAAATTATAATAAAAAACAGGAACAGTATCAAACCAAACGCCAAACACAAAAGCGAAGAAAATGTCAAATACGCTATTGCTTGCAAAAGAATCTAGATTGAAAATCAGAAATACGAATCGGGCAAAAGTGAATAAAGCAAAGGCCAATCCGAGGCCAAAAAGTAGCGATTTGAATCGAGACTTGAGTTCTTCCATGTTCAATATTAGAGTTCAAAGTTTAAAGTTCCAAGTTTGTCGTTCAACGTTCAATGTTTAAAGTTCAATGTTGGAATAAAATCCTTTGAACCTTGAACCTGAAACCTTGAACTAAAAATTTATAACTTCGTGCCTGTTTTCGACTATGCTTAAGATTCTCGACCGATACATCATCAAAAAACTACTCACCACTTATGTGTTTGTAGTACTCGTTCTCCTTTCGATCATCACAGTGATTGATTATACCGAAAAGAATGAGGATTTTATAAAAAATAATATTCCTTTCGACAAAATATTTTTCGAATACTTCATGAATTTTTTGCCTTACATGGCAAATATGCTGAGTCCACTTACCATTTTTATTGCATCGGTATTTGTGACGGCTCAACTTGCAGCCCATACCGAAATCATCGCCATGCTGAGTGGTGGAGTTAGTTTTCGGAGATTATTGTGGCCTTATTTTGTAGGGTCTTCGATAGTGGCGGTGCTTATTTTTGGGGCGATTGGTTGGGTGGTTCCAAAAGCCAATAAGACAAGAGTTGCCTTTGAAAATCAATATTTAAAAGATCAGTTTTATTTCAACAAGCGACATGTACACATGAAAGTAGCCCCTGAAAGCTATGTGTATATGGAAAGTTACAACAACGTGACTCGTACAGGCTACCAGTTTACGCTCGAAAAAGTGGTAAATAAGGAGTTGAAGAGCAAGATCAAAACTGGTCGTGTAACGTGGAATGAACCAAAACAATGTTGGACGTTGGATTATTATACTCTTCGAGAATTTCGTGATGGACGCGAATTCCTGAGTTATGGACAAACGATGGATACCGTACTTTCGATCACTCCCAAGGATTTCGAGAGTAACTATTTGCTCTACGAAACATTTACACTTAGCGAGTTAAACGATTATATCGACCTCTTGCAATTGCGTGGTGTCGAAAATGTAGAGGCCTATTATGTCGAAAAATACGAACGTTACGCCTATCCGTTTGCTATCATTATCCTGACACTTATGGGAGCCATTGTCGCTTCGCGCAAAACAAGAGGCGGAGCAGCCTACCAAATCGCTTTTGGGTTTGTGTTGGCCTTTATATACATTCTTTTTGTAATCCTGAGTAGAACTATTGCTGGCGCAGGAGGTTTATCGCCTATGTTGGCCGCTTGGTTGCCAAATATCACGTTTACCTGTATCGCTTTTGTGCTGTATTGGCGAGTGCCGAAGTAATGTATTGGCCACGCTGAAAACACGGATTAGACTGATTTAAGAGGATTTTGTTTAAATCGAAAATCGAGTGATTTTGGATCTCTTTTTAATATTTTAAGTGCCATATTTTCGTAACAAAAACGGGGAACGCCTTTCAAAAAGCGTTCCCCGTTTTACCTAATATTAACTTTTAACCCTAGTTCCTTAAAGGCTTGCCCGTATCCAAAGTATGCTTGATACGTTCCAAGGTCTTTTTATTCCCACAAAGCGAAAGAAAGGCTTCGCGTTCCAAATCGAGCAAATATTGTTCTGAAACATTAGAAGGCGAAGAAAGATCGCCTCCGCACATGATGTAGCCGAGTTTTTCAGAAATCAGTTTGTCATGTTCCGAGATGTATTTTCCAGCTTGCATTGAAGCTGCTCCCAAATACACAATCCCAAGACCTTGTTTACCAAGCACTTTTATGTCTTTGCGTTGTGGCGGTTGGGTATATCCTGCTTCTGCCATCGCCAATGCGGCTTTTTTCGCTTCAGCAATTTGTAGGTTCTTATTCACCACAATCAAATCGCCTCTTCTATAAAAGCCCATATCGAATGCTTCATGTGCCGAAGTAGAAACTTTGGCTTGCCCGATTGTCAAGAAATTGTTCCGAAGTGTATTCAACATCACGTCTCCTTCTTCGAAAGAATCCGACATTCTTAGTGTCATTTCTTTTGTTCCGCCACCGGCAGGAATTAAACCTACTCCAAATTCAACCAGACCTGTATACGTTTCGGCAGCTGCCACTACTTTATCTGCATGTAGCGAAAGTTCGCAACCACCACCCAGCGTCATTCCGTGTGTAGCTACGACAACAGGGATAGACGAATAACGAGCGCGCATCATGGTGTTTTGGAACGTACGAATCATCATATTGATCTCGTCCCATTCCTGCTCCACGGCATACATGAGTAACATAGCAAGGTTGGCGCCAACAGAGAAATTTTGTCCTTGATTTCCTATTACCAAGCCGTTGTAGCCATTTTCGGCCAACTCGATGGCCTTGTTGATTCCAGCTACAACTCCACTGCCCATTGTGTTCATCTTGCTGTGGAATTCACAATTCAAGATCCCATCTCCAAGGTCGATCACACTACAATCGGCATTTCCCCAAATGACTTTACTTGGTTTGATGTCTTCTAAAATAATGAATACTTCACGGCCAGAAATGACTTTGTAGGATTTGCTCGGGATATCGTAATACTGTTTGATGCCATTCTGAGTTTTGTAGAACGACTCATTTCCAGCGGCAAGCATTTCGCCAATCCATGGCGCAACCTTATCGCCATTTGCTTCAATTATTGGCAAAGCATTTTTGATACCAATCGCATCCCACATTTCGAATGGGCCAAGTTCCCAGCCAAAACCGGCACACATGGCAGCATCGATGCGAAAAACTTCATCAGCAATTTCAGGAATTCGGTTCGAAACATACGCAAACAAACTCGAAAACGAACTTCTATAAAACTCGCCCGCTTTGTCCTGACCAGCTACCAATACTTTGTAGCGTTTTTTCAGGTCTTCTATTGGTTTTGTGGCTTCTAAGATCGCAAACTTGGTTTTTCCTTGAGGTTTATATTCCAGTGTTTTCAGATCGAGCGAAAGGATTTCAGTTTCGCCTTTTTCATTTTTGGTCTTTTTGTAAAAACCTTGTCCTGTTTTATCTCCCAGCCATTTGTTCTCGCTCATTTTCTTGAGAAAATCGGGCAAGGCAAAACTGTCTTTGCATTCGTCATTTTGAATACCTGCGTGAAGGTTGTTAGCTACATTGATCAACGTGTCCAAACCTACCACATCGCCCGTACGGAAAGTGGCCGATTTGGGGCGACCAATCACAGGGCCAGTCAGTTTATCTACTTCTTCGACCGACAAACCCAGTTTTTCGACCGAATGAAGAATGGCCATGATTGAATAAATCCCGACACGGTTGGCAATAAAGGCAGGAGTATCTTTACACAATACGGTGTCCTTGCCTAGCTGTTTCGAGCCATAATTTGTCAGGAATTTCACCAATTCAGGATCCGTTTCAGGACTTGGGATAATTTCCAACAACTTCAGATAACGTGGCGGGTTGAAGAAGTGCGTTCCGCAGAAGTTCTTTTTGAAATCCTCGCTTCTACCTTTGATGAGCAAAAACATCGGAATGCCCGAAGTATTGGTCGTGATGATGGTACCAGGTTTGCGAACTGCTTCCACTTTTTCGTAGAGCGATTGTTTGATGGCCAAGTTTTCGACCACCACTTCAATAATCCAATCTACTAAAGCAATATCTTTTAGGTTGTCGTCAAAATTTCCAGTTTTGATACGGTTTTGAAACGACTTTTTATAAATCGGAGAAGGATTAGAATTGATGGCTGCCGCAAGCGCATCGTTCACAATTCGGTTGCGCACTATCGGGATTTCGAGCGTCAATCCTTTTGCCGTTTCTTGTGCGTTTGGCTCTTTTGGGACAATATCAAGCAATAAAACTTCCACACCAATGTTGGCGAAATGACATGCAATTCGCGAACCCATTACGCCCGAGCCTAAAACGGCTATTTTTTTGATCGTTCTGTTCATAATCCAAGAAAAAGTTTCACTCACTGCTATTACGCAAGGTTA
>JAYVIX010000134.1:0-23776 GCA_043769845.1 Cytophagales bacterium
CGATTCCTTCGCCCACCCTTGCTAAGATTGTTTCTTCGCCAGCTCCACCGACCAATTGAGCAATGTTAGCTCTCAAAGTTACACGTGCTTTGGCGATCAACTGAATTCCATCTTGTGCCACAGCTGCTACGTTTGGTGTGTTGATTACTTGCGGGTTAACCGAAGTTTGTACTGCTTCGAATACATCACGACCAGCCAAATCTATCGCGGTAGCTTGTTTGAACGAAAGCGAAATATTGGCTTTGTCGGCCGAAATAAGAGCTTTGATCACATTTCCCACATTTCCACCAGCCAAATAATGGGTTTCCAAATCTTCTACCGTCAGGTTCAAACCTGCTTTGGTGGAAGTAATCATGCTATTCACGATCAGACTTGGTGGTACTTTTCGAATGCGCATAAACACAAGATTGAACAACCCAATCTTCACGCCTGAGAAAATAGCGGTGATCCAAAGACCAATTGGAATAAAATAAAACAAAATCCAAAGTGCGATTAGGCCCAAAAAGCCCGCAAAAAGAACAAACAACATGCTATTCATAAAGATGTAATTAAGGGTTCTGCAAAAATTCGAAAGTCTTTCAACTTCACAATTCTAACCAATTTCCCTGCCTCTACAAAACTAGAGCAGGATGTGACCTCATATATTTTTCATCAAATCCTATATTACCTAACGGGCGAAGCTCTGAGGTGGTTTTTCCTTTTATTTCTACTTGCAATTTTCATTTCCTTTGGCCTGATGGGTGGCGCCAAGACTAGATATTGCAAGTTTCCTGTCTTTTTCCGTCACCTGGTTGCCTGCAGAATGTGTCGAAAGCCTGATTTCGACCGTGTTGTATGGCAAAGACTGAATTTGGGCCAAAGATTAATGTTTCTTTAGTCTATGGATTTTCGTTTTAGGATGAGCTGAGTTTGGATGCTTTTAATGAAGGCAGCCATGTGCAAGACTATGTTGGGCAATACAAGAAGCGTTTTGGCTATTATCCCAAGGAGATCTTGGCAGATCAGATTTACAAGTGGCAACCGAAAACGCCTCAAAGAACTGGGCATCAAACTGCTGGCCAAACCATTAGGCAGGCCAGCGACAGTGAAATAAATCATATAATTCAAATGTATTAAATTTAATTAATTATTTAAAAAGTGGATAAAAATCTCGTAAAAGTTAAAATGACGATTCCGATCAAGTTTCAATTGTCCAGACAATGCTACTAATTCCCAATTTCAATCCCGTTCACGATTGCATCTGATATTAAACTCGTTGGGTGATTGCTGCACAGAAACTTTTGGCAAGAGCCAATTTTGGTTATGGTCTTTTCGAAAATATTGAAATTGCAGTTTCTTCTTGTCAAACAACAGTTTTGCGTCTGTTTTCAATTCGGAGAAATAAAAAGTATGTTGGTAAATGAAAGAGCCTGCAGTAATTACCGCAGGCTCTCCAGTTTTAAAAAATCAAAATTGGTTATTTACCAGAAACCACAATATTGTGTACACTTCTTATTTCGTAACATTTAGTTTCTTGGAAACACTTTTATTCTGGAAAGTGAACGATACATAGTACATTCCTTCAGCCAGATTCTCAGTATTTATTTCTGTTACGGGAGAGGTCGCCTCTAAATTGATAACCGTTCTGCCAGAGAGGTCGTTTATCTTCACTGAGACAGGTTCAGTTATTCCTGGAAGATTCAAGTTTGTTTTACCACTGGTTGGATTGGGATAAAGTGATAGAACATTTTCAATATCCATATCCGTTGTATTACTGTTATCTGAATTTTCTGTTTGGCCCATTCTGCAAGAACCACCTGTTGATACTTGCAAAGTGATGCCACCTATTTCTGAAGCCTTCCCTTCTACTGAAATGTAATAGGTTCCTGCTGCAAGGTTACGAGAAAAAGTGGGATGGTTCGGGTTAGAGCAATTATAGGTGCCTTGCTCATAATAAAGACCATTGCCTTCGATATAAAACGCTGTACCAGAAATCTCTGAACCACAGGTGGATACATTTAAGGTCTGATCGGAAGCAAGGGTGATTTTATAGGAAATATCAGGGCTCGCATTCCCAATATTGTTGGTATAGCAAATCGTATTGGTCTTGGTACTTGCATAGTTGAAGCACGACCCTACAGCATTGCCTATCACGATAGGGTTTGACGTACTTACTCCAGCCGGGCTACCCTCACATGGAAATACGTCAATAGTGGTGGTGATGTCTCCGATTGCCTCGTAATCGGCCTCCACTGCCACATAATATGTTCCCGCAGCCACTTTTCTTGTAAACGCAACACTGTTGGGGCCATCTGAACAAGGGATACTCTGCCCATCCCATTCATTCCACTGGATTTTATTTTTATTACTGTCGAAAAGATACATCAACATTTTTGTAAGATCTGAACCTCAGTGATTTACCGTAACAACTGCGGACGAAGAAACAGTAAACTTATAAAAAATGTCGTCACCACGCACTCCATAATCGTTCTTGAAACCTCTGAGTTTGCTATTGTTCTGTGTGTTGGTATAGCGAGTAACACTGTCCAGCAAGCCAAAATAGATGGGATGGGCAAAATCCGTACCAGGTTTCACCAGATTGGTTGCCCGCACTTTCACCTTCTGGGATGCTTTGCAACCTCGCTCATCAGTAGCTGTGACGGTATATGTATATTCTCCTTCCGTACTGGTCTTAAAATTAATATCCCCCCCAGATTGCCCATATAAATTGGCGGATGGTGTCCAGCTGTATGTTAGGTTACTTCCTTCTGGTACCAGACTGCCATAGATCCAGCTATACTTATGATTGCCGCCCAAGTTTCTCAGGTCGCCTCCTTTGTTTTCATTCATTTTCCAAGCACCTAGCAAATCGGGATTTTTATAATCTTCGAAATTAAACATGGACGCTTTTAAGTCCTGTGGCGTTCTTATCGACTTCCATAATTTAAGGTCATTCAAAAGGCCCCTATCCCTTTTTTCCGTATTTTCATCATATTCTTCGGCTATTCGGGTTGGAACATAGTACATCATCGACTTACTATTATTCTCTCTGACAGCGGCCAACCTCCCATTTACATACACATTGAGTGTACCATTCAGACTTGGGCAAGTAATACCTACATGGTTCCATTCCCCCACGATGCCTTGTAACTCTGGAAATTTCAACGACAAAGGCAAATCAGAAGGTTTCATCCAGTACTCGACCGTAAATGGCGCATATCTATCTGCTATGTTAGACAATTGAGAATATCTCCCATCAAGCAAAACTGTCCTTCCAATTTTTAACACTACCGCAGTATCCAATTTTGTAAAATATTCCGTTTCTGGCACTGTTACATGTACTTTACAAGGGTTTGTATTTTGCACATTCACATTTACGTTTTTTGAAACTTTGCAACCTTTTGAATTTGTGGCAGTTACCACATAATTATAAATCCCCTCCTCACTGCTTGTAAACGTTGTATTACTTCCGACAATGGAAGACAGATTCGTGCCAGGGGTCCATTCAAATGTGTGTGTACTATTCTCGGTAATCCACATTGCTCCTGATATCGTCCCGGTGAGACCTTGGCCTGAGTAGTCTTTTAGTAGCGAACCCGAGTGTGCATTCATTTTCCAGAATCCGATCAAATCGCCATGTTTTTCGGAAACAAAGCCATACAATGATGTTTTTAGCTCGGCTCGCGTTCTTATTGTTTTCCAGATCCTTAGATCAGTCATTTGTCCCTTATAGAGGTTGCTTCCGTGGCCTATAAGCAGGCCAGTCAGGGTAGCGGTGGTAACAGCATTATTTGTCACTCTTAATTCACCATTCAAATAAACCTGCAATGGAGAGTTTGCAGCGGTTTTTATCATCGCGAAATGATTCCATTGGTTAGCGATTCCATTCAATTCAGGGTAGGCTAACTGAGTGGGAGTTACCTTAGGGTTGGCCCAGTATTCAATGGTAAAAGGTCCTGTAAGACTAGGAAGCCCTGGGATAGAGTAAAAATCATCCACTCCATCGAAAGACAGAGACTTCCCTACTTTCATCGTAATTGGCTGATTTGCTTTTGTGATATAATCAGTTTCCACTAAAGTGATGTGTGGGAGGCAGCTCGATTTATTGGGCTCGATCTTCCAGTTGCCTGCATTAATATTGATTGGTTTACCTGGAACGGAACCACAGAAACAGTTGCGGCTTGCGTCTAAAATGGTGATATTGTATGGCAAGGGAGGAAGAGTAGTCAAGTTATTATTACCGCAATAAAGTTTTTCTAACTGCCGAAACCACTGAATTCCCTCTAGGCTTGATATGCCTCTGCCGATTACGTTGAGGCTGTTTCTTGAATCAGCTATTGCATTTTGCGTGAGAAGAGAATCTCCGTTAAAACAGGTGGGGTACAATGTTTTTAGCGCTGCACGAAAAGCAGGATCAGGAACAAAGTATTTGTCACCCATTTGATAGGTAATTTCCAATTTAGGGTGCAATGCAGCGTTGGGATGATCACCTGAAGCAAAAAGCAAGCCTGCAAGGGCAATTTCTTCTTTTATCAATTGAAGCATAAAACCATGGTTAGACGCAGGATGAAGATACATGTCCGAAATTGCACTACTAACCTCCAAGACATAGTTCTGATTAGCATAGACACTACGTGGTAAGTACAATCCTCCGGGGCTTGTTGCGGGCTGATTCGCCCAATTTACAATATCCTCATCCCAAGCCGTAGTAACTCTCTTCAAGTAGGAAGCATTATTATCATACCAATTTCCGTTATAATGACCCTGACCGTTGGCATATAATGTAAGAGTAGCCGAGATAATAGCAGCGCCTGAAGGAATGGAGGAAAGGTCGAACTGTATAAGAGATCTTTGATGATAGTTATACCCGTATATGTTAGAATTTAAATCAGAAGAATCACCATAATTGTTTGTAGCAAAATTTCCTCTATAATCTGTCATAACAAGGGCATCCTTGCCTTCAGACCCTGGTTGCAGTACTATAGTGGTAGTTTGCGCATTTAAAAGCACCGGAAACAGGAGCAGTAACAGAATTTTTTTCATGATTGTTTGATTTAAAATTTTATAAAAAAGGACGAAGACATTCCTAAAAGCTGCAGATTGAAATCAGAGAAGGATCAAAAAGAATACAATATTGTATGTCGTTCCATAGCTTGGTTAATTCTTCTACAAGGTAAACCAAATTATACTCCTCTAAGTAAAGAGCTGTTTAACTGTTTGTTAAGCTATAGACAACAAACGATACATAAGGTAAACTCATTTAATACAAAAGGTGTAGAAGGTTTAGAGGCCCTTTTGAAAGTAAAAACGACTTAATATTTGACTATTCGAGCCGAGAGGGAAATGATATAACTGACAAACCACCGTAAATGAAAGAGCCTGCAGTAATTACCGCAGGCTCTCCAGTTTTAAAAAATCAAAATTGGTTATTTACCAGAAACCACAATCTTGTGTACGCTTCTTTTTTCTTCAGAAATAACGTTTACATAATAAATACCAGCAGCAAGGTTTTGTACAGAAAGCTGAACTCTATTGCTTCCTGAAACTGCACTTATATTAGTATGTAACACTTCGTGAGAAAGAGCGTCAAGAATTGATATTTCCGTTCCTCCACCATTTGAAGTAAAATCGACATTCACAAAATCAACCGCTGGAACTGGAGAAACCATCATTTCACTGGCTAGTGTTTCAGTAGATTCAGTAAATGATTCTTCTGCACGCAACTGTGCACTTTCAGGATAAGTAGATAGGTACACGCCTGAAATAGGGTTTTGGAATGTATTATCAGGCATTCTCCAAGCTACAGAAAGGTGGTCGTTCTGATTGTTTTCTTTGTGCAAAGTCTCCACAAAGTAAACAGCTCCTTTTACTAAATATACTGGAACAGATGTTTGAGCAGGATATTTAGTATACTCTCTGAAATTTGTCAAGTTTGGAACTGAAGCAATCTTCACTCTATTTGCCTTGCTTGAATCTGTACTCAACCAAAGTTCCGCTTTATCGTCACTTGAAACATAAAAGGTATAATTACCCGACTGAGGTGGGCAGATATATCCTATTATTCTTGTGCCAAAATAATTCCCTTGATTGATCTGGATTTCAAAAGAATTCAAGATAGTTTTCTTGAACCAGTCATTAGGGTATTTCGGATGAGAAGTCAGATCTGATATATTTGATCCGTAAATATCTGAATAAACATATCTTGTTATTCCTCCGTTGGCAGTACAGCCTACGGTTACAGAAATAGCATTAGATACAGCTACACCTCCTTCATTGTCCACGGCTTTGGCTGTCAGTGCATATGTTCCAGCTTCCACAGCATGCCAATCGAAACTGAAAGGTTCCTCTAGATCTTCGCCTACTAGTGTTGAGCCTGCATAAAACTGTACTTTCACTGTTCCATCTATATCAGATGCAGTGGCAGTGAAAGCAATAGTAGACAAAGCGGCAAATGTTGATCCATTAGGTGGGCCTGTTAAGCTTACCACAGGTGCATCGTTGACCGAATTTACGTTGATGGTAATAACCCCATTCTGCGAATAATTCACAAAATCTGATGCTTTCCATGCAAACGAGGTTGAACCAAAAACATTAGAATAAGGAACAAAGCTAATGGCGCCAAGTTGTGTAACGCCAATCCTCTGACCTGCCACAATATCCACATTGTTCAGTTTCAATTTGCCGAGAGTAGGAAGAGAAGCAACAGTTATTTTATTCAACGGTTTTGCTTCTGCATCTGAATAGGCATTCAAGAAATCGAAATGAGAAAAAACAAGCGTTTGGTCTTCGTTCACGTTTTTGGTAAAGTTAGACACAATAGGTAAATCATTTACTGCCAGAACTGTGATGGAAACAGTCGCATTAAGTGAATAGCTGTTTAAGTCTGACGCTTTCCAAGCGAAAGAGGCTGTGCCAAACGCGTTAGGATCTGTTACAAATGTAATTCCAGAAAGTTTGGTACGACCTATTACCTGACCCGCATAGATGTTCACATTGTTCAGTTTCAATTTACCAAGTGTAGGAAGCGAAACAATGGTTATTTTATCCAACTGCTTGCCTTCAACATCTGAGTAAGCATTTAAAAAGTCGAATGCAGTAAATACAATTGTACTGTCCTCTGTTACTGTTTTAGAGAAATTAGTTACAACTGGCGCATCGTTTACTGATATTATTGCAATCGAGACTTTTGCGTTGTTTGACTCAAATGCAAGATCCGAACCTTTATAGCTAAAGGTATCAGAACCAAACACATTTAAATTTGGAACAAAGCGTAAAGTAGAAAGTTGTGCAGCAGCAATTGTCTGACCCGTAGTTACCTCTACATTGTTCAGTTTCAATAGACCTCGTGTAGGAAGAGAAACGATAGTGACATTTGTCAAAGCATCTCCATCCACATCAGCAAATGCGTTAGTGAAATCTGAAGCAGTGAATGCTAAAGTAACATCTTCATTTGTCGATTTAGAGAAGTTAGATACAACTGGAGCAGTTCCCAATACGCTGTCGCTTTTTACAGCCAGGTTTTGGATTCTGTCGTCTTGTACCATTGCCTCATCCAATTTGTTGTAAGGAGTTGTAGCATACCTGCTTGCAATGTATTCTGCAAAAGCATCTTGCTCAGAACCATTATCAGTGAAAGTTGCCAAACCTGTTTTAGGAGCACCAACAGTTACTAGATCAACTCTGTTTGCAAAAGAAGGATTTGCAGTAATGAAAGATGGGAAAGGATAACCATCACCACCTGTTAAAAGGAAAGTTAAAGTTACCACACGGATAGCACGGGCAGGATCGCCTTGAACAACACCATTTTTCGCAATTACATCCAAGGTTTTACCAGTTGAATCTATTACTACTAAGTTTTTAACTCTGCTACCAGCAGCTAAAGTTGCATCAAAGCTAAACTTCAAGCCACCGATTTGAGGAAATTGACCAGGAGTTGCTCCGGGAACTGTTGCAGCTACACCATGGTTTGCTAACTGAAGAAGTTGAGATGCAGTAACAGAGACAAGTGACAAGCTGTTATTAAATCTCAAAGAGTTCTCAATATCTAGCTGAGAAATATCGCCTTCAAGCTTTCCTGCTACAGGATTAGCCAATGGTGGAACTTCCTGATAAGTACCTGTTGAAGGGTCAGCAACTACTTCACCAATTGAGGTTCTGATACCACCACCATTCTTGATACCCACTAGTACAGTAGAATCATATTGTTTAGCAATCGCAATGTTGGCATCGTTAGACAAGTTGCCAAAGTTAGTTTCTTGCGTTCTAACATCTGTTCTTCTACCGTTCAAGTACACACTTGTTTTACCAAGAATGTTACCATCTTTAGCCGCAATAATAGCATTCACAGCATCCACCAATGTTCTCACACGAGCAGCTTTTGTGCCTGCAGCAAATGCGTTTGCAGCGCTTCCATGAAGATTGATTACCATCTCGTCAGTAGTAGCATACACTCCGTTGATAGTTGAATCTAGACTGCTTAAATCTAAAACACCATTTAAATCGAAATCCACTACCAAACGACCAACGTATTTCCATTCTTGATCTACGTTCACTACTAGGGCAGGCTCGCTATCGGCATTCTGAGAAACCAATGGATAAGTATCAACAGCTACATCACTAGGACGTAAAGCATCGTTAGCATCAGCAAGCAAAGTAGAAGAACCACCTGCTATCACGATATCTACACCATGAAGTAAACCAACTAGTTGTTTTTCTAAAGCGATTTGCTGCAAGTGGGAAGCAACAATTATTTTATTGATGCCCATTGCTCTTAACTGGTCAATAACTGGTTGTATATAAGTAGCAAGTTCAGTCATGTTGTTGGTTTTAGAACCTTTTACTTTCACACCACCTACAGAGCTGATTGACTCAAGGATCTGAGTAGTAGCACCAACCACACCAATTTGCTCACCATTTACAGTTACGATTGTTGCAGGAGCTATTTTCCTTCTTGGAGTCGTTGATTTTAACGTATCCGGATTTAACAGATATTTTTTGCTGTCAAGAATCTGATTTGAGAATAATGAAGCTAAACTAGCATCACCACTGAAATCGAGATTAGCACTTAGATATGGAAACTGAGAACCAGTCCATCGTTTGTCAGTACCGCTCAATTCAAATCCAACTATTTCACCTACCACATTTGAACCAGCATCAAACTCGTGGTTACCGAATGCAGAAGCATCGTATTTCAACAAGTTAAGGATAGAAATATCTGCCCTTCCTATACTAGCACGGAATGTGCTGCTTGCCGTATTACCAAAATGTTGGTTGTAAACACTTCTTAAAGTAGCATCTAATGCAGGTCTGTCGCCAGAAGCATTAAAGAATGGACCAGGGATCCAGTTGTCGCCAGAAGAAATTTTGATTGTGTTAGGATATTCGCCTTCCAATTTCTCAAGAACAGCTGCGAAATTGGCCATGTTTGCAGAACCACCTTCACCATCTGAACTGTGCAATAACTGTAATTTGAAAGAAGTAATAGCAGGCTGAAGGTTAAATCCTAACAACAAAGGATCATGATCTGATGAACGGAAAGGACCAGCGCTATAAGCATAAGCTGGATTGAATTCCTGATTATAATCTTTAAAGATCGGCTCATCAGAATTCAAGTGCCATTTGTCAGCACCAGTTACGGCAGAAGTAAGACTTGAAGAAACAAGTGCATGGTCTAAAGAACCAGTTTGTCCGTCAAATACATACGAGTAGCTATTTGGTAAAAGGTTCACCAAACCACCAGCCAAAAATATATCGATCGGGTCTTCTTGTCCATAAGCATTGTAGTCACCTACCGTGATGATGTCCTGATCGCCCGTAGTAGTTTGTATTCCTGAAATGAAAGTTAACAAAGCACTTGCTTGTAATTTTCTTGCATTGTTGTATGCACCTTGCCCATCCAATTGATCTAAATCAGAACCAGAAGCACCACTAGAGCTTTTCGATTTAAAGTGATTTACAACGACAGTAAATTTCTCGCTGTTTGTGTTCAAAGTAAATGTTTGAGCAAGCGGAGGTCTGTTGTGTACAGCATTGTTATCAGCAATAGAAAGACTTGTAGGTGATACAACACCAGGTTTGTAGATCATCGCTACTTTGATGGCGTCTGTACCAGTGCCACCGTTAGCAGGAGTTGGATCTACCACATAAGCATAAGTACCACTTGAAGTTGCAGCATTCAAACCATTCACTAAATCTGCAATGGCAGAAGTAGAGCTGCTACCATCGTTTTCAATTTCCATTAGACCGATTACATCTGCATTCAATTGTGAAATAGCAGCAATGATTTTTGCTCTCTGGCGGTTGAATTCTACCAAAGTATGCGCACCACGAGCTGTTGGGAAACCACCTCCCATACCATCTCCATTAAAATAGTTAAGTACGTTAAAGCAAGCTACTTTCACGTTTGCAGCACCTACTGTGGGCACTGTAGGTCTTGCAGCGTAGTTGAAAGAAGGAGCAACTGTTGGCTGAATCCTGTATTTGCTGAAAGCATATTCCAAAACACCTGTTACATTCGCTACAGTGCTTCCGATACGGAGTGTAGTGTCGACAGGGTTTAGGTAAGGAACTACAGCAGGATTCTGAACGCTGCTTGCATCATCCAAAAGGATTCTGCTTCTATTGTTCAGGTCTTGCTGAGCTGTAACAGCAGCAAGGTTGCTTGTTCCTGTGCTTGATATTCCTGAAGCAGGATTGTCATTGGGGTCGATAAAGTTTGTTGGGTTAAACAAACGACCATTTGCAGAAAGCGACACCTCACCAAAACGGCCAAGTGCATAAACTTCAGTAGCAGTAAGTGTTTGTGGGAAAGAAACCAACATGCCTTCGCTTTTTTCCAAGTCTGCGATTGCAGCAACTGGCAAAGTAATGTTGACTGCAGCAGGAAGTGCATTTCCCGTGCTAAGAACTGTTAACGCAGAAAGAGTTTTGATTTCTGTCATGTTGAAGAATTCGTCAACCTCACCAGTCAACCTTACCAAATCACCAACATTTACAGGATAAGTGGTGTTAAAAACAAGGATTCCGTCAGAAGTTGAAGTGTTTCCGTCACCAGTTGCATCCTGTATGTAAAAACCGTTTAATTGGCCAGTGCCTTGAAAATCAGCTACTACTACACCTTCAGTAGTTACCACGGTACCATCTAATGGGCTAATATCAGTTGTACCCTGGATGGTGTAAATTGGTGTAATAGAAGTAGATGCAGAAGATCCCTGAACAGCAAGGTTAGCTGAAGTTGATCCGCTAACGTGTGTTAGGTTACCAGAATGATTTCCTGCCAATGTTGGATTGTATTGTACATAAAGTGTAGTACCTGCATTTGCAGTAGTAGCATCTATTATAAGGCTGCCAGAAAAAGGGCCGCCTGCTGAAGATGAAATACCGAATGTGGCTGGTGCTGTTATATCTACATTACTTGTTAATGAACTGCCCGATAATACATAAGACTCTGTAGAAGAAGGTGTACCTACCGTTGTAGTAAAATTAAGAGTAGTGGGTGTCAGGGTGATTGATGCACCTAGTGTTGAGCATGAAGAAGTATGGGCACCTAAACCACTGAATACGTCTTGTGCAAAACCGTCCCACTCTGTTGTTGGGTCAAATGCATCAGAAGAAGTGATGTCTCCTGCACAAATAGATGTTTTACGTCTAATCGTATTATCGGCTGTAGATGCAAGATCCGTACCCCATTGAGTACCAGGATCGAAACCTACCTGTCCTATTACGTCCAAAATTGCTCCAGAGGCACCTCCTTTGCGCAACACGATTGCATCGTCCCCATTGTAAAAACTTGCGGAAGAAGTAATGTTTGGAATCAAAGTCCCACCATTTGCCACAATAAATGAAGCAGAGGCATTAGCCAACACATAAGTAGTGTTTGCAGGAATTGTTCCTGTAAGTGTAACAGTTGTACCTACAGCTACATTTCCGTTAAAATACATTTGAATCACATAATTTCCTGCGGTCAAGTCGATCGGGGAATTTGTGCCGTTATAAAGCTCGATGGCTTTATTGTTGCTGCTTCCTTCCACATATTCAGAAATGAATACGTCAGTTGCAGACTGTGCAAACGTTGTTCGCGTAGCCCCAAAAAGGAGTGACCACACGAAAAAGAGAGTGTACCAGTTTTTTGACATTATGATAAGTTTTTGTTAAGCCACAAAGCTAGACCTGCATTATTAGCCCTAGATGACTAGCATAACAATAAATCATTACCAGTTTGTGTAGATAATGTAACGACAATTTTATCCTAATATTACAACAATGACTTTTGTTAGCGAATTTTGTTAAATCGCTGTAAATTAGTTCGATTTATTATTTTTATTGATTAAAAATGTTAATTTAAATACCAAATAATACATGAATAATATTACATAACAAGACTATATTCTTTGATTTAAATAAATAGTGAAAAGTAAAAATGTTCTTAAAAGCAGAAGCCCCTTTGATCTAGTCTGATTTGGTTTTTAATTTCCAATCTCAATTCCATTCACAATAGCATCACCTATTTCGGAAATAAAGCGAATATTGAACTCGCCTTTGGCAGTGGGCTTTAAGTAGAAACTTTCGGAATGAGCTAGGTTTTTGGTTCTAGTCTTTTCGAAAATATCAAAATTGGCTAGTTTTTTCACCTCATTTATTTCCACATCAAACACTCGTTTTTCAGGTTGCGAAAAAGTGCCTTCTACAAAATTGAGTTTTAACGCATAGAATTTTGTAGGATCTAAATTCTGAATCTTGTAAACAAAACTTCCTTGACGACCTGTTTTGAAAACAAAAATCGCATTCTGGTTTGTTACATTTTTTAGATTGATTTTGTCCCAATACCAATTTGAACGTTCACCACCTTCGTAGCCAAAATCTTCCGAGAAACCAGCACTTTTGCTTCCGCCACAATTGATCGCAATGGTTAAATTTTCGGCAGGCGTTGCATTTGCGATGGTACTTGGCTCGCTTTCGCCTTGGTCGTTATAACCCGAAACAGTGTAATAGTAGGTCGTATTATTAGTCACACTAGTATCTACCCACCAATAGTTTTTAGTCACTTTAGCTACCTCTTTGAAAGTACCGCTAGCTGATAATGAACGTTTTATTTTATATCCCTTAGTCTGAAATGCAGCCGACCAACGCACCACATTTTGTCTTGGGCCAGCTTGTGCCGAAAAATTCAATGGTGTAGTTGGCAGCAAGCTTTTTTTCTGAATCGACAAAATAGCGTCCGCCCAAACATTGGCCATTTTGGCATAACCCACTTCGTTTGGATGTATCGCATCGGGGACATCGTTTATCACTATGCCTGAATGATACATGTCGCACAGATACAGTTTCATGTTCTGTTTTCTCTTAAGATCTACAATGCCAGGCAAAGATTTGTTATAGTCCATGATTCTATTTGTCCAAATGGGCGAAATAGAAGCCAACAAAATAGTCGCATCAGGACATGCGCTCGCTATTTTGTCTAATAAATTACTTAATCGAAAAGGGGCATTTTCTGGTTCAATCGGGAAACTCATGTCGTTCACCCCTATTTCAAGTAGGATATAGTTGGGTTTTAAAGGAGCAATTTTGGGCACAATTGAATCTTGCAAAAAACTGATCGTTTTACCAGGATAACCTTCATTGGCCGGTTGCAGAAAATTTCCATTTTGCTGACTTCCAAGCATTTTGACCGAAAATCCTTCTGTAAGCAGCTTTTCGTACAAGACTTTTCGATAGCTGTTGCCGTCCGCAGAACCGATTCCGTAAGTGATCGAAGTCCCTATCGGAAGTAGTGAAATGGCGTTTTGTGATTTTGCCAGATAAGAAAGGCAAAATGAAAGAAAGAATATTGATACAATCTTTGACAAAGCAAAAAGTTTTTATTTACTGCAAAAAGAAGAAAATTAGGCAAATAAGCAAAGCCCACTACAAAGCCCGAATGAAGTGGAATGATTTTGTAGACAAAAAAACTATATTTGACAGTTAAAACTCCAAATTTGGAATTGCATAAAATGTTGATAGACATCAATAAAACGCTTGTCTTGCTGATAGACAAGCTTCAAAAATGGTTTGACGCTACCGTGCTGATTTTGCCAAACTTGGTATTGGCAACCATCGTATTCTTGCTTTTTGTAGGTTTTGCAGGGCTTTCCAAAAAAGTAATCGACCGCCTTTTGGCCAATGTCAGCACGGGCGAAAATGTAAAAGGAATTGTCAAAAGCTTGGTCGGGATCATTATTTACCTCGCTGGTGCATTTAGTGCGTTGGAAGTATTGGGTTTGGAAAAAACCGTCACATCCATTTTGGCAGGTGCGGGACTAATCGGTTTGGCCATTTCATTGGCTTTTCAGAATATTGCGGCCAATGTTATTTCAGGAATCATCATTAGTTTTCGCCATCCATTTCATATTGGCGATTATATCCAATGCAGTGATCATGTATTCGGAAAAGTGGCGAGAATAAACATTCCAAACACCATTTTACTAAACGATGAAGGACAATACATTACGGTACCAAACAAGGAAATTTGGGAACGAAACATTGTCAATTTTAGCAAATACGGCCTGCGCGAAATCGAAATAAAAGTTGGAGTCACCTACAATGCCGATCTCGACAAAGTACTTTTGGTAGCTAAAAACACAATTATATCGCTCAATTCTGTCACCCGCAAAGACGACATAGATGTTTTTTACACTAGCTTGAGTCCTTATTCGATTGAACTTTCGATTAATTTTTGGATAAATTTTAAGGAATCCAAAGATTTTGAAATAGCTAAAAGCGATGCTCTAAAGGCAATTGTAGCTGCTTTCAGACAAAACAATATCGAAATACCATTTCTAACGCAATCAATATTCCATTCAGATAAAAATAACTCATGAAAAAACTATTTTTAATACTTTCGACCTGCTTTTTAGCTGTTCCATTATTTGCCCAGGAAGACGATCTCTTGAAATCTTTGGAAAACGAGCAGCCAAAGGAAAAAGTACGCGTGCGGTCGACTTTCAAAAATACCAGATTAGCCAACAACCAAACGGTAGAATGTCTTGGAAAAAAGGCTTTGGAATTTAGAGTGGGCCATCGTTTTGGAGATTTCAAAGACGGGGAATCAACATTATGGGGTTTGGATATTGCCTACATGCACCTTACGTTCGACTACGGAATCACAGATAAATTGATGGTAGGAATTGGTCGCAATTCGGTCGATAAATTGTATGAAGGAACTTTGAAATACAAAATACTCGCACAGTTCGAAGATCTTTCGATGCCCATTACGCTGACACTTTTGGGCAAGGCAAACATGCGCTCCAACACCAAAGGCTCTGATTATACAGGAGTAAATGCCTGGTCGTACGTTTCCGAAATTTTAATTGCGCGCAAGTTCAACGAAAAATTCAGTTTTCAGATTACGCCTACTTTAGTACATATCAACCTTATTCCGTCTAATTTTACAAACAACAATATTTTTGCTTTGAGTGGCGCAGGTCGTTACAAATTTACCAGAAGCATGTCGTTCACTGCCGAATACACACAAACGATCAACAAGTATTACGAGCAAGGCAATTCGCGACCTTATATTCCTGTAGCCAGTGGTGGTGTAGAAATCGAAACAGGCGGCCATGTCTTTCAAGTGTTTCTGACAAATGCCCCATCGTTGAACGAAACCCAATTCATTCCGTTTACTACCTCAGACTGGGGACGTAGCGAATTTCGCTTTGGATTTAATATTTCAAGAACATTTGGAACGGGAAAACGCAAATAAGTAGTTTTGAATCAATCGTCAACAGTTAATCTTTAAATATCCTTTATGAAACGCTACCTTTTTTTTCCTACCATCGCACTTTTTGCCCATTTCAACATGGCGCAAGGACTTTTCAAAAGCACCTCAAGCAAGGTGACTTTTTATTCACATACTCCATTGGAGGACATTGAGGCTGTTTCGGACAAAGCTACGGCCGTTATCAATCCTACGACCAATCAATTGGCTTTTGTTGTGCCAAATACCAGCCTGATATTCCACAACTCGCTTATGCAAGAGCATTTCAACGAGAAATACATGGAAAGTGCGAAGTTTCCCAAATCGACTTTTTCGGGAAAAATAACAGAGAAAATAGATTGGGCGACCGATGGCGAATATCCAGTGAATGTGGTTGGCAAGTTGAACGTACATGGCGTAGAAATGGAACGTACCATTAAAGCTTCCATCATCGTAAAAAAAGGCGGAATTTCCGCCAAAAGCGAGTTTTTTGTAAAAACAGCTGATCATAAAATAGAGGTTCCAAAATTGGTTTGGGAAAAAATTGCAGAGGAAATGAAGGTAAACGTATCCGCTGAACTGGCCGCACAATAGGATTTCGGAATGTACTGAATCTTAGAGCGTGTTTTGATATTATGAATTGACGAACAAAGCATGAATTCATTAATTCATAATATCATCAAATTAATTTAGCCCATTGGGTTACAACTTTTTAAGTCTATGTATAAACCGAAAACCGAGACTTCCAGATGACAGATCAGGAAATTCTCGACAAGGTAAAAAAAGGTGATGAGTCTGCTTTAGACTTCCTCTACAAGAAAAATTATAAGATGATGATCAATATGATTATCAAAAATAATGGGACTGAAGATGAAGCCAAAGACGTTTATCAAGAAGCGCTTTTAGCTTTTTGGATAAAGGCAGCCTCGGGCAAACTGGAGATGACGTCTAAAATTAGTACGTACCTCTACAGTATTTGCCAAAACCTGTGGCGCAAAGAGCTAGACCGAAAGTCGAGATTGAGCCATGAACAAAAAGATAGTATTGAGCCCGACACGGCCGATCAGACGGAACGTGCCAAGCTTATCAATTTGTGTTTGAATGAATTAGGCGAGACTTGTAAAAAAATCCTCTATTTTTTCTACTACGATGATCTTTCGATGGATGAAATCGCAGAAAGAATGGGGTTTGCAAATGCAGATACCGCCAAAACCAAAAAATATAAGTGCAAAAAAGAACTGGACAAAATTGTAAAAACCAAGTTCAAAACGCACGATTTCTTAGACTAGCACTTAGAACAAAGACATAATGCTTAGCAGCGATCACCAAAAAGAACTCATAGACGCATATCTGAAAGGAAGCCTTAGTCCTGAAGAAATGCCTATCTTCGAAGAACATCTTCACAACAATGTTGCTTTCAAGAACGAACTTGATCTTCAAAAATCAATTGTGCAAACCTTGAAAGCCAACCGCAAAGCCGAGTTAAAAAACAGGCTAAATGCAATTGATGTTTCAACTTCTCATTCTAATTGGTGGAAATATGCTGCCATGGTGGGGTTGATATCCTCAATTGGGTTGTGGTTTTATATGAATAAAGCTGAAAATTCGATTTTCAATTCAGCTATTCAGCAAGATATAGAAAGAACAACACCGCTAATCAAATCAGACGAAGCAGTCGTAATTGATTCAAAAACAAATGAAAAACCTGTTTTAGAGCAAAATTCTGGCCAAATCGCTTCTAAATTGATTTCTGAGGAAGCCAAATCGGCAAAAAAAGTTCCGAAAAATAAGGATAAAGACGCATTGCCAAATCTGCCAAAACTACACAGTCCAGATGGTGCTGGCGTACATGAGCCTATTTCGAAAGAATTGGACGCACCAGATCATCGACTTACCCAAACTCCACATCTAAGTACATCATTAGCAGGCGTGGAGGTGGTGAAAAGTAAAAAGCACAAATTTCATTACCGTTATTTCGATAATAAACTGTTTCTCTACGGAAATTTTGATGCCAATACATACGATATTCTCGAATTGAATACCAGCAAAGGACAGTCTTTGTATTTAAAATATGAGAACAACTACTATGGTTTGGAGGCCGACAAAACAGAGATTTCGAAATTGGAACAAGTGAAAGATCGTCAGATAGCCAAAGAATTAGAAGAGATCCAGAACAAATAATGTAAAATGTGTAAAATCTATTCTCAATCAGTTTTAGAATAGATTTTACACATTTTACATTAAGTTTGCGTGTAATGGCTACTGATATCAAATACAAAAAGAAAAAACTAGGAAGTTATCCTTACTTCTTGGTCTTGTTTAGCTTAATTTTTTCGCTTACAATCATCGGTTTTTGGGTGACGTTGCTCCTGATGGGTAATCAATTACAGCAAACCATCAAGGAAAATATTAGCATTCAGATTTACTTACACAAAGGTCTAAGTGCCGATTCGATCCAAAAAATACAGCAACTGGTCGAAAATAGGCCATATGTGTTGCGCAAAAACGGCAAGCCTCAGTTACAATTTATCTCAAACGAAGTGTCTGCGAAGAAATTCATCGAAGAAACTGGTGAAAATTTTGCAGATTTCATGGGCGAAAATCCATTGCGTGATGCTTTTATTCTAAATATTGATCCCACATTTTCGCATTCAGTACAACTTGCAAAAATTAAACAAGACTTGAGCGATCAGGGTGGCATTTTTGAGGTTTCGTACATCGAAGGCTTAGCTGATACGATTCATGAAAATATTCAGAAACTTTCAATGGCTGCTATTGCTTTCACTTGTATTATGCTCGTGGTTATTTTCTTGCTAATCAACAATACCATTAAGCTCGCTATGTATTCGCAGCGTTTTCTTATCAGAAGCATGCAATTGGTTGGCGCCAAATCTTGGTTTATCCAAAGACCTTATTTATTTCGCTCAATGTGGCTTGGGATGCTGGGTGGTTTTATTGCGTCTATCATCATTCTCATTATTCTTGAATACGGCAAAAAATATTTGCCTGAAATAGCCAATCTATTATTCCTAGAAAAAGAAGCCTTTCTTTTGGCTGGCCTTATTTTGGGTGGAGGTCTTATTTGCCTACTAAGCTCACTATTGGCAGTGAGTCGTTATTTAGGCAAAAGCTTGAATGAGCTTTATTGATAAGATTTAGTGATTCACTAGCTTATTCAGGAACGCAATTTTTTCGACATAAAAGGCTTTTCTACTAAAAGGTAGAAAGTACTACTTGCCAATATTATTACTAAAATTTGAGTAGGCAAATAGTAAGCATCAAGCAACCCAATTTGGTCAATCACACGATTCATTATGCCAATAACTGGTGTATGTATTAGATAGATCGAATAACACATGCCGCCTACCGCACAAACAAAGCCAGATTGCAGTACTTTGTTTTCGGTTAAAAGTAGGAAAAAGGTAAGAATTAGAAATGGGTAAATGTAATTATAATATGAATAAATATTAATATTATAAAATGAAATAATGATAGTGTAAAACAATAAAATAGAGCATCCGCCAATGAACCATTGGTTTCGCAAGGGTAGTTTTATTCCTCTAAAATAAAGATCAGCAAATAGCATTCCTGCTAGAAAAAGCGGCAAATAATCGTAAAGGGTCACGATGTTGAAGGGGAATAATTGTTTTAGAAGTGTAAACAGAAAAATGAGTATCAGAAAAAACCAAACTCTAATTTTTGAAGTTATTTTATATAAATAAATGAAAATTAGCGGAAATAATACATAAAACTGAATCTCAATTTCAAGCGTCCAAGTGACGTTACTCAAAACGGTCATTTGGTAAAAACCAGAAGTGATGGTATTGACATACAAACAAGTAGACAAAAAAGAAGGTAGTAGTTCTGAATGCGAAAACTGAGGAATCAGTATCGTATTTCCAACGTAAATCAATAAAATAACGACAAAGAAAGGCGGGTAAATTCTGTAAAATCGTCTTTTGTAAAACGAAATAACGGATTGATTTTTGCCATTTTTAGCAGAATACTGCAAATGATTGTACCCAATTACAAAGCCGCTGAGAACAAAGAAAATATCCACACCACGGTAGCCGTATTGGTAAATAGGAGCTAAAATCAGATGTAAAAAAGAGTTATCAGCGGTTTCGAAAACTTGAATAAAGTAGGGTTGCAAGTGAAAAAAGACAACTAAAAATACAGCTACAAACCGTATTCCGTCTACAAAAGCGAGGTGTTCGCCATTGGATGTTTCTCTTTTGAAAAGTTTTAAAAACGTATTATTCAATAGAAAGCTTTTGTTAATAGTCGAAAGTTAGTAGTTCAAAGTTTAATGTTCCATGTTCAAAGTCAAAATGTTGTCATATACAATATTACACTTTGAACGTTCAATATTGAAGGTTGAACTTTAAACCTTAAACTTTACCTTTACGGATTGGTTTTCTATTGAATCGTCCACGCCTTGACTACGCAAGAAATAAACACCCCCATCATTCCCGTTATTGCCGAAGAATTCATTGAAGTATTTGGCGCAAGGGAACATAATCTGAAAAATTTTGACGTTCGCATTCCGCGCAATAGCCTTGTGGTGATTACGGGAATTAGTGGAAGTGGCAAATCGTCTTTGGCTTTTGATACTATCTATGCCGAAGGCCAGAGACGTTACATGGAAAGTTTTTCGGCCTATGCGCGCTCGTTCATTGGCGACATGGAACGTCCGGATGTGGACAAGATCAATGGTTTGAGTCCTGTCATTTCGATCGAACAAAAAACGACTTCTCGAAATCCACGTTCGACCGTTGGTACCACGACCGAGATTTATGATTTCCTTCGTTTGCTTTATGCACGTGCTGGCGATGCTTACTCGTATGTTACGGGCAAAAAAATGATCCGTCAGTCAGAAGATCAGATTATTAATAGTTTGCTGAAAACGTTTGAAGGCAAAAAACTGATGTTACTTGCTCCATTGGTGCGTCAGCGAAAAGGACATTACCGCGAATTGTTTGACGAATATGCCAAAAAGGGGTTTACCAAAATGCGTATTGATGGCGTAGTTGTAGACCTGACGCCCAAAATGCAGCTCGATCGTTACAAAACACATAATATCGAGTTGGTGGTCGATCGGATTGTGGTGAAAGAGGAAGACCGTTTCCGTGTTTCGCAATCGGTTGCCCAAGCGATGTTGCATGGCAAAGGAGTGATTATTGCGATCAATCCCGAAAAGCCTGCCGATATACATTATTATTCCAAGTTTTTGATGGATCCAGAATCGGGTCTTTCGTATGACGAACCAGCTCCGAATATTTTTTCATTCAATTCGCCAGCAGGTGCTTGCCAGTGCTGTAACGGTTTGGGCAAAGAAGAAATTATCGCCACCGAGTTGGCTATTCCTGATACTGAATTAAGCGTATCGCGTGGCGGAATTGCTCCGCTTGGCGAATACCGAGATATTTGGGCTTTTCGTCAGATTCAAGAAATTCTGAAATATTTCAAGAAAAACGTTTCCACGCCCATCAAAGACATTCCAGAAGAAGCCATGCAATTGATTTTGTATGGAATTGAAGGTACGCCTTTGTCTGAAAAAATGGACGCTTTCGAAGGGGTAATTAATTTGGTAAAAAAACAACTGGAATCAGAATCGGATAAAGTGCGCGATTGGGCGGCTGGTTTTGCCAAAATAGTCACCTGTCACGAATGTAATGGTCAACGTCTAAAAAAGGAATCGCTTCATTACAAAATCAATGAAAAAAATATCTCAGATCTGGCCGCTTTCGATATCAATGAATTGCAAAATTGGTTTGCTGATTTAGAGTCGCATTTGTCTGATAAACAAAACCAAATTGCTTCGGAAGTTCTGAAAGAAATCAGAAAGCGTATTCAGTTTCTATTGGATGTAGGTTTGGAATACCTCACGCTCGATCGTGCACTCGGGACACTTTCGGGTGGCGAGGCACAACGTATTCGTTTGGCTACTCAGATCGGGACGCAATTGGTTGGTGTTTTGTATATTATGGATGAGCCTAGTATTGGGTTACATCAGCGCGACAATGTGAAACTGATAGAAGCGCTTCGCAATTTGCGTGATATTGGTAATACCGTTTTGGTGGTCGAGCACGACAAGGACATGATGCTTGCTTCGGATTATGTACTGGATATTGGCCCAGGTGCTGGCCGTCATGGAGGTTCTATAGTAGCGCAAGGCAAACCTGATGATTTTCTAAAATTAGGAACGCTCACGGCCGATTATTTGAGCGGAAAGAAAATGGTTAATCTTGATAAAAAGATTCGCAAAGAAACCGATGCCAAAATTGTGCTTCATAATGCTACGGGTCACAATCTGAAAGACGTCACTTTCACCATTCCACTTGGTAAAATGGTGTGTGTGACGGGCGTTTCTGGAAGTGGAAAATCTTCTTTGATCCATCACACGCTGTATCCTATTCTGAACCAATTCTTTTTCAATTCGAAAACCAATCCGCTTCCTTATTCAAAAATAGAAGGGCTAGAACTGATTGATAAAGTAATAGAAGTCGATCAATCGCCCATTGGGCGTACTCCACGTTCAAATCCAGCGACTTATACAGGCGTTTTTACTGAAATCAGAAGTCTTTTTACCCAACTTCCTGAATCGAAAATCAGAGGGTACGATCAAGGACGTTTTTCGTTCAATGTAAAAGGCGGTCGTTGTGAAACCTGTCAAGGTGGCGGAATGCGCCTGATTGAAATGGAATTTTTGCCCGATATTCATGTGCCTTGCGAAACCTGCAAAGCCAAACGTTACAATCGTGAAACACTAGAAGTGCGTTTCAAAGGCAAATCTATTTCGGATGTGCTAGATATGACGGTCGACCAAGCGGTCGAATTCTTCGAAAATCAACCAAAAATCGTTCGCAAGATTCAAACATTGCAAGAAGTGGGTCTTGGCTATATTACGCTTGGCCAACATGCGACTACACTTTCGGGTGGCGAAGCGCAACGCGTGAAATTAGCAACCGAATTGTCGCGCAAAGACACAGGAAAAACATTTTATATCCTTGACGAACCCACTACTGGTTTGCATTTTCAAGACATCCAGCACATGGTGGATATTTTGAACAAATTGGTCGAAAAGGGAAATTCGGTTCTGATTATCGAACACAATTTGGACGTGATCAGAATAGCCGATCATATTATCGATATTGGTCCTGAAGGTGGTCGTGGAGGAGGCAGAATCATTGCCGAAGGTACTCCCGAAGAAGTGGCTTTAGTGAAAGAAAGCTATACAGGCAAGTTTTTGAAAATGGAATTGGAGGCGATGAAGGCTGAAATTCGGGTGCTATCTCAATAGAAAAGCATGTATGTGGTTTTTATAGAATGTTCAAAAGCATCAGATTGATATTTTTGAAATTATTACTTGATAAAAATCGCGTCCATGAAGTTTACAGCTGTCAGAAAATGATTCTGTACTGGAACTTTCCATTTGTATTTTGACTGAAATTTCTTTTCGGTAAACTTAAGGAATCAATCCCTGTCATGCGATAGAAATGCGCATTGACCGAATACGGAAGCTTCTGCCATCGAGAATCAAGAAAAAAATTCTCGGTCTTTTGAGCAAAAACCGAGAACTGAAAAAGAAGCGTATTGCGGACTAACCAAACATGCAATTATTTGTTTTTTTTGTATTTTAAACGACACCAATCTCCAAACAATCAGATGCTTAACGTAAGAAAAAGCCACTTGTTTCCCTTGATTAAAATACTTTTTCAAAAAATCAGAATGTTCTTTTATCCAATTATTGACCGCAACTAGTCTTTCCGCAGACATGCCGTTTAGGTTTGTGCTATAAGTTAAAAGTTGCGAATCGTTGTTTGAAAATTCTGGTTTAGGAGTCGCAACAACACTCGAATCAGAAGGTATAGTTTGCTTATTCGTTTCGCTTGCAATGAGTGCGATTAGTACAGCCGCATCTTTTTGGCTCTCTTTTTGTGTGAAAGCAAAATAGTTCCTTGTTGAATTAACCCAACTTGCAGCAATTACCCTGTAAGCACTTGATTTTGAACTACTCTTATATTGTTGGGTGGTATTTTCAGGACTACAAATTTTCGCTTTTGC
>JAYVIX010000135.1:0-2020 GCA_043769845.1 Cytophagales bacterium
GGCGTGAATATTATCACTGTTCAGGCCTTGATGGGTCATGCCAAAATCGAGACAACACTTGTTTATCTTCAGCTACTTTCAAGAGATACGCAAACCGTAAAAAGCCCACTCGATAGTCTTTACGGAAGGTGAAAACTGATCTAACATTGGCTCAGATTATCCGAAAATTTGACGAGCAGTTTCACCAAAAACATAAGCCCAACGCTTATATTCAGAAGACCCTTCGTGTACTCAGCCAGTGCCGTACAGCGGCGATGGGTGGCCATGTAGATGCCTGTACGGATGAAAAATGCGGCCATAAACGCATCTCCTACAACTCTTGCCGCAACCGCCATTGCCCCCAGTGCCAGAATACCCAAAAGGAACAATGGCTCGACCGCATGCACCACCGCACGCTGCCTGTACGCTATTTTCACGGGGTTTTCACCATTCCACATGAATTTAATGGCCTCTGTATGAGGTATCCCGAGCTGATGTATGAGCTGCTTTTCAAAGTAGTTTGGGCTACTATAAAGGGCTTTTCGGCACACCCTCAATATGGCATAAAAAGTACGGGAATGACGGCCGTTCTACACACATGGGGGCAGGAGCTCACCCTGCACCCGCACCTACACTGCATCATCCCCGCTGGTGGAATTACCGCCGAAGGAACTTGGAAAAAACTGAAAGGTAATCGGGAGGAATATATCAATAAAAAGGGCAAAAAGAAAAAGAAAAAAGGCTTTTTGTACCCCATTGACGAGCTGCGAAAAATATACCAAGCCAAGTTTATGGCAGGGCTCAGGAAGCTCATTAAGCAGGAATTAATAGAAAAACAAGAACCCAAATTCTTAGATACTGTTTACAAAAAAATTTGGGTAATATATGCTAAACAGCCCTTCGGAGGGCCCACTTCTGTGATTGAATATCTGGGTCGTTATACTCATAAAGTGGCCATCAGCAACCATAGGCTCATTAGTATCGATGAAAAAGAGATTACTTTTAGGTATAAAGACTATGCCGATAATAGCAAAACAAAACAAATGCCACTCGACGGCGAGGAGTTTTTAAGGCGGTTTTCACAGCATATTTTGCCTAAAAAATTCACCAAGATAAGACATTTTGGGCTACATGCGGGCGCAAGCCACAAAATTATGGACGCCCTCCATGAACAACTTTACCACAAACCAAGGCCAAAGCTCCAAAAGAAAAATTGGCAAGAAATTGCCTTCAAAAAAAGCGGGTTTGTGGCAAACGAATGCCCTTGTTGCAAGCAAAATACGATGCAAACAATTGGTAGCTGGCATGCAGGGCGAGATCCGCCAATAGAATACAATAACTTGATATTCAGTGATATAATGGCAAAAGCATAACCTATAAATGGTTAGGGCTAGAAAATACTGCCTATGCTTTAAGGAAAATTAGCCGAAAAAATAAAAGCGAGAAAAGTAAAATCCATTGCAATAAAATAAGCAAAGATACTACGAAAAAAGAACCAAAACCATTGAAAATAAGTCCAAAATTGGGTATTAAAAACAGGCAAAACTGGCATTATTCCCCATAAGCTTTTTTTGGCCACTGAACCACAAACTCCCCGACCATTCTCCACCAAATTTGGCTTCGCACAACGTGACCATCCCCCACATTTTGAGGTGAGCAAACTTTTTCGTAAACTTGTATGCCTCTGGCGATTCACCCCAAAACGTGGGGGATACTTAGGAATTATGCACAATAGAAAGACACGACAATGAAACATCACTTTGGAGATTTTTTAGACAGGACAGGCGACTATTGGACGACAATTCCAAATAGAGAAAGATTTGCATTTATAGCGGACTTTGAAATTACAAACAAAGACGAAGTGAAAATCTTAACCATAAGTAAGACTCAAGAAAATGAACATTGGGAACAAGTTTTTGACTGTCAAAATCTTGAAGAACTGACACTACACGACCCGAGTAAAGAACAAGTTCAAGCAATTCGTAAATTGACAAATCTCAAAAGAATTAGGGTGACATTTTTCCCGCCCTTGTTTGTGACC
>JAYVIX010000136.1:0-6901 GCA_043769845.1 Cytophagales bacterium
TTGTACACAACATCTACAATACCTGTAGGCTCTACGCTGCAATATTCTACATCACCACCTACCATTAAAGCGCTCATTTTGAATAAGCTACCTGTAAATGCAACTGCTGGATATAGTTGCATGTTCACTTCTGCAATGTCTTTAAGAGTAGAAGCAACTGGTGTGAAATCGAACACATAATCTACATAACCAGTAGCTCCAATTACTTTCAAATAGCTGTAACCATCTATAAACGCATAGTTATTTGTAACTGATTTTTTAAAGTTGAAACGAAGTGTATCGCCAACATTTCCGCTGATAGTAGCTTTAATGAATGGGTTTTTAGTGATATCCAATGGTGTTTTACCAGAGCCGTCATAGGCTGGATAGTTTATCTCGTAGCTGTTTTTATTGTTTTGTGCCGAATAAGTAAACACATTTTCTGTACCCACTTTATTGGCTGTATTTCCTACAGTATTCGAATAGGTGTAGTCCAAAGTAGGGGCTACATATGCACCAAAAGGAGAAGTCCATTTGGTGTTTACTACATTAGCTGGCAATTTTGGCGTTACACCAGTATTTCCTACGAGGATTGAATCAATGTAAAAATCAAAAGATGTTCTTCCTGTTAGAATTCCATCATTTTTGATGTCCAACGAGTAGATTTTGTTTTTAGTTGCAGGAACGTTTGTGCCAGCTAGGTTTGTTCCATTTGATTGAGCAAAAACGGTAGAAAAGTCAAATTTATACCAAGAATAATTTGAGCAAGTAATGGTCTTACGAACGTCATATCCACCGATATAATATTCAGGAACATTTTCATCTGTATTTGGATCTTTATAAGCCTTATTTTTAAGAGATAGGTTGACGATATCTCCCAAGGTACCTTTTAGCTTTAAATAAACGATTGGACTTGAACTAATGTCGATTGTAGCTGCACCACCTTTTTCAAGTAAATAGATAGCCTGCTGAAACGTGGAATTGTTGTTTTTTCCAGTGTATTTAAGATTTTCACCTACTATAGAAATAGTACCTGCATCAGCTGCGTTGGGTACATATTCACTTGTGTAGTAGGGATATGCGACATCTACTTTGTCATAATAATTGTATATAAATCCGATTGGATTTACTTCGTTTGGTACAAGCATTCCAGCTTGATTCTGAGCAAAAATGCCAGAAGTGCCTAATGCTAATAAGGCTGCTAGAGTAAATTTTTTTTCATGTTAATTGGTGTTAAAAGGTGGATTATTAAAAGATAAATTATTGAACAGTTATTTTTTTAATTCCTTCGTTAGTAATCACAAAAGGCTTTGTTTGATTTTGATAACCAAAAACATCCTTTTGTTTAATAAAAAGATATTGCGCATTTTTGATAGTTTCGTTTTGAATGGTCGCATCGAATTTTTTTCCATTTCGGTTGATTTTTACAGGAAGTAAAGTTTCGGTGTTGTCGGTATTTTTTGCCATTATTTCGAATTTCTCGACCCAAGCAGCTTTACTCACATACCAATTCAGAATGGTCGTTTTTTCTGTTTTTGTTGCTTTCAAACTGAGGTTTTCGGGGTTCAACTTTAGGCAAGGAAATTCTGTGGGGCGCACGAGTTTTGGATATTTTTCATGAAATCTTTTGTTGGCATCCTTGAAATCTTTCCAGCCACCATGGCCGTCACTGCCTTCGTAGCACCAAAACATTGTTCCCGAATACCCATTTTGCAAGGCATTTTCTAACATTTGATCTGGCGTATAGAACTTCGACTTCTCTTTTGAAGCTGGAGTTTCTCCTATTATAGTTGGCTTATCGAATTTCCAATAATTGATGTTTCGAGTAGTATCATAAGGATCAGAACCGCTTTCTTTGAAATGGTCATAATAATGTATTTGATAAAAATCTAGGTAAGCAAGCGAATCGTTATTAATGCCTTTTAGCATTTTATCGCTCCATAAATTTACTGCGGCCGAAGGTTCTACGTCTGAATTCCAGCGTATTGCAGCCGAACCAGTTGTAACCATTTTGTTGGAATAACGATGAACTATACTTGCCATTTTAGCAGTTAATGTTTGCATCGCACTAATTGGTACAATGTTCAGTGTTCTATATTCCCAATTGTTATCAGTAGGAATAGCCGATCTATCTAATGCCCATTCTGGCTCATTACATATTTCCCATGCAAAAAGATTACATTGATTGGCATATCGTTTAACTAGTGGAATAAAACATTTTTGTAGATAGCTTTCCATTTTCAAGCTATCTGTCAATAAATCTTGATGGTTTCCTGCAAATTCACCAGCAGATTCTCGAGAATCTTTGCACATATCAAACGACCAAAGGCATGGCATCACCATCACTTCGTATTTCTGTGCGATTCGGAATAAATCGTCCAAATCCATAAAAAAGTCTGGATCGAAGCCAATACAATACCCTTTTTCGTCAAATTCAGGATTGGCACGTCCATCGCAATGAATCCACATACGCACTACATTCACTCCATTTGATTGACATTCTTTGAACATGTTTTCAAACCAAGCCGATTCGTATAGTGATCCCCACAATTCATGATTACCAAAGTCGCCTCCAAACTTGTTCCAAGGAACATTGAGCCCGTTGATATAATAAGGAGCGCCCTCATATTGAATCAAATCAAGACCTTTGTACTTAGCAGACTGAGACGTACTCTCAAACGAAAAGTGCATCGCAATCAGCAATAGAAAAAAATACTTTAAGCCTCTATCAATTTTTAAAAACATAATTCTTGGTTGCAATTCGAATTCAAATTATTGGTTTGTGTAGCAAAAAACCATTTAACCGCTATTTGAATGTAAATCTATATCGACTACTTAAATATGTTTACTAATAGTATTAAACATTTGGTAGTATGGTACTAAAATACGTACAAAATTGACCTTTAAAAAAGACACTTAGTGACCTATATTAATCCTTCATAATCAGCTTTATTTTATAATTTTATACGCTTTTAACTTTTCGTGACCAATGCGTTTTTTGATATATTATTTTATTACTTGCTCGATAGCTTTAGTTGGAACTGCGATGCCAAAATCTGTCGTTTTGTATAACGACTTTGGAAAGCAAAACATAAAAGAAGAAGATGTGACAGGTTTTATAGATCTCAACAATTTGAAAGCAGATGAAATTGCTGAATTATTTAAAATGAATAAATTTACAAATATTTTTCAACAAAATCATTTTGTGACCATAACGAAGAACGCCAATTATTGGATGCCATTCAAATATCAAACGAATCAAGATGGCAAGAGTGGTTTTTGGAACTTCATGATCCACATGTAGCTCAAGCCGAAGCGTTTGAGATAGAAAACGGACACTTGATACCATTGGGAGTATCTGGTTATTTATTGCCTTTTTATGCACGCAAGATTCAACATAAAAATCATTTCTTTCAATTTTCGGTAAGATCTGGCTCCGAAAAAACGCTCTTGGTAAAGTTTCAATCCTCTAAGGCCAAACTATTTACCAGTATTGTGAGTACCAAAAGCATGATCAATTATTCGTTGCGGGAATATTGGTTTTTAGGCGTGTATTATGGCGCATTGGCCATTTTACTAGTTTACAACCTTGTACTTTTCTTGAACATCAAACAGTGGGCATATCTTTGGTACGCCAGTTATGTATCTGCTTGTATTTTTAATGCATTTCGCGAGGATGGGCTTGGTTTTCAGTTCATTTGGCCAAATTGGGTAGACCTAAACTCAGTTCATTATAGTTTGAGCATGGTGTTTCTGTTAGTATCCTTTTGTGGATTTGCAAACAGCTTTTTAGATTTTAAAACCAAAGTCCATCGAATTCAATTACCCATTGTTATACTTATTATTATTTACTCACTTGCTCAATATACCGAATCGTATTATTTCCTTGATTCCAACATCGCTAGCTATTTATTTGTATTACCTTTTATGTTGATATATGCTTCTGCCTTCTATTTTGCTATCCAAAAAGACCTGCCATCTATTTATTTTTTGATCGGTTTTACTTCCTTTATTCTTGGTATTTTGTCTTTTTTACTTCGTATCAAAGGGTTTATTCCTAATAATATATATACTATTTATGCTCCCAACTTTTCGGTACTTACCGAAGTGGCTATCATGTCTTACGCTTTGTCTAGCAAATACAAACAGCAGCAAGAGGAACTAAGAATTGCGCAAAATCATGAATTGGAATTGCTTCTGAAAAAGGCCGAATTAGATGCCAAACTAATTGTTGAAATGGAAGAAAAAACCGAATTAAAAGAAAGTATCAACAAAGAATTGGAAAAAAAAGTAACCGAAAGAACCAATGAGCTTTACTTGAAAAATGACGAATTAAGCGAACTGAACAAACAACTTTCGTTTTACAAAGAGAAATTAGAAGTGGACTGGATTAAACTTGACAAGGAAAAATGGGAGCTTTCTAGGAAAGTAAATGAAAGCATTTTCGATAATATTAAAGGCAAAGAAGTAGGATATGACGTGTTTCGGAATGTTTTTTCTTCCAACGATGTATGCTTGAAGTATCTCTCGGAACTAAAGTGGACCAAAGGGTTTGTGTGTAAACAATGTGGCAACAGTAAATATTTAAATGGACAGCAACCCTATTCGAGAAAATGTACCAAATGTACGCATCGGGAAACGCCAATGTCAGGCACTCTTTTTCATGGTATTAAGTTCGATTTGGTGAAAGCTTTTTATATCACTCATGTAATACTATTGAGCAAGGACAAGCATACAACTAAAGACTTGGCCGAAATACTGGATTTGAGGTTGGGTACTTGCCTGCATTTTAAGAATAAAGTGGAAGAAGCTCAGACAACCATTTATCCGAAAAATGATTGGGAAAGTATTATTTTGCTTTCATCTTAGTTCGTGGTTCGCAGTTCCTAGTTCAAGAAATCATATTCTGAACTAGGAACAACGAACTTTGAACTAAAAATTTAAACTAACTCAGCTATCTGTTGCCTGATATGAGCAGCAGCTTCCACCATGTTTTTTACAGCTAATTCGGTTTCTGGCCATTTACGGGTTTTTAAACCACAATCTGGGTTTACCCAAATATTCCTAGCGGGAAGTACGTTAAGGGCTTTATTCAACAAATACACCATTTCTTCTTTTGTCGGCACACGCGGACTATGAATGTCGTACACGCCTGGACCTATTTCGTTTGGATATTTAAAGTCTACAAAAGCATCCAACAATTCCATTTGCGATCGTGATGTTTCGATTGTGATTACGTCAGCGTCCATGTCTGCAATGTTTTGGATGATGTCGTTGAATTCCGAATAACACATGTGCGTGTGGATTTGGGTTTCGTCTTCCACGCCCGATGCCGAAAGTCGAAAACATTCGACTGCCCAATTCAAATACGCTTGCCAGTTTTCTTTGCGCAATGGCAAGCCTTCACGAATTGCAGGTTCGTCTATTTGGATGATACGAATTCCTGCTTTTTCCAAGTCTACCACTTCGTCACGAATCGCCAATGCAATCTGTCCACACGTATCCCTACGGGGTTGGTCGTCACGTACGAAAGACCATTGCAGAATAGTGACAGGCCCCGTGAGCATTCCTTTCATCCACTTTTCAGTAAGCGATTGGGCATAAGTTGTCCAACGTACCGTCATGGCTTCTTTGCGTTCGATATCGCCAAAGATGATCGGAGGTTTCACGCAACGCGAACCGTAACTTTGCACCCAACCGTTTTCAGAGAATGAATACCCTTCCAGCAATTCGCCAAAATATTCTACCATATCGTTGCGCTCGTATTCGCCATGCACCAGCACGTCCAAACCCACTTCTTCTTGCCAGCGAACGGCTTTTTCTAATTCAGCTTTGATAAAATCTTCGTACAATTCAGTCGAAATTTCGCCTTTTTTATACCTCGCCCTATTCACGCGCACTTCGTCTGTTTGCGGAAACGAACCGATGGTAGTGGTTGGCATCAATGGCAAACTCAACACTTCGGCCTGCAATTTCTGACGAATGGCAAAGGTACTTTTGCGCTGCGCATCTTTCTTTTTCACATTAGCCAAGCGTTCTTTCACATGCTTTTTGTGAATAAGCGTTGAAGTAGTACGGCTCAAGATTGCTTGTTCGTTCAGCTTCAACTTGTCTATCGCTTCGCCTTTTGTTTCTGAAACCGAAAGACGTTTTAGCGTTACCACCTCGTCCAGTTTTTGTTTGGCAAATGCCATCCAATTCTTTATTTCAGGTGTCAATACTTTCTCATTCGTCTCTAAATCCAAATCGCATGGCACGTGCAATAGCGAACTTGAAGGTGCCACCATCACTCTATCAGTTCCTAGTTTATCTAAGGCCTGTTGAATAAAAACCAGCGATTCAGTATAATTATTCTTCCAGATATTACGACCATCTACCAAACCTAGCGAAAGTGCTGTACCCGAAGCAATAAAGCTAGTTTGCAGAATATCAGATAATTGCGATGGGCAACGAGTCAAATCTACATGTAGCGCATCTATCGGAAGTGCAATAGCCGTTTGGATATTGTTGCCAGTGCATTCGAAATACGTAGCCACCATCAATTTCAGATTCGGAAAATCTTTGCGCAACAGTTGGTACGTTTTATGGAAAGCCAGACGCTCGTTCTCCGTCAAATCCATGACCAAGAATGGTTCGTCAAACTGGATCCATTCGGCTCCCATGTCTGATAGTTTTTGAAGAATCTGTTTGTAAACAGGCAAAAGTCTGTCCAACAATTCCAACTTATGAAAACCTTCTTCCTTTTCTTTCCCCAAAAGCAAATAACTCACAGGCCCAACCAAAACCGTTTTTGGCACTGCACCCAATACTTGTTTAGCATCGTAAAAATCGTGCAATACTTTTTCGGAGAACAGGTTGAACTGCTGATCTTTCTGGAATTCAGGCACTAGATAATGGTAATTGGTATCGAACCACTTGGTCA
>JAYVIX010000137.1:0-37073 GCA_043769845.1 Cytophagales bacterium
AATAAAAAAAATAATGGAGTAGTTATAAATGATTTACTGTTAATATTAATGATAACTGTCAGTATTTAAATGAGTTATATGTTTCCGTTCAGGCACTAGTTAATTATTAAACTTTATATATCTAATAAGTTTGTATTATGATGCACCTTGGTAGTTTTAACAATTAAATTTTTTTTCACCTAGCAAATCTCCTAATCCTTCTAATTCCATACCCAAAAATCGAACGTTTATTACTACCCACGACTTTTAACGAAGAATCGAATAAATCAGAATGTGAACCTGTTCTTACAAAGGAAACTACGTTGTTTTTAATATACAGTTCGTAAAGGAATAGTGTCGAATATTTATTTAAGCCTAGTTGCTATCTACCTATCAACTCATTTATTTCAGCAACCGATTTGTCTAAATCCTGAGCTATTTCGTCCATACTAAAACCCTTGTTGAGCATTTTTTGAATCATCTTTTTTAGGGATGAATTTGCTTCTTCTACTTTTATGGTTGCGTTTTTTTCTTTGGCGTTCGCCTCTTCGATTAAAGGCATTAGTTCTTTTTTGGCCAAATCTTTACCATCTTCAATAGCGGTATCTATTTCGCTGAGTCTGATTTTTTCGGATTTGATATAGTTGTTGTATTCTTCTTTATCCTGTTTTTTTCAAACTGTCGATACGCATTTTTTCTTTTGCCTGAGCCAATCCTTTTGCCTTGAAGCCGTCTTTTATTCTCGAGTTTTTCAAGAAATATACCCATTCATCCAAGGTGTCTTTGGCGATCATCAAACTTGTTGAGCTTTAAGATATAGTAGGTGGCAAAAATATCTTTCGGACTATTGATGTTGTAAAGTTCCTTTTGTTTGGTGGATAATTCCAAATCCACATATGTATGTATGCCTTTAAAATTGGTTTCGCCAATATAGACGTAATCATCGCCTTGCCCCAAATCGAAATAGACAATGTTGATCGAATACACTTTGATCACTTTGGCATATTTATCGCCCGAATACAGATGTTCGGAGATTGCTTTTGCCTGACCGTAATTCATCCAATGAAAATAATCGTGTTCTTTTCGTTCTGAACTTCGATCAACATCAGTTGGTTTTTGGAATTCCTTACCAAAATATCCACTCGATTACTTTTGTCAATTTCGGTTTCTTTGAAGCTTTCGATTTCTAAAATCTCCTGAATAAAAATATTTTCAAATAGCAATTCCGACAAAAAACCTTCTAAAATATCAAAATTGGCTTTGTTGCGAAGCATCTTTTTGATCGCCCAATCGAATCTTATATGTGTTTGTGCCATTTCTTGTGAGGATTATTTTTCAGTAGTCTAGTACCAACAAACCTAAAAAAATAAAGCTAGGTTTCAAAACCTAGCTTTATCAACAAAATTTGAATGATTACAGGACATTTCTATTTCCCAAAAAAGGCTTCTACAAATGTTTTTTTATCAAAAGTTTGCAGATCGTCTACTTTTTCACCTACTCCAATGTATTTCACTGGTATTTTGAATTCATCCGAAATACCAATCACAACTCCACCTTTGGCTGTTCCGTCTAACTTAGTGATAGCCAATGCTGTTACGTCTGTGGCTTTGGTAAATTCACGTGCCTGAATCATGGCATTTTGGCCAGTACTACCGTCTAAAACTAGTAAGATTTCGTGCGGAGCTTCTGGAATAAATTTTTGAACAACACGTTTGATCTTACTCAACTCGTTCATCAGATTGACTTTGGTATGTAGCCTGCCTGCAGTGTCTATGATGACCACATCCGTATTGGTATCTACGCCTTGTTTCACAGCGTCAAAAGCCACCGAAGAAGGATCAGTATTCATGCCATGCGAAATGACGGGTACGCCTACACGATCTCCCCAAAGTTTCAATTGGTCAACCGCAGCTGCGCGAAATGTGTCGCCAGCACCCAATATTACTTTGTAGCCTCTTTTGTGAAACTGCGAAGCTAGTTTACCAATGGTAGTTGTTTTTCCTACGCCATTCACCCCAACTACCATGATGACATATGGTTTGGTAGTAGCGGGTAGACCGAAATCTTGTAAAGTTTCAGTATTGTTTTCGGATAGGAGAGAGGCAATTTCTTCCTTTAAGATTTTATCTAATTCGCTTGTGTTTAGATATTTATCTTTCTGAACGCGAGCTTGGATACGGTCTATGATTTTGACAGTGGTGTCAATCCCTACATCTGCCGAAACTAATATTTCTTCCAGATTGTCCAGTACCTCGTCATCAATCGTGGATTTACCCAAAACGGCACGACCGAGGTTGCCAAGGAAAGATTCCTTAGTTTTTTCGAGTCCCTTGTCCAGCGACTCTTTTTTGTCTTTTGATGAGAAAAAATCGAATATGCCCATAATCAAAAAAAGTCCCATTTAGGGACTTTTAAATAGGTTTTAAATTAAACCTTAAGATTTGATCAGGTCTTGCACTTGGTCAAGCTTCACGATATCTTCTTTGAAGGTATAAGCTCCAGTATCAGGATTTTTGATAGCCTTGATTACTTTGGCAAATTTCTCGCCACCTTCTTTTTTCAGGGTTGCAACTACTTTCTTAGCCATTTCTCAGTATTATTTAATCTCTTTGTGAATAGTCATTTTCTTCAAGATACGGTTGTATTTTTTCAACTCCAATCTCTCCGTTGTGTTCTTACGATTTTTGGTAGTGATGTACCTTGAAGTACCTGGCATTCCAGAAGCTTTATGCTCTGTACATTCCATGATCACTTGTATGCGATTACCTTTGCTCTTCTTAGCCATTGTGATTCAGTTATTTGGTAGAGAATGTACCTTTCAAAATAGAACTTTTGATGGTAGCCTCAAGTCCGTTTTTATTGATAGTACGGATAGCTGAAGTAGAAACCCTCAATTCGATCCAACGATTTTCTGCAACTAGAAAAAACCTTTTCTTCTTAAGGTTGATGTCAAACCTTCTTTTGGTTTTTGCATAAGAAACTGAAACATTGTTTCCGGATCTTGGCTTCTTACCTGTTAATTGACAAACTCTTGCCATGACGTATCTTTTTCAAAATTAGAGGTGCAAAAGTAAGTAATTATTTCGGCTTATTGTAGTCTTAAAATAAAATTATTGTTCTGGTGTATAAAATATTTCTACAACGAGCAAATTTGAGCTGGATTCAAGCTTTTCGGTTACTTTTTTGTTCATCAAAACAAGACAAGCTTCTCCCGATTTGGTGTTGCCTACTACTTTGGCGTGAGCCGTATTTCCGTTTTCTTTGTTTTTGATGAGTACCAAAGTGCCGATGATTGCAGTTTTATGGAAGACCGAATAATTGTCTTCGTTTCCAATACCCACATCAAACCGCGCACTTCCTGTTTCGCTGATGGATGGATAACCAGTGGCACTTGTTTTTTTCTCGGTTTTGATACTTGTGGGAGTTGTCGCAGGATTGGTTGTGTTGATGCTTGATGCATAGTTTGTGACGGCTTCTTTGGTCGGGATGACGAGTTCTTGACCAATTTTGAGCCCTCGGCTTAGGTCGTTGGCTTTTGTAATGTCGGCTGCGCTTACGTTGTACATTTTGCTGATTTTATACAGCGTCTCGCCTTGTTTGACGACATGGCTTTTGAGCGTTGGGTCGTGGTCGGTGCCTGGGTTTTCGGTTTTGGCAACTGTTTGTGTGTTTTGATTTTTCGTTGGCAAAAATAGTTCGCTTCCTGTTTTCAATTGTCCCATAGAAGGATTCAGTGCTTTTATTTCATTCACACTAATGCCAAATTTTCTCGAAATAGAATACAAGGTTTGGCCTTGCTCTACACGATAGACCATTACTTGTTTGCCGTTTTGGGTTTCGGTGCGCAATGAATCAGACGCATGTGCGACCGAAAGTGCTGATAATGAAAGAATTAAAAATAGTAGCGATTTCATTTTGTAGAAATAAGTCATTTGATTTTAGTCAATTTCGACAATAAATAGTTCGGTTTGTTCTTTTACAAAACTAAGCAAACCCTTTGAAACATGGAACGTGCCAGCCGCAACTCCTTTCATTCCTTCCGAAAGGCATAAATGAATGCATTCTTCGCCAGATGAGGTGGTGACGAGCAAATAATTATCAAACAGTTTTTTGTTTGGCACATAATACGAAACAATAATATGTGTTTCGGTTTCTACATATTCTAAAATTCGATGGATTTTAAATGATGTAAATTTATTTATATATTCTGCAATTTCGTTAAAATATGTTTCTTCGTCCGAAATCAGAATTGCTTGGTTGCCGATGTTTTCAGCCGATGTAGGCTGAGCGTTTGTTTCGTTTCCTGTTTCTATTTCAAAACAAAAACGCTGTTCAATAGATCCAATAGATGATTTTGCTTCAATTGTATTAGCATCAGCCGAAGCAAAAACTACAAATTCGTTTTCCCAAAGCCATGTATTTTGCTGAGCATCAAATACTTTTATGCCTTGATGTAAAGGCAAATCGGGTTGAAGATAATGGTGGAAAACAATGTTTTTGCCTGCCACTGCTTCGATTCCTGTCCACCAATCTAGTTGCGTATCAAGCTGGGTAATATTGGAATTTGAATCAATGAAAAAAAACGAGACTTCTTTTTTCGGGCCATTTCTAAGCTCCACTACCCAAGTTTGGTCGTTGGTAAAGGAAGGAATAAGCCGCCAAATGGGTTCAGGAAAGGTATGATTGAAATGGATGTGCAAAATTAGTCGTCAGTTATCAGTCGTTAGTTATCAGTCATTAGTCGTCAGTTTTCATTAGGTTAGTTTTAATTTAAATTAAAACGGACTAACGACTGTCGACTGATGACTAACTACTATTATGTATCTTGGGCAAAAATAGTAAAAATGCAGGGGATTCGTATTTGGGTACTGGCTTTAAGCTTTTTGTACCCGCTTTTTTCGCAGGCGCAAAAGACCGTTTTGACCTTCAAAATAGAAGGAGAGATTGATCCTCGGAGCACACGCCATGTAAAATTGGCTTTGGAACAAGCTCAAAAAATACATGCTGATGCCGTTTTGGCCGAAATAAATACTTTTGGTGGTTTGGTGGACGATGCTGATAAGATTCGCACCTTATTATTAGAAAGTAAAGTGCCCGTTTTTGCTTTTATCAATAAAAATGCTGCCTCAGCTGGTGCGCTCATTTCGATTGCATGCGACAGTATTTACATGGCTTCGGGTGCCAATATTGGTGCTGCCACGGTGGTGATTGGTGGCACTACGCAAGCGGCACCTGATAAATACCAATCGTATATGCGTTCGATGATGCGTTCGACTGCGCAGGCCAACCATCGTGATCCGAAAATTGCGGAGGCGATGGTAGACCAGAATTTGAAGCTGGATAGTACGATCAAAAAAGACGGCCAAGTCATCACCTTTACCACACTTGAGGCAATCAAATTTGGTTTTTGCGAAGCTGAAGTAAATTCGATCAATGAAGTGTTGGCAAAAACGGGTTTTGGCAAGGCAAAAATCGAACGATTCGAATTGGATTGGACGGAGAAAGCGGTTGCGTTTTGTTTGAACCCAGCATTAAGTAGTGTCTTGATTATCTTGATTTTAGGCGGAATTTATTATGAATTGCAAGCACCAGGATTGGGTTTTCCGATTGTGGTTTCGATCACAGCTGCTTTGCTTTATTTCGTTCCGTATTATCTCACAGGTTTGGCGCAAAACTGGGAAATACTTTTGTTCTTTATTGGATTGGTTCTCATTGGTTTAGAGATTTTTGTGATTCCAGGATTTGGCATTACTGGTATTTCGGGCATTGCGTTTGTGGTCCTTTCCTTGTTTTTGGTGATGTTGAATAATGATCTGTTCGATTTTACTTTTGTACCTGATAAAGCTATTTTTCAAGCGGGACTAAGCTCTGTGATTGCTATTATAGGAGTTGTGTGTTTGGTTTTCTGGGGATTGAGCCAATTGGCGACTAGTAAACGAATGAATAATATTTCATTGCAATCGACAATGGGAAGTAATCAAGGTTATTCTTCGGCCGCTAGTAATCTTGCGGATTTGGTTGGAAAGTCGGGAATGGTGGTTTCGGATTTAAGGCCTTTTGGAAAAGTAGAAATCGAAGGCGAATGGTATAGCGCACTTTCCAGTGTTTCGTTTATAGAAAAAGGAACACAAGTAGAAGTGACAGGACAGGAGTATAATAATCTGAAAGTGAGGGCAATGATTAGTTCATAGTTAGTAGTCGACAGTTAATAGTTCTTAATGAGGACGTTGTTTGTATTGAACTTTGAACATTAAACTAAAAAGTTGAACTAAGAATAAAAGAGATGACAAAAATGCCCGAATTCATCAGTGGTTTTAGTCAAGTCGAGTACCTTACTATTTTTTATACCATACTTTTTGGGGTGATCGCTTCTGAATATTTTGTAGGTTGGGGCAACATGTTTAGGCAACGCGCCAAGATTCAGTTGTATTGGCTGCATATGACTTGGAGCGTTTTTGCGTTCCTGACATTGATCCAAAACTGGTTTGGCATTTGGCCCCGCATGGGTTATATCAACCATAATATTCTCTATTTCTACTACGGTCTCGTGCCCATGTTTCTGTTTTATCTGATTACGGTGGTGCTTTTTCCGGGTGCTGATGCAGGTATTCAGGTCGATTATCAGGAACATTATTTCAAGAACTCACGCGCTTTGTTTATACTATTTTCCATTTATTTGGTATCAGCTATTAGCAGCTCGTGGGTGTACGAAGATCATGGCAACGTATTGGCACAGAATCTAATACGTGTTTTTGGAATTGGACTTTCGCTCACTGCGGCTTATTACAATCGTAACTTTTGGTTGCATGCCAGTTTTCTATTGATTGGTTTTTTGTCACTTTTTCAGTTTCTGTTTTTTATTCCGAAGTGAGCTACGAAGTTGATAGTTTAAAGTCGGTGCTTGTTTTTAGTTTTGATTGCAAGTTGCTAGTAGTGTGGATGATAAATGCTAGCCAAAGACAAGCATCTACTATTATGATTAGGTTTTTGAAGTAAAGTTTAATTATGTTCTGTTAATATTCTTAATTTATATATAACATATTATTAATCTAAAATAGATCAAAATTTAAACCTTAACTTTAAAGTATTCCGTCTGATCGGAATTTGCTTTTGGAACAAGATTTTGAACATTTTGAAACACTCATTGCTACTTTTCTCGAACATAAAGTGGGTATTTCAGATCATTTTTTAGACGATTCGTTGGCCGAAAGGTTAAAAGTCAATTTGCTTTTTTTACTTCAGCAAAAGTTAATGCATGCTGCTGGTACCGGAAATGCCGAAAAATTGGTGCATAACACTTCTGTCAGAAGCGATTCGATTTATTGGCTCGATCGGAAACATGAGAGTTTGTGCGAAAACGATTTTTTTGATCTCATCGAAGGTTTTATTCGCCACCTCAATATGAGCTGTTATGCAGGAATTACCGATTGTGAATTCCATTATTCGCTTTATGAAAAGGGGAGTTTTTACAAAAAACACCTCGACCAATTTCAAAACAATTCCAGTAGGAAATATTCATTAATTAGTTATCTTAATGTAGATTGGCAAGAATGTGATGGCGGTCAGTTGATGATTCATCAGAAAGGAAACGATCAGAAAATAAGTCCTACGAATGGGAAAACAGTCTTTTTCAAAAGTGATGAATTGGTACACGAAGTATTGATGACCAACGAGCGAAGAATGAGTGTGACGGGTTGGCTGAAAGGTTAAGTATTTTTGAATTTTATTGGAATTAAACTTGCATTGTTTGCATAACAGTTACTATTTCGCTTGTTCGTTTGTAGTGATTTAGAACCTCTTAAAACTCATGATATGAAAAAAATATTTTTTACAGTTACGGTATTGAGCACATTGCTTGCCACACAATCTTGCAAACGCAAAGTAGATATTGAAACCGATTTTCCCGAAAAGCCAGCTTCGGTATCTACTAAACAGGCAGATGGCAAATTGTTAGAAGTATTCAACGCCAATGCCCCCAAAACCGAATCGACCACGTTTGATGCTGCTACTGGAGTTGTTTTTACCAATTCTAAAGGAACCATTTACACGATTGATCCTAATATTTTTGTAAAACAAGACGGAACGCCTGTTACAGGAAATGTGACGGTGAAGGTAAAAGAAATCTCGGAAGTGAGCGAAATGATTTTGGGCGACAAACCTACCGTGACCAAAGACGGTCAGTTATTGGAATCTTTTGGCGAATTTAAAATAGATGCAGTTCAGGGGACGGATGTACTGAAACTGAAAACCGCTGCGGTAGTCAGAGTACAAGTAGTAAGGAGAGATACCATTAATGGAAATACAAAAGGAATACCGATGTGGGATGGTGATACAATCTCACAATCTATTCTGAAAGGCTATAACTACGTCAATGAAGATGTAATAGTGGTCAAAGAATATATTCTAAGGAAAGGAATTGATTGGGTGCAAACAACCGACATTGCAACTACAAATGGTTCTACTTTGAATTTGGCGATTGATAAGTTGGGCGTATGGCGCAATTGCGATGCTTTAGTAACTGCGGCCGCCAAAACGACAGTAATTGGTTATTTTAACAATGTATTCAATGACTCGACTTCTGCTTCCAATTTGTTGTTTTTCAAAACAAGCAAAACTAATACATTGGTAAAACTTTGTACCAACATATTAGCAGGCCCTAACGACAAAAAAGGATATTTGAGCTATCAGAATAGTTTCCCAATAGGGATAAAGGGTACGTTTATTGCCATCGTTTATAAAGGTGGCAAGTTCTATACGTACATAACAGACGAGATGACAATAGCACCAGAAACGGGCAAAACTTTTATTGGAATTGATTTTACTTTGGCAGTAAGAACGGAAGCTCAATTGCTGGCCGATATACAATCAATGAATTTAAAGTAAAATGATTTTTGACTTTAGTAAAAAAGAGGAGCGATTTGGGTCGCTCCTCTTTTTTTAGTTTTTCCAAACCACTTCTTCTGCCCCGAGATTTTTGGTCATCATTCGGGCAAGTACAAACAAATAATCAGAAAGTCGATTGAGGTATTGAATCGTGATTTCGTGTACAAAATCCGTTTCGTGTAATTTTACCACACATCTTTCTGCTCTACGGCACACACAGCGGGCTATGTGGCAAAATGCAACTTCTCGATGTCCGCCTGGCAGTATAAACTGTTTTAATACTGGCAGTTGGTTCGTTAACTGATCTATTTCTTGTTCGATTTGTTCAACATCCTTGAGCAGTATTTCGGGCAATGGAAAGGGACTTTTCTCGCCATCGACAGCCAAAAGTGAGCCAATATTGAACAGTTTATGTTGTTGTGCGGTAAGAAACACTTGATACGGTTCGTTGATCGTGTAAGCGGCCAATAGACCCATGTAGGAATTCAGCTCGTCCACCGTGCCATAGGCCTCGATGCGCAAATGACTCTTCAATACCTTTTTTCCGCCTAATAATGAGGTGCTTCCTTTGTCGCCCGTTTTGGTATATATTTTCATTAGCCTAAAATCTGGGCAGTGTGTTCTTTGGTTTTTACTTTATCTATAATGTTGGCTATCAAGCCATTCTCGTCAATAATAAAGGTGACGCGAGCGGTGCCCATATACGTTTTTCCATACATGCTTTTTTCGACCCAAACGCCATAATCCTCTACTATCTTCTTGTCGATATCGGCTATCAATGGAAATGGTAGACTGAATTTTTCGATGAATTTGCGGTGCGACTTTTCATCGTCTATACTCACGCCCAAAATTTGGTAGCCAGCATTTTTTAGCGCCCCAATGTTGTCGCGCAAGTCGCAGGCTTGGTCGGTGCAGCCAGGTGTGTTGTCTTTGGGGTAAAAATACAATACTACTTTTTTGCCCAGAAATGCCTCCAAACGAATCTCATTTCCATCCTGATCCTTGCCGATGATGGCAGGCGCTTTGTCTCCTATTTTTAACATAAAGTTTATAGTTAATAGTCAAGTTAATAGTTCGTTGTTTCAAGTTCGTAGTATTGAAGACTCCGAGCTAGGAACAACGAACGAATCCTTACTTAAGTTTGACTTTCAATTCAGTTTCGTTTCCGCAATTGTCGACCACTTTTACCAACAACTCGCCCTTGAGCGGAATGTTTGACAATTCGGTATTTGTCCAGATTAAACTTTTCTTGTGTTCGTAATAAAACAAGACCCAAGTCCCATTGATGTAGCAATTGTACGATTTGATGCCTGAAAGATTGTCGTTGATTATCAGTTGAATTTGCTTTTTATTTTTCTTTGCAATCTTGATGATCGGAGGTTTTGTATCGTTGGCAATCAGAAATTTGCCTAGATTTTTAGTTTTAAAATCAATGATATTGTCCTTCCATGTTCCACCCAAATACCGCCAGCCTCCGTTGATCGAATAAGCGGCCGATTTATCCAAATTTTTTAGCAAGCCTTTGGTATTGAAAGAGATATAGACATATGAGCAAAGAGGCAGGAACTGGTCATGCACTTCGAAACCGATTTTGGAGCTGTCTTTGGCATAAGTAAACTCAGGATTTGTTTTCAGATAAAGCGTATCAAAAATACATTGTTTTGGGAAATGCACATCCAAAACGGCATTCGAATGCTTTTGAACTTTGTCAGGTTGAATAGACACTTTGAAAGGAAAAACTTGGACTTTGCCGCCAATGTTGAATGAATCGGGCAAGCCGTTGCGCAAATCCCACAGAAACACCGCATGATTGGTGCTTTTATAATTGCACTTGGCCTCTACTGAACGGCCTTCTACACTGAAAACTCCGACCGAATCTATTAGTTTTTTTTCATTCAATATTAGCTTTAAATAATTTTCTTCTTGCTCATAAGAAAGCTCTTGTTTAGCCCATTTCCACGAAAGAGCTTTGATTTTTCCAGGCAGGCCGCCTTGTAAATCAAAATCGAGGGTAGATTGATTGTGATAGGCATCGTACACATTGATTTTTATTTTGTGCAAAAAAGTATCGTTGATTGCAAATTTGCCATTCATATGGTTGGCATAATTGGCCAAACGGTTACCATCTGCTTTGTAGCAACGCTGAAAATGATTTCCTCGTTTTTTCAAAGTTTCATAGTCCTGATGTACGTTGATATTGTTTCCGTCTTCGTATTTGAAACGATCCATGTTGTAATGAAACACTTCTTTTCCGTCCAAAAACACTTCCATACAGGCAATGCCATTGAGGTTGCCAGTACCATCTTGTCGGTCATTGGTCACTAGTTCAAGGCCAATAATGCCTTTGACCATGATCGGTTTGGTAATCTTGTATTTTCCCTTTTTGCCCAAAATAGGAGTTTCGTATCTTGCAAATTCTCCTTCGACTCTACTTTCTAAAGCCATCGGTCGGATGGCCAATTTGGTCATTATGGGAGGTACTTTGTCGACCACTTCTTTGAAACCACCAAAAAAAAGCGGATTGTACAAATTGTTGGCCGTATCGCGTATTTCAAAATGCAAATGTGGCCCACCTGATGAACCAGTATTGCCCGAATAGGCAATAATTTGGCCAGCGGTCACAGGGTAACGATAGGCAGCAGGGCGTTCTTCTATTTCAAAACTTTGTTTTTTGTATTGTTGGTCTTTTATAAACTTCGAAAGGGCATAATTGAATTTTTCCAGATGCGCATACACCGTGATATATCCGTTTGGATGGGTCACAAACATCACATTTCCATATCCATTGGTCGACATTACGATACGACTTACATAGCCATCAGCGGCCGCATATACTGGCAAGCCTGTGCGATAATCGGTTTTGATGTCTATTCCACCATGAAAATGGTTGGAGCGCAACTCACCAAAATTTCCAGACAAATAATTCCTTTTCCCTGGTTTGATTGGAAATAAAAAGGTATCTGCAAACAATGCCTTTTGGGCATTTGATGCTTGCAATGAAACAAAAAGAGCAATTAAGAAAACGAAAAATCTCATTTGAAAGCAGAAGTATTGAATGGAAAGCCGAATCTAAACACGATTTTGTTTTTTACCACATTGTGATCCTTTTTGTTGTTGATTTAACTCTTTAATTTTGCACCCTTAGTAGTTTGACTTTCAAAGCTTAATCATCAGAATGGCCTATAAACCGAAACACATCGAAAAACTATACTACAGCATCAGCGAGGTATCCAAGATGTTTTCGGTTGCTCCTTCGCTGATTCGTTTTTGGGAAGGGGAGTTTGAAACGTTAAAGCCGAAAAAAAACAGCAATGGCAATCGTCAATTCACCAAATCGGACATCGAACAAATCCGCCTGATTTATCATCTGGTCAAAGAAAAGGGATATACATTATCAGGTGCAAAAGACGTATTGAAATCAGGCACACATAAACCTCACGATGCCATGGAAGTAGTCAATTCACTCGAAAAGATAAAAAACTTCTTGTTGGATATGAAGAAGAATCTTGGATAGGGATTGTTATTTGTATTATCAATAACAGAAGGATAGTACTATTCAATTCTTCTAAAACTGTTTGCAATTAATATAATTGCTACATTAAAAAGGAGGCTTCCGAACAATGTTCAGAAGCCTCCTTTTTAATGTAATAATTGAAAACTATTTCAATACATTGATAAATGCTGAATTAGTTACAAATTCTCTAAACTCAAGATCAGTTACTGCTTTCGACTTCAAGCTACCATCTAGTTTGATTGCCTGAGCCAAGTTGCTCGTAACGTCTTCGATTACGTTCATTCTAGCACCTGTAACAGCTGCTGCGTAGAAAGCCCAAGCATTGCTTTGATCTGCATTTTGTGCTTCTTTGAAAGCAGCCTTAGCAGTATCAAAGTTTTTGTTCAACAAATAAGCCAAAGCCAAGTTGTATTTCACTTCTGTCGCATCAGCACCTTTGCTTAATGCAGAAATTGCACCGTTGTAATCGCCAGCTTTGATCAGCAAACCGCCTACTACACTGCTCACACCTGCCGAAACTTCGTTGCTCTTGCTAAGAGTACCTGCAGCAGCCAATGCAACTTTTGCTTTAGCCAAATCACCTGAAAGCAAATAAGCTGTTCCGATGTTTGCTTGTACTTCGCTAGCGGTTTCGTTTTTAGTACGAGCGATTTCTAAATGCAATTGTGCGCTTTCTATCAGTTTCTTTTTCTCGTCAGCATTTGTCGATTTTTTAGCTAATTCCAATTGTACAGCCGCTAAGTTGTTGTGTGCAATCCAACTGTCGTTTTTCTTAGTAGCTGCTGTATAAATACCTTCCTTCTCTTTCAAATCAGGAGTAAGAGTGGCTGCATACGCAAGCTCTTCATCAGTCAAAGTATCATTTTTCACCGAACCAACTACGATTCCTTTTGAAAGAACTGACATTTCAGCATCTGTTTTCTTCTTTTTCACTACCAAAAGTTCGGTACTTGAAGTACGCAATACTGGATAAATTTCTTTTACCAATTTTTTGTACGACTTCAATTTCGACAATTGTTTTTCTTTTGCTCTGAAATCGCCTTCTGGAGCGTTCAATACTGCAAGGATTTCTACTTTTTGCTCATAGGTGAATTTCTTGCTAGAATCTAATACCGTTTTGAAAGCATCCCACTCTTGTACTTTTGCTTTCAATACAAAGTTGACTGAATCTACAGCACCTTGAGTGTTGTATTTCAGCATGTTTTCTTTGTAGTATTTTTCAACCGCTTTGGCACGTTGCTCTGATAAACCTGAGTTTACCAATTCGGCTCCTTCTGGTGAGTGAGAACCTACAATTGTGATGGTACGTGTAACGCTTTTGTTGGCTAAAAACTTAGCAAAGAATTTGCCAGTAGCACCTTCTGTATCTTTGGTTCTTAGTTTTGATTTTCCTTTCTCGAAATAGAAAGAAAGATTTACTGGCTCTAATTCTTCGCTTTTATTATAGTTGTGGAATGCCAAAGAAGTGAAATAATAATCTTTCACCAATTTAGAAGTAGTAATGATTCCTTTTGCAACTGACAATTCTGGAGAACTTTTCGATTTTCCGTTCATTGTCGAAGCAATACCCATCACGTACAATTCGCCAGGTGTAAGGTTTCCTGTAAAAGGGAAACTAAATGTTTTGCTTGATGTAGGTTGTTCTACTTTAGCATTTGGAAAATCTTCTGCTCTGAATTGAAGATCGCCTAGAGCCAATTTGGTCGATTCGCCTGCTTTATAAAAGGTATTGACCGTATAAACCTTGTTTTTCTTCAACATTTTAACTGGCAAAGCAGCCGACATGGTGAATTTAACAGAGTCTCCATGCACTTCTAATGGATTTGGAGCAATAGTCAATTTTTGGTCTTTGGCCATTTTGATCATCTGGCTCAAAGTACAACCTGTTATCAGTGAGGTAGATAAACCTAAAATGGCAAGATTGCGAAATGTAAGTTTCATGATAGATTTGTTTAAAGAATACTGCGAAAGTATCTATTATGTTCTACTAATACAAATCCTACATTACAAGATTGCATCACTTCTAACGATTTTATAATCTATTCTTTATAACTTTGGGCAAAAGTGAATAAACATGAAAAGACTTCAGAGTATTTTAGAATTCTCAGTTTTTGGAGTTTGCACCCACCTAGGTAATAGGTTGGGAATAGCCAGCGGCAGTGTGCGGAAATATTTCGTTTATCTTTCTTTCTTTACTTTTGGCTCGCCTGTTATTATTTATTTGGTGCTTGCTTTTTGGATTGATATATGGAAACATTTCAGAAGAAGCCGAAGTGCTGTGTGGGATTTTTAACGTAGATTTTCCTAGGTAGTACAGGAAACATTGAAGGAATGATCAATCGGTCATTCCTTTTTTATTTTGAAACGAGATGCTTTTATTCGAGAAATACGGTTCAACAGATATTGAAAAATCGTGGATCTACATTTTTGGGTCGTCCCAGATGGTGGTACTTTGATGTTGTCTTTGTCGAATTTGAAAGGTGAAACGATCAGTATTGACATCACCCAATCTATAGATTTAGAAATAGACCCCGATATCTTGTTGCCAGGTCGGATGTATATCAATGAAAAACTGATCGAACTGAAATCAAGCGAAGAAACGGAGCTTTTGCTTCTTCTGAAAAAACTAATAACCGACCAAAAATTGGGACATCCTCAAGGATTGGCTGCCATACTAACGAAAAAAAGCATCCTATTTTTCAATCTGAAAAAGCAGAATAGATGTATAAAATTGTGAAAAAGCTATTAAAATAAATTAATATTAATAAGCGAGATATACAGTTTGAATTCATTAAGCCATATATCTCGCTTATTTTCAAGGTACTAACAGTTTTAAACTAGCTGGAATTACTTTTATATCAAGCTTTTTGCCAAAGGTCATCGGTTCGCCATCCAAATGCGCCACTCCATCTGACTGACGCTCGATCACCAATTCTTTGGCTCGAACCGTTTGCATGTATTTGCTTTGCTTTATCGTTTTGTTAAATAGCCTAAAACCAATCCCTAACATGCTCAACACGCTGAAGGGTTTCAAGATACACACATCCAACATGCCGTCATTTATTTGGGCATCAGGTGCGATATAAGCATTGTTGCCGTATTGAGACGAATTGGCAAAACTCACCAAAAACGCATCCGAACTTACCACCTGATTGTTGCAGGTAATTTTATAATGCTGGGGCTTGTAATTTTTGAATTCGGTAAGTGTTTGAATGACATAGGTTTTGAAACCACGTTCGGTCGATTCGGCAAACATTTTTCCAATATGCGCATCGAACCCTACACCTGCCATGTTCACAAACGGTTTGCCGTTGACGGTACAGGTATCAATTACCGATATTTTGGCAGTATTTAGTTGTGCAATCGCCTTTTCTACATTCATATCAATGCCCATATGGCGCCCCAAACCATTGCCCGAACCCAATGGAAGTATTCCCATTGAAGCTTGCGAATTGATTAGTTTACTGGCTACTTCGTTCAAAGTTCCATCTCCACCAGCTGCCACATAAATATCAAAACCACCTTCGCCCGAAAGCTCGGCTGCATGACCACGGTATTGAGTATGAGCAATTTGGTAATCGAATTTGGTTTTATCGATTGTCTTGTCGATTAGGGCTGGAAGATAGTCTTTGCTTTTTCCGCCCGAAATGGGGTTGATGATAAATAGGATCTTCTTCTTGCTCATGGAATAATTGGCTATCGGTTAAAGATCGCAAATATACCTGCTAGTTTTTACATCGTTTGGCTCGGTAGTTTATTTAACTATTATCGAAATGTTACTAACATAGTTCATAGTTCAATGTTCGTAGCTCAATGTTAATTTGATTTTATATGAATATTTTTAAATATAAAAACGCTCTATCTTCAAACGTTTTTATTTGCTCTTTGCTGAAAAAAGGCTACTTTTGCAGCCCGATATTCTGGCCGCGTAGTTCAATGGATAGAATAGATGTTTCCTAAACATTAGATGCAGGTTCGATTCCTGCCGCAGCCACATAAAGCCACTGATTATCAGTGGCTTTATTATTTTCGTAAAGAGAGGTAACAAAAAACACCCCCAACAAAGTCAGGAGCGTTTCGAAACTTTCATAACTTAAACTTAATCAATCCTAAAACACTGCAAGGCTTTTTAGATACGCTCGCCAGCCGCTAAACTGGGAAATATCTTCGCATTGGGTGGCTACAATGGGTTCGCAGATGAAGCCTTTCACTTGGCTTCCGTCTTCCAAATCCAATGTGCCAATTCCAAGTGGCTGTGGTATTTGGGCAATGAATTTCCCCACGTTTTCCATCGGCACAGCCCAAATCTCTAGTTCGTATGGGTTGCCTTTTTCTCCTTTTGGCAGTCTCACCAATCCTGGTTTTTTACCTTTTTCATCGTTCACCAAGTACATTTTGTAAGTGGCCGAGGTAAGGCAGGTTTTCTTCAAGGTGGCTCCAAGTGTCAGCAATTGGTGGTTCAATGGCTGGCCTGAGAGGTGCAATCCGGCTACGGCTATGTCTAGATATTCGGTGGTCATGTATATGGCTTTAGACCTTCAAGGTTTTGAAAACCTGTCAGGTCTGGGTTGTATTATCTCGGAAATAGCTTGCCCAATTGGGCTAGTTTCAAGTCGTGGTGGGCGTGGGCAATGAAAGTGATGCCCATGGGCAAGCCGTTGGGCGTAAACCCGTTGGGTACGGCCAAGGCACACAGGTCGAGCAGGTTCACAAAATTGGTGTAGTAGCCCAAGTTCTTGTTCAAGGTATAAGGCTCTTTTCTGATGTCTTCGATGGTGTAGATGGTGGGTGTGGTGGGTACGACTAATACGTCCAATCCCTCAATGCTTTTGTAGGCTTTGTCTTTCAAATCGTCCAGTTTATAGAGCGAGAGGAAGGTGTCCACAGCCGAGAAATTACTCCCGCCTTCGATGATTTTTTTGGTCTCCTTTAATAAACTGTCGGCATTGGAGGCGAAAAAGTCTTTAATGGAGGCGAGGCGTTCGGCTAGCCAAGGGCCTTCGTAAAGCAATTCTGCCGTTTCCAAAAAAGGGGATAAATCAAACTCTGCCAATTTCCCACCCGCCTTTTCTAGTTTTTCCAAGGCTTTGTAATACAGGCTTTCGTATTCCGTATTACCCGAAAAATTGAGTTGTTCCTTCTTCGGAATCCCAAAAGTGAAGCTGGAAGGCAGTTCTTTCACTTCCTTTAGTATGTTTTCCAAGCTAGGTTCTTTGGCAATGTCCAACACTAAATGGGCATCCTCGCAACTGAGCGCAAAGATGGACACGCAATCCAACGACTTGCAGGCCGGTACCACGCCTTTGGTGCTGATGAGTTTTTTGGTTGGTTTCAGGCCAATTAAGTTATTGAACCCAGCCGGTACTCGCCCCGAACCTGCCGTGTCTGTTCCCAATGAAAAGCTAACCATACCCAAAGCCAAGGCCACTGCCGAACCCGAACTGGAGCCGCCAGAAATGTATTCAGGGTTGAAGCTGTTTTTTACGATTCCGTAAGGCGAACGTGTACCCACCAAACCAGTTGCAAATTGGTCGAGGTTGGTTTTGCCAATGAGCAAAGCCCCCGCTTTTTCGATTTTTTCCACTGCCTCAGCCGATTCGGTGGGGATGTAGGTGAATTCCCTGCAGGCGGCAGTAGTTGGGATTCCCGCCACGTCTATGTTGTCTTTCACACCATATGGAATACCGTAAAGTGGCAAGGAATTTTTGTCTTTGACTTTCTCCAGTTCTGCCGCTTTTTTCAGGACTTGTTCTTTGGGCAGAAGATAAATCCAAATGTTGTAGTCATGGTAGGCTTCCGCTTGCGCGTAAATAATGTGAACCAATTCGGTCAGCGACAACTCGTTGGCGACCAACATGCCCCGAAGGGAAGCAATGTCCATGTTTAGTTTTCGAGCTGCTGTGTGCATGGCACTTATTTTGAAGGAAACAATTCGTTGAGTTCTTTCACAAAATCGACCGAGTTGGACACGGTGCCGAAGATGCCGTTTTGCAACTTCACGTTTCGCACTGCCCAAGCATGGTTGTCCTTTTCGGTGGCGGCACAGCAGTCTTCTAACAAAATACACTCGTAACCACGGTCGTTAGCATCTCGGAAGGTGGTGGACACGCACACATCGGTCGTAATACCAGTGATTACGAGGTTTTGAATCCCGTTCATTTTCAGGATCATGTCTAAATCGGTGGCATAAAACGAGCCTTTGCCGGGTTTGTCTATGATAGGTTCGTGCGGAAGTGGGTACAGTTCGGGAATGATGTCCCAGCCTTTTTCTCCTCTTGTCAAGATTCTGCCACAAGGTCCAGGCGAACCGATACCTGCTCCATTACGTTCCGAACGCCATTTTTTGTTGGCTGGCAAATCGGACAAATCTGGACGATGCCCTTCACGTGTGTGGATGATGTAAAAACCCAGCTTGCGCATCGTGTCTAGCACGTTTTTGATAGGCTCTATAGGAGCCTGGGTAATCGTCACGTCATAGCCCATTTGGTCTATGTAACCACCTTTTCCGCAGAAGTCAATCTGCATGTCTATCACGATAAGAGCCGTGTTTTTAGGGTCTAAGCTCCCATCAAATGGCCAAGGATAAGGGTCTGATTTGATGTATTTCATGTTTCGTCTGATTAATTAGTTGAGGTATCAGGTTTTGGGTATTAGGTTTTAGGTTGAAAACCTGTGGTCTAAATAAACTTTACTGGCTTTTCCCAAATAGCCAACACCACACAACCGTTTTTACTCCTGACCCAGTGTTGCGTATGTGGTTTGTTTATCACAAAAGCCCCTTTTTCATACACGGCTGTAGCATCTTCTTGACTACCTTCCAAGACCAAGATATGCTCATAGCCTTGATGGATATGTTCGGGGGCGGAAGCTCCGGGTATGTATTTTAGCAACGCAGCACTTGCCTCCGTATCGCTCGATTTGTATAGCGGGAAAATGGTGATTCCCCCATGAAAAGGTTTCCAATCCAATTTGTCGTAATCCATATTCAGAAGATTAGGGAAAAGAATATGTAGGTTGTTTTCGATCATTGTTTTGCTTGTTCAAACTATCAAAGCCATTCATACTGATAACTGTCAACTGTTTACTGACAACTGAATCAGTTTCCTGCCATTTTTTCACCCAGTACCTTGGTATCCACCCCGTCTGCCGAAGTCTCGTAAACGATTTTTCCGCTGTAAATCACCCCAATTCTGTCCGAAAGTTCCAGCACCTCGTCCAAGTCTTCGCTGAGTAACAAGACCGCTGTGCCTTTGTTTCTGGCGTCCATAATTAGGCTTCGGATGTCGGCAATCGCTTTGAAATCGAGTCCAAAACAGGGGTTGGAAATCACCAGGACGTCCACATCGGCAGAGAGCTCACGTGCCAATACTGCTCGTTGTACATTACCACCCGAAAGTGATTTGATGGATGTTTGGGGTGTAGGCGTTTTTACTTTGAAGCTGCCAATGAGTTCCCTTGCCTTGTCCACAATTTCTTTCACGTTCACGATGCCTTTTTTGCCGTAAGGCGGATAGTCGAAATAGCGCAAGGCCATATTTTCGGCTACCGACATGTCTGGCACACAAGCATTTTTCAAGGGTTCTTCTGGCAAACAATGGAATTTATTTTCCCGCATTGTTTTCCTGACAGGTATGTATTCTTTGTCGTCCACCAAAATCTTTCCTTCAGTGGCTAATTTCTGTCCGCCCAATATTTCCACCAAACGTTTTTGTCCGTTGCCCGAAATGCCCGCTATTCCGTAGATTTCGCCTTTTTTCACCTCTAGACTGAGCTTGTTCAAAATCGGGATTTCTGTGTTTTCGATGTCTACCAAACTGTCAATTTTCAGTTTCACTGAAGCATCAGGATAGGTTTCGCGTACCAAATGGCGTTCGGCCACTTTGCTGCCCACCATTAGCTCGGCAATGTCCGATTTGGAGTAATTGGCCACTTGGCCTCCTCCCACATAAACACCCTTACGCAATACCGAAATGGCATCTGCATAACCAAACACCTCTCGAAACTTGTGCGTAATAATGATTACCGTGAGTTGCTTGTCTGCCACCGACTTCTTCAAAAACGAAAGCACTTCATCGGCCTCGCCTGGAGTCAATACCGAAGTGGGTTCGTCCAAAATCAGGATTTTGCATTTCAGGTACAGCATTTTCAGTATTTCCAGTTTCTGTTTCTCGCCTGCAGCCAAATTGCGTACATACGATTTCAGGTTCAGTTGAAAAGGCATAGTCAACATAAACTCTTCCAATTCCTTTTTCTCTTTTGCCCAATCTATCACGGCAGGCAGTTCTGATCTAGCCAATAGCAGGTTCTCGGCCACAGTCATGTTGTCCACCAACATAAAGTGCTGGTACACCATGCCAATACCTTGTTTGTGTGCATCCTTCGGATTGGTGATTTCGGTTTCTTTTCCGTGAATCAAAAGCTGGCCTGCATCGGCATTGTAAAAACCCATGATGCATTTGGCAATGGTGCTTTTACCTGCACCATTTTCACCCATCAAAGCATGGAAAGTGAATTCTTCGATGTCGAGACTCACATCGTCCAATGCTTTCATGGTACCAAAGATCTTCGTGATATTTCTGACGGATATGACGGCCATGGCTTTTGGGGTTAAAAGGTGGACAATACTTCTATCAATGACTTGGAATCGGTAACTGAACCAAACACGCCACCTTGTTTTTTCACCATGTTCAAGGCCGCCAAGTGGTTGTTGTAATCGGTCGCTCCGCAGCAGTCCGACACAATCGCACATTCATAGCCTCGGTCGTTCGCCTCACGCATCGTGGTGTGTACACACACATCGGTAGTGATGCCAGTGAGGATGATGTTGCGAATTTTGTTTTGGCGCAAAATCATGTCCAAATCAGTGGCATAAAATGAGCCTTTTCCTGGTTTGTCGATGATCACTTCTCCGTCTTTTGGGTACAGTTCAGGAATGATGTCCCAGCCTTTTTCGCCCCGAATCAGGATTTTTCCACATGGGCCTGCATCGCCAATTCCAGCTCCCATTTGTCGAGAACGCCAACGTTTGTTGTCGGGCAAGTCGGCCAAATCGGGACGGTGACCCTCGCGGGTATGGATGATGAAAAAGCCTTTTTCCCGCATTACCGCCAAGAGACTTTTGATGGGTTCGATGGGTGCTTGCGTCAACGAAAGGTCGTAGCCCATGCTGTCGACATAACCGCCTTTGCCGCAAAAATCGGTTTGCATGTCAATGATAATCAATGCCGTGTTCTGTGGCGTGATGTTGCCATCGTAAGGCCAGAGGTACGGATTTGCTTGTATCTTTTTCATGGTGAATCGTTTTGGTTGAGATGTTACTCTGCCACGTTCAGTTCGGCAGGGGCATCGTTAAATTTCTTTTTGGACGTACTGGCAATGATGATAAAGAGCGTGAAAATGTAGGGGGCTGCGTTGAACAAGTAATATCCGTAGGAATAGCCTGCACTTTGCAAAGACGGCCCTATCGCACTCGCACCACCAAATAGCAAGGAAGCGGTAAAACATTGAATCGGTTTCCATCGGGCGAAAATGACGAGTGCAACTGCCATCAATCCTTGTCCGCTCGAAAGTCCTTCGTTCCAACTGCCTGGGTAATAAAGCGACAGATAAGCTCCCGCAATTCCCGACAAAAACGAACCAGCCGAAGTGGCGATGATACGGGTCTTGGTGATGTTGTAACCCAAGGCCACACCTGCGTCCTCGCTTTCGCCAGCTACTCTCAAAATCATTCCCCAGCGGGTGTATTTGAAAGCGTAGTAAAGGGCAAATGATAGCGCAATGCCCAAGATGAACAAGCCATTAATTTTGAACGCCTGATATACTTGTGGCACATCGCTAAACCAAGCGAGAGAGAAATCGCCTAAACGTGGTGCGGTAGGTTTGATAAGTGGTTTGCCGAAAAAGAAGGCCAAGCCCGTTCCCAACATCATCATGGCAATGCCCATTGCGATGTCGTTTACACCTTTTTTGCTGCAAATCCAGCCGTGGAAAAGTCCGAAGAGCGAACCCACCAAGCCCGCAGCCAGAATTCCTACCCAAGCTGAACCTGTCAAATAAGATACTCCGTAGGCACACATGGCGCCCATGATAAGGCTCCCTTCATGACCTAAATTGATTCTTCCTGCTTTTTCGGTAATGCATTCGCCTAAACTCACAAAGAGAAAAGGTGTGCTTACCCTAATTGCTCCTCCGATAATTGCCAGAGGGATGAGCCAAATTCCTACGTCCATAATTGTATCGTTTAAGAGGTTTTAGGCAACTTTATTTTCAGCATAGCCACAATGGGCTCCCAACCAATGATGGTCACAAAGATGATTCCTTGCAACACAATCATGGTGGCATCGGGCAGTTCGCAACGTCTCTGAATCAGTCCATTACTTGCTGTCAATGCTCCAAATAAGAAGGTTACAGGGATGATAGCCAAAGGATTGTGTCGTGCCAAGAAGGAAACCAGAATGCCTGTGTAGCCATAACCCGCTACAAGGGAAGCATTGGCTCTTCCATGTACAGCGGCCACTTCCACCATTCCCGCCAAACCGGCAATGCCACCAGCAAGGAAGAAAGTCAGTAGAATCACTTTCTCGATAGACAAACCCGCCAACTTCGCTGCTTTTTTATTTCCGCCAATAATCCTGACAGAGAAACCGAAGGTGGTGAAGTGGTAGAGGAAGTACATCAGTAAAGCCAATATAATACCCATGATGACCCCATAATGAATGTCGGAACCACCCACAGTACCCAACATTTTATCTGCCCCAATATGATAGGTGGAAGGTTTGTTCAAACTAGCAGGATCGCGCAAACTACCTTCGACCAAATGATTCATGCAAGCAATGGCAATGTAGTTCAATAAAAGTCCCACGATGGTTTCGTTAGCTCCTTTATAATGTTTCAGATAACCAATGATGGTAATCCAAAGTCCGCCCACTGTAAAAGCTACTACAAACATGCCAATCATGGTAATAAAATAGGGAGCTTCAGTAAGTGCCACGCCCGCCACAGCGGCAGCGAGTCCTCCCACGACCAAAGCCCCTTCTCCACCAATTACGACCATGCCCAATTTTGCTGGCAATGCCGTGCAAAACGCTACTAGGAGTAGCGGTGCGGACATCAGTATGGTGTTTTGAACGGAGAAAGAAGAACCCACCGAACCTTCCACCATGTAGCCAAAGACTTCCAAGGGATTTGCCCCTATCACCAATAGAAACAGGGCAAACAAGACCATGCTGAACAGCAAGGCAGCCAGTGTATTAAGAAAAGCCATCAGCCCTTCCTTAAATTCATCGTTCCAGATAGTGGCCATAGTTTTGGTGGTTTAGGTTGATTTTGAGGTGTTGGGTTTTGGGTATTAGGTTTTGGGAAATCCATTCAAGAAGACCCAAAACCTAATACCCAATCCCTAAAACCTATAAAGAAGGTATCGTCCCTACTACTCCTTTTACCAAGTAGCTCATGCCTTCCAAAGCTGGGTCACGTTGCGTTTGCACTTCGCCCTCTTTCAAGATGACAGCTCCCGTATTGCTGGTAATTGGCCCTTTGAAGATGGAGAATCCAGCATCACTTTTAAAGGCTTCTACCGCAGCGTCAGCAGTCTTTTTGGCTTCTTCTGATACGGCTGGGCCATAAGGCGCGATGGTGATGATGCCTTCTTTGATACCGCCACGGTGCAAGCCAGTCAGGCTTTCGCCCGCCATGTACATGCCCAAGAAATCGGTATACAGTTTAGGCCAGTTCCATACCGCACCCGTCAAGAATCCTTTTGGCGCTAGTACAACCTGATTGGTATGGTAACCCACTGAGAATATACCACGTTTTTCAGCCGTTTCGATCAATACCTTTGGGCTATCCACGTGGCCAGTAATCACGTCTATACCTTGGTCGGCCAAGCTGTTGGCAGCTTCTGCTTCTTTCACTGGCAAGAACCAATCGCCTGTGAAGATGACCGTCACAGTGATAGATGGATCTACCGATTGTGCACCCAACGCAAACGCATTCACGTTTCTAAGTACCTGAGGAATAGGCTTAGCCGCAATGAAACCAAGTTTTTTCGACTTAGAAGTATATCCTGCCACGATGCCCGACACATACATGCCTTCGTCAATGTAACCAAAATAGCTGCCCACGTTGCTGGGGTGTTTGGTCGAATCGAACATGCCACCACAGTGTAGGAAAAACACATCGGGATATTTCTTGGCCATCTCCAAAATATGCGGGTCGAAATAACCGAATGAAGTAGGGAACACGATACCCGCCTTGTCTAGGTTGATCATACTTTCCATGGTTTTTTGGGCATCCATGGTTTCAGGCACGTTTTCTTCTTCGTAGATTTTCACCCCCGGAATCGCTTTCAAGGCTGCCGCGCCTTCCGAATGGGCTTGGTTGTAGCCATAATCGTCTTTGGCACCTACATAAATAAAGCCAACTGCCGCTTCTTTGGTCGCTGTTGAATCTGCTGTGGCAGTTGAATCGCCAGAGCTACACGAACTTCCATAGGTCAGTATAAAACCCAAGGATAAATAATATAAAATATTTTTCATGTTATTTTGATTTTTTAAGGTGAAGGTTTATTTAAAGAGCACGACATATTCCAGTCCCAATGCTAAACCCTCTCTATAGGGTTCTGGAAAATAAGAGAAATAGCGATACTCGGCCACTGCGTGGAATTCGTCAAATAATCTGATTCCTAATTGGTGTTCTGTGACAAGGCCTTTGGCAATATCACCACCCATTGTATGGTCGGCAAAACCAGAGAGGTAAATACGGTTGCCCGTAAGTTTTGGCAGGATACTGAAACGGTAGAAATGTTCCATCTGCCAAGTAAAGTCATCTAGAGGTGGATGGTAACCAAACTGCAATATATGGAAGTTGATCCCGTACGATAAGTTCAATTTCTTGCACACTTTGTCCAGAAACGGGGTATTATGTACGCGCCAACTGGGAGCAAATCTCAACTTGTCATTCCCGCTACCTCCAATAAATACCGTTTGTACGTTGATATCTATTGGGATTTTCAAGAAAGGCGTGTAGGTGAGGTTATGTTCCGAATAGAAGAAATCGAAATCGTCAAGCTTTTTAACTTTTGCGATAGCACCTTGCTGGTAATTGATAAAAGCAAAATAAACTAAGCGTTTGTTGAGGATAGCTAGGTAGTTCAATGTAAAGGTGGATACCTCTCTGGTGTCATAATAAACATTGGCATCCATGAAACCAAAACGCCTTTGTGGCTGAACTACTGCTGAATCTACCGGAGCTTCTGCTTCGCCTTGCGAGTAAGAGTCCGATGTTTTTATCAAGAACAATAAAAACAGAAATGGGAGGAACGACTTTTTTTGCATAACTTTGAATTGTTAAGGTTTAGACTAGGTTTTAAATCTGGCATGTCGTTTAGTCTGTGCAATTGTTTGGCGACCGTTGGCAGTTCTAAGCGACTTTTTTTATGGTTTCTATTTTATCATAGGCATTCTTTTTTTATGGTTGTTTAAAATTAATCTAGAGTATTAAACCAGCTTCGGGCTTCTTCTAGGCTTGAAAGTTGGTTGTGGTGGCGAAAAACGTTTGTACCCATGCATTCGATCGTTTTTTGCACGTTTATGTGCACATGTACATCTTCTGGAACCAAGATGACCAAATGTTTAATTCCTGTTTTGGCTAGTCTAGGATAAGATACTGTTCCTATAAAACGGATATCCTGATTCAATAATATTTTTGCTTCCAGCAGGTCGGCAACCAAATTCACTACTTTGTGTCCTTTTTTCATCTCCTGTGCAAACTGATACAGAACATCGTGACCATGCCTTATTATTTCGCTGAATTTTGGATATCCCACTATTTTATAATAAAGTAAGCGGTCTTCTTCGTCCATGCAGATGCTGATGTACTCATCTTTATACAGCGATTTCATTGCAACATTTACCATATCGATCAGTACTATAGGTTATGTTTAACTGTGTAACTAAAAATATTCTATTTAGGAATCATTTAGTTACGTAAAGTAGTAAAATAAAAATATGATATGCAACATTTTTGCCTTAAAAAATGACCTCATTTTTTAAAAATAGATTCAATTAGTGCAAAGTGGGTTTGTTTTTAGACTTAATTTCTGATAAAATTGACTTATTTTTAGTATTATCCTCTATTTTGTAATCTACATAGTGGATTATATAACAGAGAATCAAAATTGAAACAATAAAGAACTTTTTTAATACTTCTTTTGATGAGAATTGTAATCAAAAATGATAACTTTGTAGCACAAACTGATCCGAATAGCTATGAATCCAAAGATTGGAGTGAAAATTAAACAGATATTTGATGCCAAAGAGATGAAAATCAAGGACTTTGCCGAAGAAATTGGTGTTGCAAGGCAAAATGTCTATCGCATTTTTGAGAAGGAATCGATTGATACTGATTTACTTACCAAAATATCATCCGTTCTTGAACACGATTTTTTTCAATACTATAAGGAGGAGGATTTAGAAAAAAAATACAAAGGAATAGGCTTGGAAGATTCTGAAGCTCAAAAAGAGATAGAATTTTACATGAACGAGCTTCGATTGGCTAAAAAAGAGATAGATTATTTGAAAAAAATTATTGATCTGATGGAGGAAAGAACCAAGTTGCTATTGTCTCAATAGAAAATGGTTTGATCATAAAAAATAGTATTTAAACCAAAAAAATGAATCTGTCATCAGTTGGAATGCACGATTGCGGCTGGTTCGGAATCGTCACCAAAATACAGTTCTACATAACTGACCGGGAAAGTGCCATCATTCGTTTTGAATGAATCGAGCAATTCGAGCACTTTTGCCCTAATTCTGTCGCCATCGTCCGAAAGGTCGTAGCCTTCTTTGCTGCCATCAGGCGCGATAAAAAAAGTGTAATAACCGCCAATCAAGCTACCTACAATTGGACTGATTAGTTGAAAGCCGTTTTTGGCCTCCATATTTTTTTTGTACAAATCTGAAATCTGTTGGCGTAGCTTTTCGGCCAGTTTCTGGTCGTGTACCGTAACTATCAGAGTATGATGCCTTATGTTTCTCAATTCGTATTTCAAAAAGATGGATCACAAAATTAACATAAAAGTGTTTTAAAATACCTATTTTTAAATATTGACCTTCATTTTAAAACCTTTATTCCGTCAATACACGCATTTTTATAAAACTTAGGCTTTAATTTGAATCGAATTTCTACTTTTATGCCATATTACTATATTGCAAATCGAAGTTGCGATTTTTGAGCAAATGTTTCAGTTCAATTATTTGATTTATACAATAATGTGCTAGATATGGAAATGAAAAAAGTGCAAGCAATTATCAGAGCTTCCATGTTTGATGAAGTCCGAAATGCATTACATCTAATAGGTGTTGAATATTTTATATATTATGAAGTGAAAGGAGTTTCATTTCAAAACGAACTACGAGGTTCGTACCGAGGTGCTTCTATTATCGACACAGCTGCTTCTATTCCAAGGCGTGTGGTTGAAGTGGTGGTTCCTTCGGTCGATGCAAGTGAAGTAATAGAATGCATCAAAAAATCGGCTTATACGGGCGAAGTAGGAGATGGTAAAATCTACGTTTCTCCTATCGAAAATGCAATCCGAATAAGTCTGGGATAATTTTCAAACCTAAACAAACCTAAACCTTAAAATAAAATGGACTCACTTTCTTTTGTTCAGCCTGATTTTCAGCTACTTCTGCAAAATCAACAAGCGATGATGGATTCCCTCAAAGTCACAAAGGAGGCACTTGCGGCAACGCAATTGTCGCTTTCGTCTCAAATAGAGGCTAATACATTCAATCTAAATAATCTCTGGATGATGATCGCTACAGCATTGGTTTTCATCATGCACCTTGGTTTTGCCACGCTCGAATCGGGTTTAACTCGATCCAAAAACACTATTAATGTACTTTTTAAAAATACCATTATTCCGCTTATTGGCCTGATTACCTATGCATTGTGTGGTTTTAGTCTGATGTACCCTGGTTTTGCCGAAGGCTCAAGTGGTTTTTTCAGCTTTAAAGGCCTCGGTATTAATCTTCCCGAGGGTGGCGAAACATTGAGCTACAATATTGGCTATACTTTCTGGACAGATTTTCTTTTTCAAGGAATGTTTGCTGCTACTTGTGCTACTATTGTTTCAGGCGCAGTAGCTGAACGAATAAAACTTGTTTCATTTATTATTTTTTCTCTGTTTTTTGTGGCACTTGTTTACCCTATTATTGGAAGCTGGAAATGGGGAGGTGGCTGGCTTCACTTGATGGGTTTTCATGATTTTGCAGGTTCTACGCTTGTTCATTCGGTGGGAGGCTGGGCGGCTTTAGCAGGAGTGCTACTTTTGGGTCCCAGATTGGGAAAATACGAACGTGGTAAAATCATGCCTATTTTGGGCCACAACATGACTTCGGCAGTCATTGGAGTGTTTATGCTTTGGCTCGGCTGGTTTGGCTTCAATGGTGGCTCTGTTCTTTCGGCTGAGGCTGGAAGTGTATCTAAAGTATTGGTTAATACCTGTTTAGCAGCTTGTGCAGGTGGCCTTTTTGCAGCGATTACTATATATTTTGTAGGGGGTGCATTCGATCTTACTATGACTTTGAACGGGATTTTGGCTGGTCTAGTAGGCATCACAGCTGGTGCTGATCTTATGGGAATCGTTGCTTCTTGCAACATTGGTGCAGTTTCTGGAGTTTTGGTAGTGTTTGCTGTTTTGTTTTTTGATAGAATAAAAATGGACGATCCCGTTGGTGCGCTTTCTGTTCACTTGGTTTGTGGAACTTGGGGAACTTTGGCAGTTGGTATTTTTGGCTCGAAAGCTTCTGTTCTTCAGCTTATTCACCAAACAATCGGAATCTCGGCCTGTGGCGCGGCTGCATTCACTTCGGCCATGATTATATTTGCTATCCTAAAATACACCATTGGCTTGCGAGTTACTAAAGATGAAGAAATCTATGGGTTGGATTATTCAGAACATGGCATGGAAGCGTATCCTGATTTTGTGATCAAATAATTGAAACACAGGTTGATGTTATAGGAAACAATCAAAATGAAAGTAGTCAAAATCTTAAAGGATTTTGGCTACTTTCATTTACACTAACTTTATTTTCTTCTCAAACTCGCCTATAAATTCATCAAAATAACGACAATTCTTTCTGACAGTATCAAAATCTAAAGATTCAAAAACAGAAGGAGCGTGAGATTCTTCGTATTTTTTTTGCAGCCTTTGTTCCGTACGTTTTTTCCATTAAGAATTTCTTCGGATGGCTTTGAACCATCGGGTTTCCTGAGAATTTTATATCTGACTTGTAAAGCTTATTGAAGTTCTCAATATCTGCTAAAATGAGTGCTTCCAACATGTGGATATTCAACAGAAGAATATTCTCGACTGGATAATGCTCAAACATCTTCTTTTGGAAAATTGTAAGTTCATTCTTGATGTCAGCACAATCTGTTTCGTGTAGGTCTGAGTCTTTGACGAGAATCAGAAATTGATATTTTCCCACTTTTTCAAAACCCAATCTTCGCAAAACCCCATCAGACAACAAAGTACTACCAGTAGCCTGACGTGTGATACTTTGAAAATCTACATTTGGAAATTTGGGCGAAAGAAGATTTATCACAGAGGTCGTATCGTTTGGGTCTTCGCCAAGCAAACCCACCTTAATCTTCTTGCTCTTCATCATCTTCTAAGTCAGAGTGCATCCAATAGGCACTTAGGTAGTCTTCATTGGTCATATAGCGGATAGCCTTCGCCTTTTGTTCATCGTTTAGATGCTTGAAAACAGAGCCTTTGTCTTTGTTCAGTTTTGCGATGATAATGCCATCCAGATCATCTTTCCCTAATACATTGAGCGCATAAGGTGAATGTGTTGTAAGAATGATTTGCTTGTATTGCGCCTGCTCCTTCAAAAAAAGCATGATAGAATGAAACTGGTGAGGATGTACGCCTAGTTCGGGTTCTTCGATGAGAACTATGGAGGAACTTTGGCTTCCAATAACTTTATAAAATAAGTAAAACAGACGCTTTGTTCCATCTGATAAGCCATCCCATGTCAACCAAGAATTATTCACATAGAATTCAATTTCTAAATTCTTAATTACAAATCGTTCACCTTCGTTCGATATAAAGTAGTCCTTTTTCAATCTGTAATCTTGTACTGGAGTATATTTTCTCAATGTCTCTACTTCTGTAAAAGAAGAAAAAGCCATTTCAATTTGTTCTTTCGTTATTTCATCCTTCTGATGGAAAACTGAAGTTGCTAGAATAGACAAAGGCAGATTGAATAATTCAATCTCTGAAAAGTTTAATGAAAACGACTCTAATTCAAAACTATTCTCTCTTTTTTTGAATGAAAGTTCAAGCCGATTCGCTAGTAAGGCTATTTTTCGAGGAATATCATAAACTATCTTTTGTATATCAATAGTATAATTAGTTGTTATGATTTGTAAAAAGTCCAGAAAAGTGGCGTATTTATTTGTGTATTCTTTCGTGCTTAAAAGATAAGTTTCTTTATATCTATCACTTTTTAAATGCTTTAATATCTCAATTTTTGAATCATTTGACAATCCATTTAATATCTCCTGATTTTCGGAAATTACTAAAGAGAATTGTTTTTCTTTAAATAATACTTTCGCGGTAAAATTCTCGAAAGAAAGTCTTGAATGATTCTCTGATACACAATCGAAAACGATATCCAGAAGATTCGATTTCCCAACCCCATTCTCACCAATAATAATATTCAAACCCGATACAAACTCCACCTCTGAGTCCTTCAATGTTCGAAAGCCTTTTACTTTAACTGACTTTAGATAAGCGTGTTCTGGTAATTCTTCTTTTGCCATGTTGCAAGTTAATTAAAAACTAAAATTGCCAACATCGTCTTGTCCTAAAACAAAGATGTTGGCAATTCCGACTCCGAACTAAAGACTATCAACCTACCTATTCAAAAGCGAAATCAATTCTATTGCAAAATGCCTCATTTTTTCTAATTCTTCTACAGCCAGTACATCGGTTCGTTTATAGATCAGCATTTGACCATCGGCCATATTCAAGTGGTAACCTTTGTGTTTTTCAAAAAAGACAAGCAATTCGTGGTCGAAAAATGTACGAATTGCTGATTCGTCTTCGCCAGTTAGGTAATAGTAATACGAGAAAACAGGATAGTCATCAAAATTAATATCACGACTGTTTTCGATCGAAAGCAAACCGCCATCAAAACCTTCCTGTTGCAAAACAAAACAAGGAATCGAATCAGGCAAATGATACATCACAAGTACCGAACAATCAAAGGTTTGCTTGTTGATACCAGCTACTTCGATGTGTACATCGGCCATTTCCATCGGACATGTATTGGCGAGTGTTTGAATCAAATTGTCTTGAAATATTATATTAATTTTTTCTGATATATTAAATAATGCGTATTTTCCATTATTCGAAATTCTGCGAGCATCAAAATCGAACGAATTTTGTTCGGCATAGGCATGAAGCTCTCTTTGTCGTGGTGTAATTTTAGTCGCAATTATTCTGCGAGCGGCCAATGGATGGCTAGATACTTGGGCATGATAATCAAGTCCTTCAATAAAAATACTTCCGCCTGATTTTTTTCTAGTTTCGTCAAAATAGCTCAAATTTTCGAGAAACGAATGGTCTACCACGGTTGCATTGGTAAAATCGACCGTTACTTTTGCGTGTTTTGGGATAGATTGCAAGCTCTTTTTCGACCACAAGAAATTAGAGAAAATCGCAGGGCCATTCATTGATACTTTATACTGAAAAGCGGTTTCTCTTTGGATTTCCAAATTGGAATTGAACAAAGAGCTCAATCGAACTCCGAAATGCATATTGACGACAATTTCGAAAATAGTGCCCACCAAAACACCCACTAAAATATTGGTATAAATCGTGACAATAAATACGATTACGAAAATCAAAAACTGCTCTTGTCCTATTTTGTAGCTTTTTGAAAACTCCGAAGGCATGGTCATTTTGATGCCCGCATAGATCAAAAAAGCCGCCAAAGCACTCACAGGAATCATTCGGATAAAGGGCTGCGCAAAAAGGATTAATATCAATAAGAAAAAAGCATGAAAAAAATTAGAAGCAAAACTGACCGCTCCTAAATGAATATTAACCAAACTTCGTTTCGATTCTGAAATAATGGGCAAACCACCAACAAAACCGCACAGAATATTCCCAACGCCAATGGCCAAAAGATCGCGGTTAAAATTGCTCTGACGATGCCATGGGTCGTGCTGATCGATAAGTTTGCAAGTGAGCAAAGATTCGATATTGCCGGCTAGCGAAAAGGCAATGGCAAAGAACCAAAACTCGATGGTATTGATTTTTTGAAAATTAGGAGGGCGAATGGTGGTTAAAAAATCTGCAGGAAAATCGACCAAAAATAGTTGAGGATCAATTTCATACATTTTCCCGAAGAAGGAATACTTATGCGGAATTTGAAGCCCAAGTAACCAAGCGACTGGCACTACAATGGCCAACATCAATATGATAGCTGGCAACAGGTTGGAAATGTTTTTGGGTAAAAAATGATGTCCGATCAATAAAACCAAACAACCAAGACCGATCAGAAACACTTTTGGATTGATCGATTGGAGCAATTCGGGCAGATGAGTAAGCAAGCCAATGGTGCTTTTGATGTCGGTACTCACGCCCATCAAAGGTGGTAATTGTTTCACTACCATAATAAAACCAAGTGCGGCCAGCATGCCATGAATAGCTGCTGCAGGAAAAAAATCGCCCAGATTTCCCATTTTGGCAAATGCAGATAGAATTTGTAAGACTCCACTTACCACAATCACAGCCAAGGTGAAGCTGTAGCCAATCGCTAAATTTCCTTCGCCAAGCACCATCACACAGCCTAGCGTGAGCGCGCTAAGGCCGCCAGCTGGACCTTTGATACCAAGTCTGGAGCCCGAAAAAAAGCTGACTACAATACCGCCAATCAAAGACGAAACTAGGCCTGCAAATGGCGGAAAACCACTGGCTAATGCGATACCTATTGACATGGGCAATGCAATGATGCCAACGACAAATCCTGCTCGCATGTCTTTGAGCAACACTTGTCTGATGAAATCAAGATTGACCAGCCCAAGTCGGAAAGCCCGAATAAGTGAGGTCATTTTATTTATTTTTATTAAGGTTTAGGGTGTGAATCGGATTCACAACACACAATATAAAATATAATTTTAATAAGCCAAACCCTTCCAGCTTTTAAAATATGAGATACAAGATTGTGAGATTCTAATATCGAAAAATGTAAAAGTGAATATGGAAGTATGAAATTGTATCAAACATTTGATGCAATTTCATCATTAAATAGTGCTACAAAACATCTATCAATTTCTCCAGCGTCATTCCGCGAGATCCTTTCAACAAGATGGTGCAATTGTCTACTTCGTTGGCTTCCAACCAAGTATGAAATTGTGAAGTAGTTTCGAAAAAATAGGTTTTAGGGAAATCGTACCGATGTTTGCAAAACTCTTTTCCAACAGCAAAAAGAAGTTTAAAACCTTTTACAGAAGCAATTTCGAGCATTCGATGATGTTCAGTATCTGAAAAACTGCCCAGTTCAAACATATCGCCCAAGATCACGGCTTTGTTTGGCGCATCCATCGCTGCTAGGTTTTCAATGGCCAATTCCATCGAAGACGGATTGGCGTTATAGGCATCCATCAGCAAAGTATTTCGCTCCGTTTTCAGGATTTGCGAACGGTTGTTCGAAGCTTGATAATTTTCGATTGCTCGGATTGCATCCTCTTCGGCTACTCCAAAATACTTGCCGATACACAAAGCCACCGCTACATTTGGGAAGTTGTAAATACCAGGCAATTGGGTGGCGATTTCTTTTCCGCTTGCGGTTTTTAGTTTGATAAAAAACTTGTTTTCACTGATTTCAAGTCCAGTTTCAGGGTACGAAATAGGGTTTGAAAACCGTGAAGCCATTCTCGTTACTTGTTCATCGTCTTTGTTGAAAAACACATTTTTGCCTGTTTGTAACAAGTGATAAAAAAGCTCGCTATGTCCTTTGGCTACGTTCTCCAAACTTCCATATCCTTCCAAATGATCCATTCCTACATTGGTAATGAGACCAAAATCGGGTTCCGAAATCTTTGCTAAAAGTGCAATTTCGTTCAAATGGTTTGCACCCAATTCCAAAACTACCATTTCAGTATCTGGCGAAATAGAAAGAATTGACAAAGGCACTCCAATATGATTGTTCAGATTGCCTTGTGTGGCGAAGGTCTTGAATTTCTGAGATAACACTTTGAAAACCAATTCTTTGGTAGTCGTTTTTCCGTTCGAACCTGTGATTCCGATAATCGGAGCTTTCAAAGTTTTGCGATAAGCCGTTGCTAAATTTTGCAACGCTTCCAAAGCATCTGGTACTCGGATTGTTCGGTCGGTATCCGAATTAGTAATCTCGTCCACCACGACCCAAGCTGCTCCTTTGTCCAATGCCTCTTGTGCAAAAAGATTGCCATTGAAATTGCCTCCTTTTAGCGCAAAAAATACAGATCCCAATTCGATCTTTCGCGTATCGGTAGAAACTTTATGGGTTTCTAGGAATTTTTCTAATAGTGATTCGAACATAGTTTGTAGTTCCAAGTTCGTTGTTCGTTGTTCGTAACTAGGTAACAACTAGCTAATAACGAACTTGGAACTACGAAGAAAAAAGAAATTAAGCACCAATCAATTCCTTGTATGCATCAGCCGAAAGCAATGCATCAAACTGACTCATATCACTCATTTTTGCTTTTACGATCCAGCCTTCGCCATATGGGTCGCTGTTGACCAATTCTGGACTATTGTTCAATGCGGCATTCAATTCCAAAACAGTTGCTGTTACAGGAATGAATAAATCTGAAACTGTTTTTACGGCTTCTACCGTACCGAAAATTCCATCTTTTGCTACTTCTGTTCCTACCGAATTTACCTCGATAAACACGATATCGCCCAATTCTTTCTGTGCAAAATCAGTAATTCCGATAATGGCCACATCGCCATCCAATTTGATCCACTCGTGTTCTTTGGTGTATTTCAATTCTGCTGGAAAATTCATTTTGCTTAATTTTTTTCCAAAAATAAGAAGTTTAAACTTGTTTGGATAAGTACAATGCCTTTCAATCTGAAATATTACCCAAAACGTTACCCTTGCAGAGACCTGACAGGTCTTTCCCTACAATCTCAAAATTAACCAAAACCGCTTAGAATCAATGTTCTAGGCGGTTTTTTAGTTTTAAACCAATCAACGAAAACTAAAAATACTTATTAGATAAGTTACCTTTTCGGTTACCGTTCTTATATTTGGTTTTAGGTCACAAAATAGGATATAACTATTTGTATTACAGTAGTTTAAATAGAATTAAAAGGTCTCAAAACTTATTAATTCATAGTCCTATTTTCTAACCAAAACGATTCAAATAGCATGAAAACGAACCACACCTTTTCAGTATTGTTCTGGATAAACAAGTCCAAGATTAACAATGGAACTGCACCCATCTACGCACGAATCACAGTTAATGGCAAACGTGCGGAACTATCGCTAAAACGAAGTATTGCACCCGACAAATGGAATGCAAAGAGCGAAGCAGCAAAAGGTAACACCGAAGAAAGCCGTACTTTGAATTCCTACATCAATTTAGTAAGGGGTAGCATCGAGAAGCACTACAACCAAATGGTATCGGGTGAAGAGTATATTACAGCCGAAACCATCAAAAACAGGTACACAGGGCTGTACGAGAAAAAGAAAACCATCATAGAAGCCTTTGAATACCACAACAAAATGATGGAAGCCCAGATAGGCTTGGAAGTGGAGGAATGCACATTGGCGAAATACGAAACCACCAAAAGTAGGCTCATAGATTTCATGAAGTACCAATATAATCGTTCTGATATGGCACTGGTGGAACTGAACCACAAGTTTGCGGTAGACTTTGAATATTACCTAAGAACAGAAATTCGTGTCATCCACAACACGGCAATGAAGTACATTAAAAACTTGAAAAAAGTAACATGCCTTGCAATTTCTAACGAATGGCTGGACAAGCACCCATTTATAAATTTCAAATGCAGCATCAAGGAAGTGGAAAGGGAATGTCTGACACAAGAAGAATTAGACAGGCTCATAAACACACCGCTGAATGACGAACAATTAGAAAGGACAAGGGATTTGTTCCTTTTCCAATGTTACACCGGCTACGGCTTTGCGGAAGTTACTAGGCTATCAAAAGAACATGTACAAATAGGCATTGATGGCACTTTGTGGACTAGCATACAGCGAAAAAAGACGATGAACAAAACCATCAAAAAATCAAACGTGCCATTGTTACCGATGGCATTACAGATTGTGGAAAAATACAAGGACGATTTGGAATGCAAGATAAAAGGAACGCTACTTCCAACCGATTCCAACGTGAATTTGAACCTTCGGTTAAAAAGGATTGCAAGAGCTTGTAACATCAACAAACCGCTTACCACTCACATCGGGCGACACACATTTGCAACCACCGTCACACTGGCCAATGGAGTACCAATAGAGACCGTAAGTTCGATGCTCGGACACAGCAGCATTAGCACCACCCAGATTTACGCCAAAGTGGTGGAGCACAAAGTAGGCGAAGACATGGACCGGTTGAAAGAGCGGCTCGATAAAGCCGCCGGAGCGGTTGTATTTGGAAACCATCTGGG
>JAYVIX010000138.1:0-3744 GCA_043769845.1 Cytophagales bacterium
ATATCGGTAGCTTCAAACACTAAACTACCTCAATATTTCTAAGATGCGAAAAGCAAAACAACATATTACGGTTGAAAATTTGACACGCAAAAAGCCAACGGCCGCCAATCCGATAGACCAAACAATGCCTATGCAATTGTATAGGATCACGCAAAATATTGCGGTATGGCGTAATGCTGTTAATCAGGCTGAAAGTGTTACAAACCCAAACCGTACAGAGTTAATAAGAAACTACAACGACATTGTTTTAGACCCCCACTTGACCGCTTTAATGCAGTCTAGGAAAAACAAGATCATTTCAAAAGAATGGAATTTCTACAACGAAAAAGGCGAAGAAATCGAAGGACTAGAAAATATTGTTCAGCAACCTTGGTTTATTAAGACTTTAGAATACGCCTTGGATTCTTTGTTCTACGGATATTCTTTGGTTCAGTTTGGGGACATCATAAATGATTCATTTACTAGTTGCGAATTAGTACCAAGGGAGTATGTTTCGCCTGAGGGTGGCGTGGTGAAAAGCTTGCCAAATTCACCTTACAACCAAGGCAAACCGTTCAATGAATTCCCGTATAATCAATGGTGTTTATTTATTGGTGAAAAGAAAGAACTTGGTTTACTTGCCAAAGCTAGTCCGCTGGTTATCTACAAAAAGTTTGTGACGGCTAACTGGTCGGAGTTTGCCGAAATGTTCGGGATGCCTTACCGTATTGGGAAAACCAACATAAACGATACGCAAGCATTTGCGAACATGAAGAAAGCCGTTCAAGCGGTTGGATCAAATGCAAGTGCCGTGATTGACATGGAAGATGTGATCGAGTTTGTAGAAGCTTCGAAAGGGGATTCTTACAACGTATACGATCGATTCATTGAACGTATGAACTCTGAACTTTCCAAGTTGATTGTCGGCCAAACAGGAACAACCGACATGGGAAAGAATAGAGGGTCTGATGATGTTCACCAAAACGTAGCAGACGAATACGGCAAACGTGATGAATGGTATTTGAGGGCATTTATCAATACTAAGTTTATTCCTTTCCTTCAAAACTTAGGCTTTGCGATTCCAAAAGGTGCGGTTTGTAAAGTAGAGGAAGAAGACGAATTCGAAACAAAAGAACTTGCTAAGTTTGCGACCGACCTATTAAAGTACGGGACCATCGAGGAAGATTTTATAATGAAAAAGTTTGGCGTTCCTTTCAAACAATTCGCACCAACAACTTTACCAGTCGGAGGTCAGGGCGCAAAAAAGCTTAGTTTAGAGGATAAGGTACAAAACTTGTATTCTCAAATACATTCGTGTAGTGTATGCAACGAAGTAGAACAAACCAGCGAGGGTGAAATACTATTTGAAGGCTTATTTTCGACTAACGATTTAAATGACCTATTGATGGCCATTTATTACGGTTATGTGACAACGGCCAAGCCTTCAATAGGGTTGTATAAAGCATATGGAATGGTTTTTGAAAAGGGAATTAATTCGGGAATAGAGTTTGCGCTTGAATTTGGCAAGCCTGACCCGTTAATGTTGGAAGCTTTAAAAGATAATTCTTGGAACTTTGCAGCTGCTAAAACGTGGCAATTTACAAAGGATATTGAAGCGCAAATCGTGGACGAATTGGGCGACAAAAGGATGTTTAAGGAGTTTTTAAAAGCGGTTGACCCAATTGGGAATCTGTATAATAAAACGTGGCTAGAAACAGAGTATAATTTAAGCGTGTCAAATGCACAAAATGCAAGCCAATGGGATAGTTTCGAACGTGACAAAAAAGTATTACCTTTCTTAAAGTATCAAACGGTGGGCGATGCAAGGGTAAGAGATTCGCATAAGCGACTGGATGGTATAATTAGACGTGTAGATGATAAGTTTTGGAATATGTACGGGCCAAGTAATGGATATAATTGTAGATGTTTACTCGTACAACTAGAAGACGCAAAAGAAAGCGATGTTTCAAATTTAGAGTTTACAGATAAAGAAGTTCCGAGCGCATTTAGGTTTAACCCTGCGAAAAAGAAACGAATATACCCTAAAGACCATCCGTATTACGAAGTGAGTACAAAGTATAGAGACGATAAAAATAATAACTTTAATTTACCGATAAGACCATGAAAAGCATTGTTTTTAGTGAGATGATTCATGGGATACCAAAATTTACGGTTGACATGCAAGAATTACCGACTATCGAAAGAAATACTAGAATAAATATTAATATTAAAAGTCTTATCCCTTCTATTTATACAGTAGAATATAAAAATGTAAAAAAAGGGTATCATTTTAATTTAAAAGGCAATAAGGCTATAATGTGGCTACTTAAATATAAAATTGGAGTTGCTTTTGTTTGGGCATTGGTTAAGCTAAAATTGGTAAAAACGGTTGCATAATGTGCAATAAACTAAAGTCAGCGACAAGTATTTGCCAAAAGTGTAAAGATGTGAAAAATGGCGAGCAAATGGGGACTAAAAGAAAAGCTTGCAGAACTGCAAAGGATGAAAAGCACGTTACCAACGAAACTGGCGAACGAGGCGAAGAATCATTTCTTGCAAAGCTTTAGAGATGGCGGTTTTACTGATCGTAGTTTAAGCAAGTGGAAGCCAAGAAAGGTAAATACAAAGAATAATATCGGGCGTGGTATATTGGTTAAAACAGGGAACTTAAGAAGGTCAGTAAAAGTACGATCTGTAAGTTGGAATAGGGTAGTGATTGGGTCGTACGGTTTGGCTTATGCTGCAGTACACAATTATGGGCAAAGGGCTGGACGTGGAAAGGGTTTTAAAATGCCAAAGCGTCAATTTATAGGTAATTCGGTCCAATTGGAAAACAGAATGAAAAAAATGGTAAATTCGGACTTTGGTAAAATACTGAAATGAACTGCGAAGATAAAAGATGGAACAGCAAGCAATCAGTATCAATTGATACTTATGTTGTAGATAATAACATGGAATATCCACCGATACAAATTGTTGAATATACTCAGAATGTTGAATTTATAACAGATATTAACCTCAAAGGTAAATTAGTTGCAATGGTATTGAGTGGAAACCCAATTGACGCTAAAAATATTGAGATATATTTTAAGACCGAAGATCTTAAAAGAATTTTGGAGTTTATTATTAGCAAATAAGAATGACAACGCAATTCTACACGGACATAACGAATCAACTCAGTACGCTATCTTGGTACACGTATTTCAAGCTGTTTAATAACCAGTTTGAAAGTATGGAGGAACAACAAGAGCAAACGTTCCCGAATCTATCCATTTTTATTGAGTTTCTTGAGCCGGTTGAGGTTAGTTCGGTTGGTGGTGGTGTTCAGTACTACGATGCGATTGTGCGCTTTCATTTGTACCTTATAAGCTACGAGTTGGAAGACTTGGATATATTAACGTACAAGCAAGAACTACACGCCAAACTCCAAGGATTCTACCCAACTGATTGTAGTAGGATGAACCGTATTGCAGAAAGTCCAGATCAAAATCATAACGGGTACATGGTTTGGAAACTGGATTATCAGGTGCGAATACCAGACGAAAGCGGATCGATGTATAAAAACGTTGTGGACGCTGCACCTGTGACTTTGGATTTGACAACACAATTGATAATTGATAACGAGGTAATTAGAACGGGTAAATTTCCAGAATAATGGCATTAACAGTAGACCAAACCAAAGAGATTATTAGGGGCGCAAAAAATGAAGACCCTGTAATTTCTAGTATTAAATTTGCAAACGAAGGGGGTAGCCAAACAGGAACG
>JAYVIX010000139.1:0-22954 GCA_043769845.1 Cytophagales bacterium
GGAATCGTGACCTCGATCGGATCTTCGGTGTCGCACAAAGAAGTGTTGGAAAATCCTGATAAGATTTCAAAGCTCGTTTTGGCGAAAGGATTAGATGCTGGTACAAAATTTGAAATTCTTTCGATTGACATTGCCGATATTGATGTAGGAGCAAATATTGGTGCAAAATTACAGATCGACCAAGCAAATGCCGACCTGAAAGTGGCCGAAGCAAAAGCCGAAGAACGCAGAGCAATGGCAGTGGCGCTAGAGCAAGAAATGAAAGCAAAAGCCCAAGAAGCAAGAGCAAAAGTAATCGAAGCCGAAGCTGAAATTCCAAAATCAATAGCCGAAGCTTTCCGTGCTGGCAATTTGGGAATTATGGATTATTACAAAATGAAAAACGTCCAAGCTGATACAAGTATGCGTGATAGTATCGCTGGTTCTGATCAGAAATAACGATTTACAAAAGTTCCATAAACGAGAAAGGCTCCGAACATTCGGAGCCTTTCTCGTTTATGAATGAATAGACTAATATAATTACTCTACTACAAATTTTGATTTTACATTCTTGCCAGATGCATTTTGCAAATTAGCAATATAAAGACCTGGTGTTAGGCTCGAAATGTCAATCGTTTGCACTCCTGAAAGTGATTTTTTAGACATAAGGTTAGCGCCTTGAATGGTGCTGATTGATACGTCATACGTTCCGTTTACACCATTAATCGTCAAAACCGAAGTAGCTGGATTTGGACTCAAGCTAAAGAAATTGAAAGCCGCCTTTTCTTCTTCAATTCCAGTAGTGGGGTCTACATACCATTTGAAACTAGTAGCAGGAGCCGTTTTGCCGTTTTCGTAAGCAACAGACAATAAAGGTGCTCCGATAGAAGGCGCCCAGAAATGATAGCTTAACTGCTCTTCAGTTACAGGTGTATACAAAGGTGGCTCCACTATAAACCAACCACGCTGTGGGAATGGGCCTGTACTATGTGCACGAACGGTAATGGTACGTTTTGCGATGGTTTTCAATCTGATGGCTACTACCGAATTAGGAAAAGTAGGAGTCATCAATTTCCCCCAACCATCTACCGTGTCTGATTTTTCTAGTAACATGGTGATTTCCAGAGAATCTACTCCTTGGAATGCCGTGTATTTTCCTTTGCCAACATAAGTACCCATTGAAGACGACTTGAGTCCAATTGCTAATGGCAAAGTGGTGTAAAAATTAATAGGTGAAATAGTTTTCAATACTACCTTGGGACTTTCTGCGATCTGAGCCGATTCGTAGGCTATTCCTGTTACTTCTACTTTGCCATCAGAAGTAGTGTAATACGAATAAGTACTTCCGTCTCCATCTACCGTCAAAGTAGCGTGTGAAGTCGATGGAAAACTGGCTCCATAAGGAGTATTTGCAGGAAGTAATGTGCCAGTAGAATCCGAAGTTTCTTTGGTAAGCGCACTGAAATCCCAAATCTGACCAATTCCTGCGTTCCCAACAGAGGTAGTAGCCGCTTTGCTTGTGTTCACCGCTTGCTTGTACACCTTGCCAGGTACTTGTAAATCGGCACGGCCTATTACCACTTGGCCAATAGCAGCACTGGCTGCCATTCCTGTCAATGCTAAAAATAGTAGCTCTTTTTTCATGATTTGAATAATTAATTGAATATTAAACAGATAAAGATAGTGTTTTGTAAACTTTTGACGAAAATATTTAGTTGAATTAAACGCATTTTCGTACATTAACAATATGCAAAAAATAGTAACATATTGCCTGATGTTGCTCCCCCTTGTGGCCTGTGTACCAGTTGCTAAATACAATTTGGTTCACAATGAATTGCACAAAACGCTAGAAAGTAACCAACATTTGGCAATCAAATTGGATAGCCTTCGAAGTGATTTTAAAGACTTAAAATCCGATTATAACATTCTCGCTTACGAATTGGGCGAAACTCAGCGTTATTCATCGTTTTCAGATCTAGAAATAGCCAGACAATTGAATCAGACAAAAACCGAAAAAGTCAAATTGGACATTTATATCCAAGAAAAAGAAAGCAAAGAAGCATTTCGTCTTTGGATTTCAAACCAACGTGCGACTTCGTTTTCATTAGATGCCAATTGTGTCTTGGCTCCTTTTTCAAACAAAAAATTTGTAATCCTAGATCAAAACAAAGTCCTTTTGGATTTGGAAGGATTGATGGAATCTTCGTCAAATCAATCAGTTGAACTAAAAACGGCATTGATAGACCTGATGAAGCCAATGAAAAACAGGGACGACTGGGAAATGAAAGTCTGTCTGTACCAAAACGCTAGTTCTGATTGGCACAAAGTGACCATGCAAAACGAGGTTTTGGGCTTTTTTGTGAACGAAGCTCATTTGCCCGATTCAAAAGTAGAAAGCGTTACAAGAATTATCCGTGAAGAAAAAAATGCAGAATTTGGCTTCCGAAATAGTTCCCGCCTTTTTATAGAGTTTGAATTTGTTGGTTAGTAGCAATTTTTTGAACTTGAAACACTTAACTGAGACTCTTTTTATTCATTTTCTACTTTTGAATCACAAAAAAATCAGTGCCTTTTATATTTTCGATTCTTTTTTCAATCAAAGGCACTACGACTTCCAATTTCGAACTCAATACGCCTTCTTTTCCATATTGCCTTACAATATAAAATCCTGAACTAATTTCTTCGACTCGTTCAAATCTGGGAATATGCACTTCGACCCCATCTGAGCGCAGAAAACCGTATCGTCCATTTTTCAACGTAAGCCAATGATTCTGTTTGGTTGGGCTAATATCTTGAAAACGAGGCGGAAATAATTCCTTTCCGTTCGAATTTGTTAAGGTGGACAAACCGTTGTACCAAACGGGCGCAGTTCCGCACATAAACGAGCCTACCTTCTGATAAATAGGTTGCACCACGATACGCTCTTTTCGATCTACAAAACCCCATTTGCCTCGGAGTTTGACAGGCGCAAAACCTTCTGTCACTTTTTTGACCGAATCGTATTGGGTGGCGATCAATAAATATCCGTTGGTATCAATGAAACCAAAATAGCGCTTGGAAATGACCTGCAAAAAGCCGTTTTCATTCAAACCGATGAACCGATATTTTCGCTCGTAATTGGTCAACAATCGGCCTTGAATAGAAGCCAAGCCCAATGTGTCGCCACGTTTTGTCATCAAACGATTGGGCATATTGGGGTGTCGCCAAACACTGTCGGCTTCAAAATACATCATGGTGTCCGACCTGAAATGATAGACTCCAAAAAGCGTGTCGCGTATTTGCACCAAGCCCAAAGTGTCATTAATTGCCCATTTGATGCCCATTTTTAGTTTGCAAATGCTGTCGTTTTTTAGATTGAAATGCCAAACCGATTGAGCATCAAAAGCAGTAATTGTGCTATCGGTTATCTGTTTTACATCTCGAAAAACGTAATCCGAAATACAATGCATTTGATGGTCGAGCAAAGATGCTTTACCGTTTTTCCAACCGAGCTTGTGTTGCGAACTCAATACCGAAAGCGAGTCAAATGCTTCGGTTTGACTAGAATCAGGATAAAAATAAAATGAATTATTATTCATTTTATTAGTTTCCGACACTGTGATTGAATTTCCAATTGAATCTCGAAATGAGTGTTGATTGTTTTTAGAAACCCCAAAATAGGGATCTAAAAACGAGATAGAATTGTATTCGCAAGGCAAAACGATTTGTCCTTTTTCGTTCATCAAACCAAAAAGAGAATCTTTTTTTATTCGAAAAGTAGTTTCAAATGCTTGAATATCAGTATAAAATGCGCCAATTGATTTCGGAAATACGATTTGTTTCTGATCATTCAAACAGCGCACGATGTGTTTTCCTTCGGCATAAAAACTATCGGCCATCAACGTGTCTAGAACCGTAAAACTAGTATCTGTGAGTTTCCATTTTTTAAATATTTTGGCACCCGTTTTGAAAATAATTTTTCCATCGATTAAAGTATCCGCTGGCTGATGCGAACTGTTGCACCATCCTTCGAAGGAATAAAAGAGTAGTATGAAAAGGAAACGAAGTGCCATCTTGATTTTTATGAGTGGATAAGTTCAAGAATTGAACTTAAATATAGCAATATTAACTCTCGACTTTTAACTATCGACTATACTAACTAATTCGCGCCCAATTCATGTTTCCTTCTTTGATAGTCGCAATTTGAGTTTTCACGCTTGCGTTTTCGGGCTTTTGCAAATCGGGGTCGTTTTCTAGCAATTCCGTTGCTTCTTGGCGCGCTACTTTTAGTATTTCGCTGTCTTGAGTAAGGTCGGCAATGAGCAAATCGAGAGCTCCACTTTGGCGAGTTCCCATCAAATCGCCTGGGCCGCGCAGTTTCAGGTCAATATCGGCTATTTCAAAACCGTTGGTAGAACGCACCATGGTTTCGATTCGTGTCTTGCTGTTTTCGTGTAACGCTTTGTCGGTCATCAAGATACAATACGATTGCTCGCCACCACGACCAACACGCCCTCGCAACTGATGCAATTGTGCAAGTCCAAATCGCTGTGCCGACTCGATCACCATCACGGTGGCGTTGGGCACATTTACGCCTACTTCGATCACGGTAGTAGCCACCATAATTTTGGTTTCTCCGCGCACAAAACGTTGCATTTCAAAATCTTTGTCGGCAGTTTTTTGTCGACCATGTACGATACTGATTGGCGTGCTTCTGAAATATTTCGAAACACTTTCGTAACCATCAAAAAGATCTTTCAAGTCCAGCGTTTCCGACTCTTCTATCAAAGGATAAACGATGTACGCTTGTCGGCCTTCCTCGATCTGACTTCTGATAAAGCCAAACACTTGCAGCCGATGCGCATCCGTGCGGTGAATAGTTTTGATTGGTTTCCTGTTGGCGGGAAGTTCGTCAATGGCCGACACGTCCAAATCGCCATACAAAGTCATGGCTAATGTTCGAGGAATAGGTGTGGCCGTCATCACTAATATATGTGGCTGAACGGTCTCGTTTTTGCGCCAAAGTTTGGAACGCTGCTCTACCCCAAAACGATGTTGCTCGTCTACCACCACCAAACCAAGATTTTGGTATTTTACCTTGTCTTCGATCAGGGCGTGCGTCCCGATCAAGATTTTGAGCGAACCGTCTTCCAATCCTGTATGAATAATCCTTCGTTCTTTTATTTTGGTCGATCCCGTCAATCGGGCAATTTTCAGACCTAAAGCATTGGCGTAAGGCAGCAAGCCTTCGTAATGTTGTCCTGCCAAAATCTCGGTAGGTGCCATGAGGCAAGCTTGTGCACCATTGTCGGTCGCCATCAGCATGCAAATGAACGCCACCATCGTTTTGCCACTCCCGACATCGCCCTGAAGCAAACGATTCATTTGGCGTCCGCTGCGCATATCGTCATAAATTTCACGAATCACACGCTTTTGGGCATTTGTAAGCTGAAAAGGCAAATGTTCTTTGTAAAAAATATTGACTGAAGGAATCGAAGAAAAAGCTAGCCCTCGAAAACTTTTTTGCTTTTGAAGTTTTTGTGTGAGAAGATTTAGTTGAATGTAAAATAATTCCTCAAACTTAAGTCGTCTTTGTGCCTGAATTAATTTCTCGGCCGAAGCAGGAATATGAATGTGCCAAAGGGCTTCCTTTTTGTGCGTCAGCCGATATTTTGCTTTTAGCCATTCGGGCAACGATTCGGTGATATGCGTTGCCGCTTTTTCCAAAAGTGCTTCCTGCATTTTCTGAATCGCCTTGCTGCCGATGTAATTGGTTTTAAGTTTTTCAGTGGTAGAATATACCGGTTGCAGAAAAGATTTGACTTCCATTTTGCCTTCGAACACCTCGATTTCGGGATGCGAAAGTTGAAAACTGCTGCTGAAAAAGGTCGGTTTTCCAAAAATAATGTATTCACGCCCGATCACCAACTGGTTTTTCATCCACATGGCGCCCTGAAACCAGACCAAATCCAGCATTCCCGTCTCATCCGAAGCTTTTACGACCAAACGCTTTTTATTTCCCTCGCCTATCATTTGCACGTCCTTGACGACAATTTTTAGCTGAATATTGGGAAGTCCCTCTTGTAAATCACTGACTTTGAAGACTTTTGTACGATCTTCGTACCGAAAGGGATAAAATTGAAGCAGGTCGGCAAAGGTGAAAATTTCGAGCTCTTTTCGTAATAAAGCTGCTTTTTTTTCGCCTACGCCTTTTAAAAATTCAATTTTTGTCTGGAAGAAGCTTTCCAAATGACCTTATGTTATGGATAAAGTACAAAAATATCAAAAAATTGTTAAAATTTTGGTTGAGGGTTTGCTTTTAATAATAAAAAGGCTACTTTTGACTCACTGTTTGGTCTTCACTTTTAGCACTATTTTTAACCGGGTACTTTTTGCACTAGTCATTGACACTTTTGGATACTAATTAGCTCAGTCATTTTTCTATATTTTTGCTAGCCCGTTACTTGGAAAGAAGTAACGGGCTTCTTTTTTATTAAACTCCACAAGCTGAATAAAAGTTTCTGTTTATACAAAGTAAAAATAGACTAACAATATTATTTTCTTACATTGATTTTTGAAAAACCAAGATTTAGTTTTTACAGTAATAAAGAACGCATCAATCTGACAAATTATGCCAAAATTGTCGAATCTGCCTGACGAATTCGTACAAATTTGTAAGGTCGAAGGGTTTAGAAATCTAAAAATAGTGATTCCAGAAAACAGAAAACCGTATAAAAGCAAAAACCCAACCGATTTGGTTGGGTTTTGTGCGGATGGAGGGACTCGAACCCCCATGCCTCGCAGCGCTAGATCCTAAGTCTAGTACGTCTACCAATTTCGTCACATCCGCAATTGGGATGCAAAGGTAGCAATGAATTTGAACATTCAAACTCGTTTTTAGAAAAAGCTAAAATTTAGTTCTCATTTTTATCGAATACTGTGTTTTTTCGTATTTTAATGAGTAAATATACTCTCCCGAACCAAATCACATGCCCATGATACAGGTGGCCGAAATTGACACCTTAGAAGAGAATAAGAACATCGTAGCGCAATACCGCAAATTGCTGAAGCATGCAAAGCCTGTTCTGAAAGAAGGAGACAACGCACTCATCCGAAAAGCATTCAATATTGCGATGGACGCGCATAAAGGAATGAGGCGAAAATCTGGCGAACCATATATTTTGCACCCAATAGCGGTGGCTCAAATTGCGGTTGAAGAAATAGGACTGGGAACTACTTCGATCATCGCTTCGCTTTTACACGATGTGGTGGAAGATACTGAACTGGAAATTGAAGACATCAGAAGAGAATTTGGTCCAAAAGTGGCTAAAATCATAGATGGACTGACCAAAATATCGGGGGTATTCGACAAAACGATGTCGCAACAGGCCGAAAATTTCAGGAAAATGCTCCTCACGCTTTCCGATGATGTGCGCGTGATTCTGATCAAACTGGCCGATCGATTGCACAATATGCGCACGCTCGACAGTATGGCGAGGGATAAACAATTGAAAATTGCTTCAGAAACTATTTATCTTTATTCTCCTTTAGCGCACAGACTTGGGCTTTATGCGATCAAATCCGAATTAGAAGATCTTTATCTAAAATATTCAGAACCTGCTAGTTATAGAGAAATTGCCGACAAACTGGCGCAAAACAAACTAGCAAGAAATAAATTCATTAGAGAATTTATCGCTCCTTTAGAAAGCGAACTGAACAAGCAAAAAATAAATTTTATCATCAAAGGTCGTCCCAAATCGATTTTCTCTATTTGGAACAAAATGCGACAAAGCAATGTCGATTTTGAACACATCTACGACCTTTTTGCCATTAGAATCATCGTTGATACGGAACCTGAAAACGAAAAATCGGAATGCTGGCAAGTCTATTCGATTGTGACCGATTATTACAAACCCAACCCTGATCGTTTGCGTGATTGGATCAGCACACCTCGATCAAACGGCTACGAATCATTGCATTCTACTGTGATGAGCAAAACAGGCCAGTGGGTGGAGGTGCAGATTAGAACCGTGCGAATGGACGAAATCGCTGAAAAGGGTTACGCGGCACACTGGAAATACAAAGAAAACACCGACAAAAGTTCGAAAGAAGAACGGGGTTTAGAGCTGTGGATCAATAAGGTACGTGATCTTTTGCAGCGCAACGACCTTTCGGCAATTGATTTTGTAGACGAATTCAAATCCAATTTATTTACCGAAGAAGTTTTCGTTTTCACTCCAAAAGGCGATTTGAAAGTACTGCCAGCGGGAAGTACCGCCTTGGATTTTGCGTTTGAAATACACTCGCATATTGGCGCACATTGTCTTGGTGCAAAAGTGAATCAAAAACTGGTCCCTTTGAGTTATGTGCTCAACAATGGCGATCAGATTGAGATTATTACTTCATCGAAACAGAAACCTTCGGACGATTGGCTGAAGTTTGTAGTCACTACGAAAGCCAAAACCAAGATAAAAGATTGGTTAAAAGAAGACAAAAAACGCATTGCAGACGATGGAAAAGAAATAGTGCAACGCAAATTGAAACATCTCAAAATGGAGATGAATCATGAAATAATTAATAAGCTTCTAGTCTTCTACAAGGAAAAAACCGCTTTAGATTTCTATTTTAAAGTTGCCAAAGAAATCATAGATCCGAAAGACCTCAAATCCGCAATCGAACATGAAATACATCATCCTGTTGAAGTAAAAAAAGACACTCTTTCTGACCTCAAAAACAAGGAAATAAAAATCGTGACCGATCGCAACAAACAAGAAATGTTGCTGATTGGCGAGGGAATGGATAAGATTGATTATACGCTTTCGAAGTGCTGTAACCCGATTCCAGGAGATCAAGTATTTGGTTTTGTAACAGTTAGTGAAGGAATAAAAATTCATCAAACAACATGTCCAAATGCGGCTGAATTAATGGCCAATTATGGATACAGAATTCTAAAAGCAAAATGGACCGAAAGCCATGAATTGGCTTTTTTGGCTGGATTAAAAGTAAAAGGTTCAGACCGAGTAGGAATATTGAACAATATCACAAGGGTTATTTCGAATGAATTAAAAGTGAATATTCGTTCTTTAACCATTGATACTGAAGATGGTATCTTTGACGGAACTGTTATGTTATTTGTCCACGACACAAAACAATTGGATAAACTGATTCGCAAATTGCAGATGATTCCTGGCGTAATCAGTGTCAACAGATTTTATACCGAGGGATAAATTGTTGGTAAACAATAGATAAATAGAACAAAAAACAACTCGTTTGTTCTATTTAAGCAGGCTAGGGAAAAATCTAGACAATGCGATTGATAAAGAAGTATTTTATATAAAAGTTTAAATCTAAAATCGTGAATAATTTTTGAATTTTAAACATTGAACTTTAATTAGATATAGAAAAGGGTGATCTTTAACAACCGCTCTCCCATACTTCGATTGGAAAACTTATCCCTCGAAAAGTTACTCCACAGCAGAGCTTTCCTCCGTTTTAGATTTCAATGTAAAAATAACAAGCACAACGAAAACTGATAGTATTGTCCAAAACTAAAAACCATTACTTCTGTCCACTTGAACATTAACCCATTTTAAAAACCATTACTTTTGTCTATTACATCGCAATAAATTAATGTGGTGTATAGTCTAAAAAACAACTCCGTCCATTAACTTTGAATTTTATTTCTGAAAAATAATACACACAATTCTAGATTTATCAACGAATGGAAATCATCCTCACGATCATCGACTTTATTTTACACATCAAAACCCATCTTACCACCATCATCACGCAATATCCGACTTGGTTTTACGCCATTATTTTCTTGGTGATTTTTATCGAAACAGGTTTGGTTGTAATGCCGTTTTTGCCAGGCGATTCATTGCTTTTTGCTATTGGAGCTTTGGCGGCCGTTCCCGCTAATCACCTGAATATCTGGATGATTTTTGGGATTTTGGTAATAGCGGCCATCCTTGGCGACACAGTCAACTACCATATTGGCAAATTCTTCGGTGCAAAAGTGTTTAGCAGAGATTATAAATATTTGAACAAGAAACATCTGGAACAAACACAAGAGTTTTATGTGAAATACGGAGGCAAAGCGATCATCATGGCGCGTTTTGTACCAATCGTGCGCACATTTGCTCCATTTGTAGCGGGCATTGGCACAATGAATTACAGCAAGTTTATCCAGTTTAATGTTATTGGAGGAATCCTTTGGGTTGGTCTTTGTATCGTGGCTGGTTATTTATTTGGCGGCTTGGCATTTGTCGAAAAGAATTTCGAATTGGTCTTGCTTGCCATTATCGGCATTTCGGCATTGCCAGTGATAGTAGAAGTGGCAAGAGAGAAATTTAAAACGAAAAAATCAGCATAGAACCATAAACGAATGCCTTCGCTGTGAGTGCTCAACGCGAAGGCATCCGTTTATGGTCAATAAAAAATCAAGCCACTTTCAACTTTGCGTTAGCGGCAACGCCTGTCAATAAATCTAAAAATTTGGCTTCTGCCTGGTTGGCCCAATTTTGAAATTCTGCTTGACAATCTTTGTGTTTTGGAAGATATTCGACCAATCGCGACATATCGAATTGATCATGACGAATACCTGCTCCTGCTTTTACGGCATCAAATGAATTGCATAATTGTTCGAAATGATTGGCCGTAGGAATCATCATCACGGGTTTGCCAAGGTACATGGCCTCGCAAATAGATTCAAAACCTGCGGTGCTCACATAGCCGCTACAAGTGCGCATGTGTTCCAAAAATTTGACATCATTTAGTTTGTTGAAAACTAGGTTTTGATGTGGACTGTATGAATCGGTAACGCCTTTTCGATCCCAAAAACACACGACTTTTACATGAAGATTTTTTTCGTGCCAAGCGATTATTTCCTCGGCATAGCCATCGTTTACCATGTAGCCGAGCAGAAAATCCAAGTTTTCAGATTTCAGACCTGTCACTTCTTGGCGCAAAAGTGGCGGTACTACATACAAATGCCTTTTGGGCACATCGGGCATTGGTACAAACGAAAGTGCCAGATTAAGGTCTGACTTAGCCGATGCAATAATGGTATTATTATTCAGCAAAAACCGGTCAATGTCGTGACCTGTAGGGAATTCAAAATCAGGATGTTGGAGTAAAAACTGATGACCAATACAGACAAATTTGAACTTGCGTTTGTCTTTGTAGAAAAACGAGTACATTCCAGCCAATAGATCATAAAAATTAATGATCACATCGGGCTTCTGTTCTTGCACCACTTTGTCGATGTCTTTCAGATTATCAATATACTTGCGACCTTGCAACAGATTGACTTTCAATGTTTCCATTATTTTCAATCCCTTATTTTTAGGATCAAGTACAAAATTGGGACTTTGAAAACCAGTAATGGGAGCTTGAATTTTTTCAATAAAAAAAGCAGGAATCTCTCTGCGTTCACTTTTTCCCACCAAGGCAGCACATACTTCATGGCCGTTTTTTACCAGCATGTTACGCAAGGCAATTGCCTGCGTCATATGTCCGCGTCCTTCGCCTTGTACTATAAAAAGGAATTTCATGCCGTATAATTTTTCTGCAAGTTGGCAACGAAACACACCAGCACCCACAAAAAGATATTTTCATTTTGTTAAGGAAAAGCTAAGAGAAAATTACCAAAGTTTCTTAGAGACCTCTGTTTCTAAGAAATCAATAAAAGCTTGCGCACTTTCGGCTACAAACATGTTTTGATACTGAAAATCCGACTTTTGAATGAGATTGCTAGAAATGACATGCACGGTCGAGGGAAGATTTTGGCCTAAATTTTCTCCCAAATGAAGGATTTCTTGATGCGCAAGTGAGGTAATGATGGTGAATGTACAATCGGGTTGGCAGGTTTTGCAAGCCTGAATTAAATCTTCAACTGGAAGTGTTTGTCCAAAATAAAACACTTTGTGGCCGCGTGTTTTCAATATATAAGTCGCAAAAAGTAGGCCGATTTCGTGCAATTCAGATTCAGGCAAGTAAAGTAGGAATTTTTTGGATTCCGAAATTAGATTGGTTTGAGAGTCGATCGAAACAATGATTTTTTGCCTGATCAGATTTGAAACAAAATGCTCTTGGTACGGGCTAATAGTGCCAATTTGCCACAGCAGACCCACTTTGTTTAGAAATGGATAAACAATATGAATCATCGTTTTTTCGAGGCCAAATTGCAGAATGCTTCTCGAAATGGTTTTTTCGAAACGGTCTTCGTCAATTTCCATCATGCTCATCATCAGCGCCTGCACCTGATCAGGATATTTAAGGCTTTCTTGTGCCAAATCGAACACTTTCTCGTTGATTTCGAGTGTTGACATGTCGGCAATTTTCGAAATTTTGAAGCCATTTTGGTTCAAAAGCGAAATATTCAGGATCCGTTTCAGATCCTCATCGTCATAAAAACGAATATTAGTATCGGTACGTTTTGGCTTAATGATGTTGTAACGCTGCTCCCAAATGCGCAACGTATGGGCTTTGATACCCGAAAGTGTTTCTAAATCTTTGATGGAATAATTGCTCAAGGGAATAATTATGAATGATGAATAATGAGTTCATCATTGCAGTTGGAATTAAAAGACTTAAACCTACAACCTGAAATAGTTGAAATTGTTATTCAGAATATTCAGAATGGCAAAAATCAATGTAAAAATAGAAAAAAGACGGCTTGCGACAGTAGGACAACACTTCCAAGCAATACATTTGTCCCGATTTGAGTTCGAATAGCCACCAAATTCACCACCATCGCGACCCAAAACCAGCATACATAATTGAACAATGGAATGACATTGTCCTGCCAAGACCAAAAATTGAGATTAATCGCAACGGGTTCGATCAGAAAATCCATCGCTACCATGAGCAGAGAAGAGACAATAACGATTGTCCAATTATTTTTCAAAGCATAAGACGCAACCGAGAAAGTGCTGTAAGCCAGCAAAAGCCAATTGATTCCAATCATAAGCGGAACTGCGTTCAATTTCAGTCCCAAAACTGGCCCATATTGATAATTGCCAAAAAGCAAACCAGTATGCACGCCCACATATTCGGCAAAAAAAGAAACGAGATATCCCAAAGCTAGAAAAATACCAAAGCCTCGATTCCATTTTGGATGTTGCCACATTTGCAGGCCAAAAACGAGCAGAAGATGAAACGGAACCATCCACAAAAACAAAGGTTTGGTTTGCGGAATACGAAAACCCACAATTCCTACCAAATACGTCACTACTACGATCAGAACACTTATCTGATTATTCTTCCTTTCCATTCTATTTGTTTAGTGCCTGATTTGTTAGCCGATCGAAATGCGATTTTGAGCAAAATAGCCATCTGAAAGGGGTGCAAAATGCTGTTCCACAAAACCGATTGATTGGACGAGACGCTGATACAAAACCGCATCAACAAGACGATAGTAAAATAAACCAGTGCGTAAATAAATGAATAATAATTCATTATAATTGGAAGAAAAATAGTGACTATCAAATAGATAAACATTCCTACACGATTATTTCCAAAACCAGCCAAGAGGTTTTTGCTGAACCCAGCAATGCCTTCGCTCAACGAGCGGTACATACGACATTTTACCAAATCATTCCCTAGCAAAGTGCGGCCTTTCAACCCAATTTCTTTCACCATTTGCATGATTCGAATGTCTTCCACAATCTCGCTTTTGCATTGTTGGTGAAATAAATGTTGTTTGTATTTGGCGGCATCAAACATCATAAATTGTCCATTGGCAGCCGCCATCGAAGGCGGTTTTAACATATAAATAAAATCGAGAGGAAGCATCGAAAGCAATAAATAATGCATAATGGGCACAGTGGCCTTTTCGCCCAAGGAGTGCATTTCTTGTTCAGGAAAAACGGAAAGCAACGTAAGATTATCGTGTTTCAAAGCGATGATGGCTTTTCGAATGGCGCCATCTTCCAATTTTACATCTGCATCCAGAAATAACAATATTTCGCCTTTGGCCTGAAGTGCCAATTGATGACAAGCCCAGTTTTTACCCAGCCAATTCTGGGGTAACTCTTCGCCTTTTAGCAATCGTATTCTGGCATCTTTTTGCTGATATTCTAAAACAAGATCAGCAGTTTTGTCGGTAGAAAAATCGTCTAATATTACGATTTCAAAATCGCTAAATGTTTGTGTTATAATACTTTCTAGCAGAATTGGCAAGTTCAATTCTTCATTACGGGCAGGGATGAGAATGGAAACTTTTGTATCGGTAGAGTGGTCGAAATGGTAGGCATGAAGCTGTGGACGTGAAACCAAATTGTAGGTGGCCACGCACAAGCGTACGACCAAAAAAGAAAACGAAATGCCAAACAGAATTTCCAAAACCATTACATTAAGGTGTAATATTGGAAAAAGAGCTTGAAGTGAGAAATTGTTTTGCAGAATCATAAAACCTCTGCAGTAATAATTTCTTATTTTGTATCGAAAAGGACAAAACTGCCGTTATTGATTCAATGAAATATTGTTTTCTATTTTTTATTTCGCTGATTTTCAGTTTCACAAGTTTTTGTCAAACCGATTCTACGCTTTCGATCCATATTATTGGCGACAAAGTATGCATTGACCGAAACAAATTGCAATTGAATTTTAGCTACTATTACGAAAACCACACAGCCGAACCCATTGTGGTGATCGATTATTCGGAACCTTGTTTTTGGGAAACACATTTGCTAACCGATTCTTCCAAAAGCCCTTTTATCTATTTGGTTATTCAGGACGATTTGGGAAATACCATTTTGCCAAACGTCATGCCCGATTCCACTTACATTCCTTATAATCAGAAAAAGAACCTTGACAGTACCACTTTTCACACAGACTACTTTCATGAGAAAGAAACTTTAAGTAGTGAAAACACCTTAACAGTGGCTCCAAAAGCGGAGTTTGTTAGTCTGTTTTCGATGAAACTAAACAGGCGCAAATGTTTCAATCCAAAGCTATTTGTCTTTGATTTCAGCCGAAAATACACCTTTCAGGTCGTTTATTCAGCCAAAGAAGACATTCGCGAACTTGCAAGTGATGCTTTTGTCAAAAATCATGGAAAGTATTTTCAGGGCAAAATAGTTTCGAACAAAGTAGCGCTTTGCTTCAAATAAGCTCAAATATTTAAGTACCAACTATTCATAAAAAGTAATTACCTTTGCGCTCTTCTATAAAATCCTATGAAACCAGTAGCAAACGCTTCCATAATCACCAGAGATGTTATTGATCTGGCAGACGATACGATGAACGTATATGCCTCTTTGTCGATCATTGGCAAGAGAGCAAGACAAGTTTCTGTTAAAATGAAAGAAGAACTTGCTGGCAAGTTGTCCGAATTCGCTACGAAAGAAGACAATTTGGAGGAAATCTTCGAAAATCGCGAGCAAATCGAAATTTCAAAGTACTACGAGCGTATGCCTAAACCATCAATGGTTGCTTTGGAAGAATTTATCGAAGGTAAAGTGTATTACCGCACGCCAGAAGTAGTTGTAGAATAGCGTGTTTATGCTGAAGGGAAAGAAAATCCTTTTGGGCATCACAGGAAGTATTGCAGCCTATAAAGCGGCTATACTGATAAGAGAATTAATCAAAAAAGAAGCCGAAGTGAAGGTCATTGCCTCCACTTCGGCTTTTGAGTTTGTGACTCCTCTGACACTTTCTACTTTATCCAAGAATCCTGTTTATTCTGATTTTACAGAAGGCAAAACTGGGACTTGGAACAATCATGTTGAGTTTGGTCTTTGGGCTGATCTTTTTATCATCGTTCCAGCAAGTGCCAATACCGTTGCCAAAATGGCCAACGGATTGTGCGACAACTTACTTTTAGCCACTTATTTATCGGCAAAATGCCCTGTTTGGGTCGCTCCTGCGATGGACTTAGACATGTATCTGCATCCTACTTTTCGAGCCAATATTCTGAAACTGCAATCTTTTGGCCACAAAGTGATCGAGGCCACACATGGCGAGTTAGCCAGTGGTTTGGTCGGTCAAGGACGAATGGAGGAACCCGAAAAAATAGCCGAAATCATCGAAGTTTTTTTTGCGGATAACCAGATTCTAACAGGCAAAAAAGCCTTGGTAACGGCTGGGCCAACATACGAAGCCTTAGATCCTGTGCGTTATATCGGAAATCATTCGAGCGGAAAAATGGGTTTTGCCATTGCTGAAAATCTGGCTTCAAAAGGCGCAATTGTAACGCTTGTTTCAGGACCAAGTGCTTTGAAACCCATTCATTCTGGTATTCAGCTCCAAAAAGTCACTTCAGCCGAAGAAATGTATCAGGCCAGTTTGGCTGTGTTTTCAGAAGCTGATATTGTCGTTTTTTCGGCAGCAGTGGCCGATTATACGCCCAAAACAGTGGCCGAACAGAAAATCAAGAAAAACGAAGAGACATTCAGTATCGAACTGGTCAAAACCAAAGACATCGCCAAAGAACTGGGCAAACTGAAAAAAGCGAACCAAGTAAGCGTAGGATTTGCGCTTGAAACCAATGACGAGGAACAAAATGCCTTGAAAAAATTGGCCTCCAAAAACCTTGATTTTGTTGTACTAAATTCGATGAACGACTCAGGTGCTGGTTTTCAGCACGACACCAACAAAATCACGATTTTAGAGAAGAACGGTCAAAGAACTAACTTTGCCTTGAAACCAAAAACCGAAGTGGCCGAAGATATCGTAGCCAAACTAATCGAGTTCTTGCTATGAAAAAAATTATTCTATTTTATTTCCTTCTTCTCGCCTCTATTCTACATGCACAGGAATTAAAGGTAAATTTATTCATAGATTCTGAACAGATAAAAGAATCAGGAACAGGTAGTTATACTGATAAGGCCTTTTTCAAAGACATGCAAAATCAGTTGAGTGTTTTTCTGAATACTACCAAATGGACAAAAATAATTTTTAAGCCAGAAGAGCGCATTTCTTGCAATTTGTACATCACGATTCGCGAAGTGCCTTCTGTAAATCAATACAAAGGAACGGCTCAATTTCAGACTTCGCGTCCTATTTATAACTCCAATTACGAGACTGTTTTGATGGATTTTGTGGACACGTATTTTGAATTCGAATACATTCCTGGCCAACAAATGATTTACAACGACAATCAATATACGTCTAATCTTACCTCGCTACTAGCTTTTTATGCTTATACGGCCTTGGCTTTGGATTTTGATAGCTACGGTTTTCTTGGTGGAAATCCTTATCTAGAAAAAGCCTTAGAAGTAGTCAATACCGCCCAACAATCAAGTTATAAAGGCTGGAAACAGATGGACGGACAAAATGCACGCTATTGGCTCAACGAAAACCACAACAATCAGCAGTTGGTACAAATCAGAGAAAGCATGTATGAATATCACCGTTTGGGTCTGGATAATTTCAGCGTGAATGCCGATACCGCTCGCTCGCATGTGTTAGCCTCCTTGGTAAAAATGCAGAAAGCTTACGAATTGCGTCCTACAAGTGTGATGCTGAAATCGTATTTCAATGGCAAATGGGACGAATTGGTAAAGATTTTTCAGCAAGGATCCAAAGAGCAAAAACAAGAAGTCTACGATATTTTGCGTGTTGTAGACCCTACTAATAGCGAAAAATACCTTAAAATCATCTCAGGTTAGTATTTCTTCTTTTGTTTTTTGAAAATTGAAGAACGATTTGCTGTGAGAAAAACAACTGACATCCACTTTTCAAGATTCCTTGCGATTGCATGTAGTCTTTTGTCGATTGTTTCATTCGCTCAACATAAAAAAAAGACCCAGTGGTACGATTCAGACAAAAAGCATGTGCGTGCCTCCTATCATGTGCTTGCCAATCGGCCAAACGTAATTGATAGTCTGTATGAAGAATATTTCATAAATTGCCAATTGCGCTCTAAAGGATTCTATCAACTGAATAAGCCAATCGGAAAATGGTCGTATTATTATGAAAATGGGGAATTGCGGATGCAAGGCGAAATTCGTGATTTTCAGAACCATGGCTACTGGAATTACTATCACGAAAATGGCGCAAAATTCATGGAGGGAAATTTGACCAAAGGCATCAAAAATGGCGAATGGGTCATTTACTACGACAATGGCAAAGTAAAATCGAAAGGCAATTACGAAGAAAACAAAGCGGCTGGACCTTGGTATTATTTTTACGAAGACGGATCGGCCAAGGCGGTCACGTATTACGAACAAGGCCGAGGTATGTACCGCGAATACTACAAATCGGGTTCGTTGAAAATGGAAGGAGTATTGGCTAATGGAAAAAGCGATAGTACTTGGAATTATTACTATGAAAATGGAAAACTGAAAGCCGCTGGCAACGAGGTCGCAGGACTGAAAGATGGTTTTTGGAAATTCATGCATGAAAATGGTTTATTGGCCAGCGAAGGCTTGTATTTGAATGGTGTGCCATTTGGCAACTGGCGCTATTACCACGAAAATGGTGCACTGAGCATGGAAGGTGCGCACAAAGGAGGAGAAAAGGATGGTTTTTGGAAATTGTACTATCCAACGGGCGAGTTCAAGGCAGAAACCCAATTCAATATGGGCGAAGGACCTTACAAGGAATATTATGAAAGTGGCAAACTAAAAGTGAGCGGCTATATCAAAAAAGGGCAAAACGAAGGTCCTTGGGTGTATTATTACGAAGATGGAGCCTGCGAAGGACGTTGTTTGTTCAAAAATGGTGAAGGCGATTTTGTGGGTTATTATCCTAACGCGGTCATCAAAATGGAAGGTAGAATTGAAGATGGTGTAAAAACGGGCGTCTGGAAATTGTACAAACCCAAAGGCGAATTGGCTGGTTTTTACAAAACATATTACGAAAACAAGGAAACGGTTTTTGTGCCCTTGGAAGTTGAATTGGATTCAGTAAATAAAGAAATAAAAAAGGATTCGGTTTTAGCAAACAAAAAAACCGACAACGAAGGCAAAAGTACCGTGATGAAGCGCAAACGCGTGTCGAAGGTGCGGTATTTCAGGCCGAAACTGAACGAATACAAAGCCTTTATCATTGGCACAAATCCTGTGGCGATGCTGGTATACAAGCAGTTGCCCATTTTTGCTGAATACATGATCGAGGAACGTTTGGGCTTTCAGTTTATTTATTTTTACTACAAAAGTCCCTTTTTCGGAACGGCCAAAAGTCTTCCGGAGCGCGCTATTTCTTTTTCAGGACATGGATTTGAGCTGATGCAGAAATTTTATCATCCCAATAAAGGGCTTGGAAGTCTGTATTTTGGGCATAGTCTACGATTCAAAAATCAGACTTTTGCCACTTTTGCCTACGACACATCCGCAGGAAGTGTGAAAGTTTTCAATTACAAACTGAGACAAGAATCGTTTGAATATGCTATTGTAGGTGGAAATCGTATTTTTCTAAACACCAAAAGTGATCAGCCAGGTTGGTCGATTGATTTTTTTATAGGATTAACGATCGGAAAACAGAACAATGATTATCATTCGGGTATGGGCTATTTTTCGGTAGACGAAATTTTTGACGAAGTGCCTAGACGTGAAATTTACCTTAGCGGAAAGCTTGGAATTTCGCTTGGATATATGTTTTAGGTGGATTAACTGCTTTAAAATCTAGTACTTTTGAATTCCTAATGAAGAAATTTAATCTTAATTTCTGTGGATAACCTGTTCATTTTTCATCAATCAGAAAGCGTAACTTGCCGAATTAAATAATAGTTCGTAGTTCCTAGTTTTGCTGCTCGTAGTTGTATGACACTTCGATTTCCAAACTGCGAATAAGGAACTACGAACAAGGAATAAAAGCATGCAGTTAAGCAAATTAGAAGTAAAGGGCTTCAAGAGTTTTGGAGATAAGGTGACGATTCACTTCGACCAAGGCATTACGGGCATTGTGGGGCCAAACGGTTGTGGCAAATCCAATGTGGTGGACGCTATTCGTTGGGTTTTGGGCGAGCAAAAGACGCGAAATCTGCGTTCGGACAAGATGGAGAGCGTGATTTTCAACGGGACGCGCGACCGCAAGCAATTGCAGATGGCCGAGGTTTCGATCACTTTCAAGAACACCAAAAACCTGTTGCCGACCGAATATTCAGAAGTTACGATCACGAGGCGCTATTACCGAACGGGCGATAGCGAATATTTGCTCAATGGTGTCAATTGTCGTTTGAAGGACATCAACGACTTGTTCATGGACACAGGAATTGGGCCAGACAGTTACGCGATCATCGAATTGCGAATGGTGGACGATATTTTGAACGACAAAAACGACTCGAGAAGGTTGTTGTTTGAAGAAGCAGCTGGGATTTCCAAATTCAAAATCCGCAAAAAACAAACGCTGAAAAAACTTGAAGACACCGATGCCGATTTGGCACGTGTGGAAGATTTGCTTTTCGAGATCGAGAAAAACATGAAATCGCTTGAAAAACAGGCGAAGCAAGCTGAAAAATATTTCATAATAAAAGAAGAATACAAAAAGCTAAGTATTCTTTTGGCGCGATTGGTAATCAAACGCCACAAAATGGGTTTCGACCATTTGATAAAAGCAATTGAGGGCGAAACAGACAAACGAACTTCTGTAGTAAAACAAGCAGCCGAAAAAGAAGCCGAATACGAGAAGATGAAGCTCGATATCGTGACGAAAGAAAAGCTGTTGTCTTCGAGGCAAAAAACGCTGAACGAACATTTTGCTACCATTCGCCAGTACGAAAGCGAGAAGAAAATCAAGAACGAACGACTGCGTTATTTGACCGAAAAAAGTAATAACCTGAACAACCAGCTCGACCAAGACAAACGCAGCAACGACAGATCTGAATTCAGCATCAAGAGTTTGTCCGAAGAAAAAAGTTCGGTCGAAAAACAATTGGCCGAGCAGGAATTGAAAGTAAACGAACTGAAATCGGTATATGAGGAAAGCAAGTTGGCGGTTTCGTCTTTGCAGGAACAAGTGAACAGCCTCACAACGCAGTTGAAATCGAAGGAATCGGCCAATTATCAATTGGTCAAGAATCTGGAAATCAACCAAGTGCAGCTTACTAGTTTGAAAATGCAGTTGGAAAGTACTGCGACAGAAAGTAGTGACCAAACGGCAAGTATTCAGAATTTCTCCGAAAAATTGAGAGAGATCGAAGACCAACTTTTGCAGAAAAAATCGGAACTCGAAAAGTGTCAAAAACGCGAGGAAGACCTTTCGAATCATCTGCAAGAAACGAATAAACAGATTGATGAAATCCGTGAAAACCTTAACAAGACCAATCGGAAACTCGATGCTTCGCAGCACGAATATAACCTGACCAAAAGCATGGTCGAAAATCTGGAAGGGTTTCCTGATGCCGTAAAATTCCTGAAAAAGAATGCCGATTGGGCCAAACACACGCCTTTGCTTTCGGATATTCTGACGACTGACGAAAAATACCGTGTCGCGGTCGAGAATTTTCTTGATCCCTACATGAACTATTATGTGGTGGAATCGGAAGAGCAAGCCTATCACGCTGTCACGCTTTTGAGTAACGCTGCGAAAGGAAAAGCCAATTTCTTTATCTCAGAAGCGTTCAATCAGTTCCAGCCATCGTATCCGAAGCAATTTGAAAACTGCGTACATGCATTGGACATTGTGGAATTTGATGATAAATACCGAAAACTAATCGGTCATTTGTTGGACGATGTGTACGTAACCACTTCTGAAAATGTGCCTAAAGATCAGGATGTTTGCTTTATCACGCAAAGCGGAAAACTGATCAAACGCAAGTACAGCGTTTCGGGTGGTTCGGTAGGTTTGTTTGAAGGAAAACGAATAGGTCGTGCCAAAAACATCGAAAAACTGGATAAGGATATCAAAGTGATGCAGAAGCAAGTTTCTGATATTCAATTGCTTTTGAACGACAAGTTAAAACTGAAAGACAAACTTTCGGCCGAAACATATAAAACACAGATTGAAAATTTGCGCCAAGATGTGAGTCTTTTGGAACAAGACAAGGCTTCGTTCAGCACTCGGCTCGATCAAGTGCAAAGTTTTATCAGTTCGGCCGAATCGAAGAAAGAAGATATTCTGAACCGGATTGCCGAATTGCAGGACGACATTAGTTTGAATGCTCCGCAAGCTCAAGTATTGGAGGCGGAAGTAAAAGTATTGACCGAGCAATTGGAACAATACACCGAAGAGTTCACGATGCGTAGCGAGCAATTCAGTCGCAGTTCTTCGTCTTTCAACCAAGAAAATCTCTTGTTTCACCAACTGAGCAATAAGGCAAAAAGCTTGGAACAAGAGATGAGTTACAAGCAAAGCACGTTTGATGCGAACAAAGAACGTATTGCGAGAAACCAAGAAGACCTCAAGAAAAATGAAGAGGAAATAAAAGGTCTGATGGAAAATACGGACATGACGGACGAGAAATTGATCGAAATGTATCGTGAAAAAGAGGAGATTGAAAAAGGTGTGAACGAGGCCGAACGCGAATATTACCAAGTGCGCGGCACGACCGATCAGAATGAAAAGGAGATCAGGCAACTGAGTCAGCAACGCGAAAACTGCGATGCACTTATTCTGGAACTGAATAATAAAATAAACGAAAATAAGCTGACGCTAAGTGCAGTAAAAGAAAGGCTTTCGGTTGAGTTTAATATAAAATCGGAAGAACTGGAAGGGAATGATGAATTAGGAGTGATGAATGATGAATCAAAAAACCTAACTCCTAACACTCCAAACCCAATACCTCTGAACGAAGACGATATAAAACCTCGTGTCGAAAAAATAAAACGCGACATAGACAATATGGGGCCTGTGAACCCAATGGCGATGGAAGCCTACAACGAAGTGGCTGAAAGAGACAAATTTATCCGCGAGCAAAAGGCCGATTTGGTCAATGCCAAAAACTCGCTTCTGGAAACTATTGCTGAAATAGACTCTACTGCCAAAGAAGCTTTCTTGGATGCGTTTTACAAAATAAAAGAAAATTTCAAACTCGTTTTCCGTTCGCTTTTTACCGAAGAAGATACCTGCGATTTGGAATTGGCAAATCCTGACGATCCCACCGAATCGG
>JAYVIX010000140.1:0-2450 GCA_043769845.1 Cytophagales bacterium
CTTGTACTGTTGTGATATTGATTTTCTGGCTCAAAAATGCCACTCTAGCCGACTCTACAGACTTGTTTTGTCCGTAAACAGAAAGCGTTGCAACCCAAAAGAGGTATATAAATAGTATCCGTTTCATATCGTTTTACATGTCAGATTCTAGTTCTGAAATATTCATGTCGTTCAGTTCCAATTCAATCGCTTCCTTTCCGTCTTCATCTATTTCTACCGAGAGAAGCTCTTTTTCAAAATCGGCATTGATCTTTTGCTTCTTCTGAGCCGAAGCAAACTCAATCAGTTCATACGTCTCTACATTCTCTTGCTTTTCCAAGTATTGCCTGATTTCTTTCTTGTCCAAACTAGCAATCATTGCCTTTGCCAACTGACCTTGACTAGTTTCCACCTGGGCGATTTTGGGTTCGTCATGTAACATGAAAAACAAGCTAGATGCGACCAAAACTAATGCAACAGAGGCAGCAATGGCATATCTGAATTCAGAAGCAAAATCGACTTTTACCACATTGTCTTTCTCCCTTATCCTAGCCCGTATCTTATCTCCAATGGTGTCGAAATAATCGTCTGGAGTAGCAAAAACAGCCTGATCTAAACTTGGATGACCGAGCGCATTTTCGCTCGCTATCTTCTCGTTTATCACTTGGGGTAACTGTTTAAAATAACCTTCTGGTGCATTCAATACCTTTTTTTTCAAGCTTGGATTCAGTTCTACCAGTAGGTTTTCGATAGTTTGGGTCAGGGAAGGAAAATAGTTTTCTGGGACAGAAAAAATATTCTTTTTCTCTATCTCATCCAGTTTGAAACTAGTTGGTCCCTGTTGCTTCATCGAAAGGTTAGATGCTGTTTATGGCCTTTAGTTTAATTGGTCTTGATATATTCTTCTATTTTTTTGACTGCCAAATGATACGATGCCTTCAAAGCCCCCACCGATGTGCCTACTATCTCCGAAATCTCTTCGTATTTCATTTCGTCAAAGTATTTCATGTTGAAAACGAGTCGCTGCTTTTCGGGAAGTTTCAAGAGCGCTTTCTGAAGTTTCATCTGTATCTCGTCTCCACTTATCAGGCTTGACGATTCCAATTTGCCTTCCAACTCCTTCTCTACATCGTACATCGGGATGAAAAAAAGTTTTCGTTTCTTGTTCAGGAATGCCAAGCACTCGTTGGTCGCAATTCTATAAATCCAAGTAAAGAGCTGTGCATCGCTACGGAAATTCTCGAGGCTGTGCCACACTTTCACAAAGGTGTCTTGGGTGATATCATCGGCATCATCATGGTCTATCACCATCTTGCGGATGTGCCAATAGATGCGTTTCTGGTACTTGGAAAGCAAAAGATTGAATGCACGATGGCGCGAACCTTCGTCTGCAAACAATTCTAGTAATTCCTTGTCTTCCATAGTTTTGTTAATTAATAATTAACAATTATTAATTAATAGCCTTCCGTCACCAAATCTTCCACATCTTTGTACTTCAGATTGGGAACAAAGGAGGCCAATATGCAACAAATTATTTTTTTCACCGACCAAGATCCAAATAGACTTGCGCCAATGTGATGAAAAATAACACAAATAACAAGCCGTGCGCCCTACCAACGTATTTTACAAAAAGCGGCAAACCTGCCAAATATTTCAATGGCATCGCGATGAATAACAGAATCACAAACGTAAGGCCTTCTAAAAGAGCGATTAGTCTGAAGTAAACATATTAAGTATTTATCATAATAATATTTAGGTACTATAATATAGAGTAAATCGTTTTCTAAAGGAGCGAATAATGCAACTGAAATCGGATTTCGGAGCGAATATTGCCCGCTGTTTGGTCATTTCCAGAACCAACCGTTTGTCGGTCAAAATAATTGGTGCGCCCGTATTTGAGCCAAAAAGTGAGTTGTTTGCTCAGGTTTATTTTTGCGATGGCGTAATTGCGCATTCCTTTTCCGTAATAAAAGGGAAAAGTGAAGGCATAAAGTACATCCTTTTCGTAAGCATATTGTCGATTCTCGAAATCATCGGTTTCAAAAATCGAAGTTCTAAAACTCAAATCGACTTTGCGACCATCATAGCCGATGTCTTGCAAAACAAAAAATCCACGAGTTCGCTTTTGAACGGTTTCATAAGTACTAAATTGGACTTTGGACTTGAAATAAAAATGTTTGTCGACTTTGGATTCCATTTGCACCATCCAATACCTGCGATTATGAAACGCCAGAAATGGTTCATCAGGCGATTGTTCCTCATAAGTATCCTTTTCTTTTGATTCACTTCGTATTTGACATGAAACGATTGTCTTTTTATTGAATTTATGTCGGCCACTAATCATATATTCATGCCCGACAGAAGGGGCTGATATTCTGTATTTTAACCAAGGAAACCGATACGAATCGTAATAAGCTGTAAACTCTGTTTTGGGAGACAGTTTGAATTTCAATCCCCAATAAAACCCTTCT
>JAYVIX010000141.1:0-4614 GCA_043769845.1 Cytophagales bacterium
TAAAAAAACCTGACTACAAATAGCGCAGTCAGGTTTCCGATATATTAAGGTATGAATTATTTAAGCGGCTAATTCCTCGATCGTTTCGTTGATGATCACGTTCTGGATCAAATTGATAGGGAAGCTCAAATCTTGATAATGCATGAATACTAAATCGAATTTTTTATTACCACTAAAAACTAGTGGTTCAAATAGTTCCTTGTCGTGATGAATGGCCGCAAAAATGTTGTTTTCTACAAACGAGATATGCACTTCGTTGTGGTATTTATTGGCAAACTTCACAATACCATCCAGAAATTCGGAGGTCAAGAAAAGAGAAGGATTATAATCTTGACTTTTCTTCAAAATTCTTATTTGAAATTTGGCATCGAATGCGGCATTATCAGCTTTGAATATGATCCCCTTTTCCACGTCCTTTCTGTAGCCAATCGGTTCGATCACAAAATTGATCGGAAAAATGAATGGCAATTGCGCTTTGTATAAAATACCTCGGAACAAAAACTCTGACTTTTTCTCCTTTTTGACAGCCGAGTCGACATAACGAACGATCAATTCTGAAAACTCAATTTTTACATCGTCCTCCAATTGACCTTCCACATAATCATCGCCCGTGTATTTTACTTTGTAATGATCGAATATTTCGGAGCTATAAAATTGGTCACGATCTATGAAGAATTTTTTATCAAATTTCAAGGCTGGATTGATGAATCCGATGGTTTTGAAAATCACTTTATCCTTGAAATGATTGTAGAATACCGTGTTTTTGATAATGATATCAAACGTTTTGTAAGCGGCCAATATCACAAATGCAAACGTAGGAATGTACACCGCTAGTAAAATAGGATATTCCGAAACGATGAGGAATGTATAAAAGTAAGCTCCGAAAAAACCTAAAACGAACGTTCCAGCCACTGCAAGCTGAATCAAAATCGAGCGTCTCTTTTTCTCTACCACATCCAACTCTGGCGCAAGCACCTCGTTGTAAAATTGTTTGAATTCTGCGTCCTTTTTCATACCTGTCTGTTTATTGTTTTTATCATTTTTTACAATTGAACAAATGGAATCTAAAATGGTACTTTTACTATAAAAATGATCCCTTTTGTTCTTTTTGACATCACAAATGTAGGAAACGAAAACAGAAATGTATAAATTATTTTTACCTAAAATAGTACTATTCTAATATTAACACAGAACGATTAGAGGAACTTTCGAGGCTCTTCGAATCGTCCTATGTTTATCTTAGAATAGTGCCTACACGTGCTTGGCAGGTGCTGAATTCTTAGGAATGTTGAATCAAAACGCAGAACTATTAATTACTTACGCTTCTATCTTCTCCCAACCTTTTTTCACTTTTTCTTCGATTGCATCTGCCAAAAGAGCGTTCAATCTTTCTTCGGAAGCAGCAATGTTGATATCGGTTTGCAAAGGTTCTTTTCGACCTGCACTGAAATCGGTCTGATAAAGCACAATTGGCGGAAAGTTTTGATCCATTGTACGATTGGTTTTCAAACCTACAAATTTCCTGACAGCTGTTCCTCCTTTACCAGCTTTGGTATAAACGTGCCTGAATACGATTTCAGAAGTAGCAAGTGAAGCATCAGACTCATTTCCACCTAACACTTCTACACGTGAGGTAATTTGTCCTATTCCAGTATCTTCTAAACCCGTTTTTTTATCGGTTCTGATTCCTAAGAAAACAGGACTAATCAGACTCACACCATTGGTTTTGCCCGCACTTTTGTAATGGCCATTCAGAAACACCAATTGGTCTTTACGAATAATGCCACTGCTATCTTCATTGATGATTTCGATGCATTTGATCTGAATTGCAATCGTTGGTTGTACCCATTTGTAGGCGAGTCGGTTTTTGGCAACTAAGACAATATCGGCCTCACATTCAATGGCTTGCAACTTTCCAGCCCATTCCAATCTGGATTCATCGTTGAAACCGCCACCCACCGAACCGGCCACTATCCAATTTGTACCATCAAATACACCCACCAACAAAGCTCTAATTCCAGGTCCATCTTCTTTCAAACTATAGGCCAAAACGGCCACATCCAATTCTACAACTGGCTTCAGTTTAAAGATGGTCCCAAGCTGAGTGTGCACCACCATTCCTTCTTTTCCTTTTTCGAGAAGTTGATCGTAATGCTCAGCCAATTCTTTGCGCGAACTGGTTTTCTTCCAAGCCATCGGATGAATAAGCTCGCTTGTAGGCAACGCAAGCACCATTTCCATACGTTCCGAAAAAGGTTTTTCGAGCGCATGAACGGCATCAAAAACGGCAAAATGAAGACTCGCTTTGTCGTTGGCAATAGCCGAAGCGACTCCGAATGACCTCGAACGTTCTTTTTTCAAATACAACTCGCCTGCCCAAATACCTATTTTGTCTTTTGGAAAAGCATTCGTAATATGAGGAAGGTCTAATTTGTTTGCACTTCTATTATAAATCGTTACCTGATCGTCTATCACCACAAAAGCGATATGCCCGTCTAATTTTTCAGAAAAAATATATTCTTCCGATTCTGGAATATCGGTCAAAGCATTAGCTCCTTCAATCGGAATAAAACGTGACGCAATTTTCTTCTTATAGTTGATTAAGATTTCCATTTTAAAGAATAGATTTTAGTTCGAGATTGGAAATATGCATGATCAGAAGATAACTATCGTCCTTTATTCTTCTTTCCAAAAAAGCACGATAAGGGTTTCCATTTTCTTGAAAAATAAGTGGTTCATTGCCTTTGGCACCACCAGCGAGCAACATCAATACTTTTTTCTCGCTCAATTCTTTGGCCATGCCATATAGAAAATCAAATGTCAGACCGTTGGTGTGTGTCAGCTGATATTTCTTGGCAAAAATAAATTTGTTGTACGCCTCGGCAATGGGTAATTGTTTACCAGTCCAAGAGATAGGAAAATCGCTCAGTACATTTTGATTTTTAGCCACGTACGCTTTTTCTTCTTTTACCGAACCATCCGGATTGTGAATAATTTCGGTAATATTCACTTTGTAAACTGGTTTAAAAGCGGCATCGACTAATACTTTTTGTCCGCCCGAAAGCAGCAAACCCGTTTTCTGAAAATCGATCTCGGGGTTGGCATAGATCAGTTCATTGGCCAATTGTTCGTCATCGCCAAAAGTAGCCAAAAGCGAATCGTATTGATGCTGAATATCTGCTTTCAACACACGAATATTTTGTGCCGAAGTACCGTCTTGCATGGTATACTGAATGGAAGGCTTGCGAACCAAACCTCCAAATACTATTTCAGCATCTCTTTTTTGGGCATTTGCTATTTTTAACTTGCGCATAAAAATCGTTTTGAAGAATTAAAACATGTTGAAATCCAAATCGTCCGAAGTTTCCTCTTCCTCGTCTTCCAGCACAGTGGGCAATGCCAAAGTGGAATATTGAAAATTGGTCACTTTGCCTACCACCGCAAAAATATGTTCGCCTTGAGCAATCAAGAAAGCATCGTCTGTGTCATATCCCGCCCGATAGTTGAATTGAAAATATAGTACTTTGGTTTCAGCCAAAGTCTTGAGCAATGACTCCTTGTTTTCGTTGATCGTCAATTGATAAACCACCTTCACGTCCATGTCCAAATAATCGGAAATGGTTTTGGAAGTGTCCAATTTTGTTTCCACATCAAAAATAGACGGATAAAGATTTGCTTCGCTCCCATCCAGATTGCGCGCAACAAGACTTGCCTTTTCTACTTCATCGCCTTTAGCATCAATGCTTTTCAGCGCCACACCGCCAGAGCCCAACATGGTACGGCCATCGTCCAGCATGGTGATAAATTGACAGGCATTTCCTGCTGAATCCGAATATTTGGTTTCGGTCCAGCCATATACTTTGTCGCGATCCAGCTTGGCCAGCAAAGCTGAAAACGAGTTGCCGTTCAAAATAAATTGAGGTTCTTTTGCCATTCGAATAATAGTTTATGTTCAATAGTTTAAAAATTCAATGTATCAGCTTCCAATTTAGAACAAACGATTGGTTTGTTCTAAATTAGTAATTATTCGAAAAGTTAACTTTAAATAAAATATTTTCTTCTTTAATAGTAATTTCTAATATTTTAGAAACATTCTGAATAATTATCTGAAATTTGTATTACTACCAAGCAATTCTAAATGCAGAATTATTATTAACCTAACGGCACTCAATTATGATTTTATCAAGCGGCATGCTTGATGTCGTGATGGTTGAAATATTTCCCAAGTCTTTCTGGGTTTTCGTTCAAGATTTTCATGTGATTGTGGATATTTTCTTCCAATTTGGCAGCATTTTTGGGTGCTGGTTTTGCTGACATTCATTGTTTATAAAAATCACAGTTCAGGTATTCATCTGGGTTCTATTCTAGCGAATAAGAAGGTAAGAAAAACAAGGCTATATGGAGTTGACTGATTTTGAGACCTTTTACCTTTTTTGCTATAATCTAACTATTTTCTACCGTTCACATCCCAAAGTCTACCAATGGATAAATAACCAGGATGTTTAAAGTATATATGGGCATCTCTAAAAACCTCATTTTGTAAAAAGTGTGGCTATTTACTATTAATTAAATTTCATTAGTTTTAAATATTTGCTACATTTCATTGATTTACAG
>JAYVIX010000142.1:0-8164 GCA_043769845.1 Cytophagales bacterium
ATTTTGCTAATGCTTCGTCCAGATGGCAACGTGGGTACATTTATTCCAACGGTCAAAGCTCGAAAGTTGAAGAGCAATTTCATTACGATTTCTCGAGCAAAATCTCGGTTTTGGCTGGTGCTTTGTACGAAAACCTCTCGGCACTTCCGCGTACTGGCCTTACACAAAAGCCATTTGACCGATCACAACCAGGTGCACTTCAAGAACTTTATTTTATAGGAGCCAGTGGATATAATCCTGTTGCGAGTGGACAAACGCCCATTTTTAACGACTCGCTCACGGTGAAACAGAATTTTTATTACCTCAACTATCAAAACTATGGCGGTTTCGCCCAAGTACAACTGACACCTTGGAAGGTATTGGAAATTACACTTGGCACGCGTTACGATTACAACACTCGCTTTGGAGGTAATTTCAACCCGAGAGCTGGTTTTGTTTTTCTACCGAATAAAAAATTCAGATTCAAGGTCTTGTATGGCGAAGCTTATTTGGCTCCATCGCCCAAGAAAGCATACGAACAAGCAGGATCATTCTATTCCTACGATGCCAAAACGGGAACACTAGTGGCCGATTTTTTCAGAATGCCAAATGCTCAGCTGAAACCCGAAAAATTGCGTGAATTGGAAGCCAATACTTCTTATATGATTTCGCCAAACATTTCGATTGGCGCAAACGGATATTATACTCGAATCGAAAATCTGATTGATCAGTTTGCGCTCGCACCTGCAAGCGCTTCGCCCAAAAATATCAAGGCAACGAGATTGGAAACATCTGTCAATCAGGGAAGTTCTGAAATGTATGGCGCAACTGTGATAGCAAATATGCTCAATAAATGGAGGGGGATTTCGTTCAATTGGTTTGCCTCATTCAGTTATATTGATGGCAATATCAACCAGCAGGCATTGTTACTCACTGCCAAAAATACGGCTAAAGGCGGTGTGGAAATTAGTCACAAACGCTTTGCCATCACGCCCCGTTTTATTTACCGATCGGCCTCAATGAGCACCCAAAAACAAGTTCTTTCGGATGATTTTTATACCAACGATGCCTATGCGGTAGTGCATCTGTATGCCTATTATTTACTGATCAATAAGGAGGCCTTCAAACTGAGGCTTACGGCCAAAATCAACAATGTGACGAACAACAAGTACTACAACGTGTTTGCGGGCAATGATGAAGGAATGGGTTTTACACCACAAGATCCAACGCGTGCAAGTGGAGGAATAGTAATGGAATTTTAAATAAATAACATGAATTATATATTATATAAATATACTATTCTCATTGGAATTCTTTTGGCGAGCGTTTTAGCTGGATGCAAAAAAGAAGAGAAAATAGTGAATCAGGAGACAAATAGACAATTGAATGGGAATTGGCTCACAAAAAAAATTGTGTATCGCGAAAGCTCTAACGAGCAAGAAAGTGTTGATATTCAGTTTGATGATCCAAAACCAGCAGTCTTTCAAAATGAATATAGCAACTTGCCTTCTCAATTAAATTTGCAAAATGACGGTACATATTGGTCCATTAGTCACACTCTTCGGATGTATTTCGCTACAGTTGGCAATCTGGCGGTAGAACCAAAACCAAGTTACGATGGCACCTATTTAGTTGCTGGCGATGGAAAAAAAATCGTGTTTGATAAAGGCGTTTATGAATTTTCGGGAAGTTCGCCACGGCAATTTTCAATCGCTGTACTGAAAAATGATTCTTTGAAACTAAACACAAAAGAACCAAAAGCGATTTACGATTGGGCATTTCAATATGCACGACAAGTTGGAATTAGTTTTGCAAAATCGGCTATGTCGGTAAAAGATACCTGTACTAATGGTGCTGCGTTTGGGAATGATTACGGAATGTTTCTCGGTTATTATGACGCCACAAAAAATTTCCAGATCGAGATTTCTCCCTTTTCTATTGGCCGAGCACGTGGGCTTGTGAATGGTTTCAATGCAACCTACGACAGTACAGTTTCGCCAGCATTTCATCAATGTTTCAAAAGTGCAATTAAGAACCAGTATGAATCCAACTACCAAACAGGCCTAAATGAGCCAAATGTGACCAATAGACAGGGTTTGTTGCAATTTGAATTTTCAAAATGAAATCCATTTATATCCTTCTATTTGCGGCTGTTTTCGCAATCCTATTTTCCAAACAAAGTCTTGGACAGCAATTAGTTGCCCAAGACAGTTCTGATATTCTTTATCTTTCTGGCAAAAAGCATTTCCAGCTGGGCGAATACAATCTAGCCCAAAACGATTTTTTTAAATGTTTTAACCTTCGAAAAAAACTTTACAAACAAAATAGTGTACAATGTGAGCAGGTACTTTTCGATTTGGGAATGCTTTTTTATGAAGCTGGAAATATCGAAACTGCCGAAAAAATCGCACAAAACGATCTTGAGACTGCCTTAAAAATAGCTAGTAAAAACAGCCTTGAATATGCCCGAACGAATGAATTGCTGGGATTAATCGCAATCGAAAATGATCATTATGAACTGGCCGAGAATTCGCTTGCCATTTCAAACGCGCTGTATGAAAAACTAAAAAGTAAAAACAGTCTTGAGTTTGCACAAAACCTCATTTACGAAGGGCAGCTATATACCGCTCAAGGTTTCTACACAGCAGCGGAAGCACTTTTTCGTCAGGCAAAATTTATTCTGAAGAAACTAGGGAATCCCAATTCTGATGTCCAATCAAAACTACTTCTAAGCACTGGCGAGCTCTATTCCCAATTGCACAATTATAAACTAGCTGTCGAATTATTTAATGAAGTAATCAGCCTAAACGAAGACCGCTATGGCAAAACGCACCCAACTATTAGCAAGGCAAAATATCAACTGGCACGCATCTTTCTACAATCAGGGTATTTGCAAAATGCTCGACCTCATGCATTTGTGGCTTATGAAGGCTTTAGTAAATATTATGGCAAAAATCATTTAAAAACCTTGCTGGCCAAATCGGTCATTGCGGCTTATTTCAATCAGAAAAAGCAATTTGGTAAAGCCGATAGCGTTTATCAAGAAACGATTATACAAATAGATGCCCTTTCTGATGCAGAAGAAAAGCATGTGCTAGACGCAAAAGTAGAAGCGGGTTTGGCTTCGCTTTATTACAACATGGGCAAGTATCAGGAAGCGATCGACTTGCAACAAAAAAGTTTGGAGGTGATCAAAGAGTTTCTGGAAAACTCGCATCCGATGTACATTCAGTCGATTAACGACCTGAGTTTCTTGTATTGGGCAAATGAAAAACAGCTCTTGGCAGAAACTTATTTTGCGCGAAGTACCGAAAATTACATCAACCAATTCAACCGATATTTTGCTTTCCTAAGCGAACAAGAAAAGGGATATTTCTACCACGACATCCGTCTGTTTTTCGACAAATACAATTCTTTTATCCTCTCGAGTGCCAAAAAGAACCCAAGTTTGTGTAGCCAAATGTACAACAACCAGTTGGCAACCAAGGCTTTGCTATTTCATACCACACAAGAAATACGCAAGCAGGTGATGCATTCGGAAGATAAAAGCCTGAAAACGAAATACCACAACTGGATTGAGCTGAAAGAGCATTTGTCTAAACTGTATAAATTGATAGAAGAAGACGATTCGGAAGAAAATCGAACTCTATTAGATTCTTTGGAAGAAAAATCGAACTCGATCGAAAAGGAAATTTCATTGCGTATTGAGCTAGACAAGGCGAAGAAAACGAGCAACTTAAATGAAATTACATGGCGTGATATTCAAAAATCACTTTCGCCAAACGAAGCTGCAATTGAGATCATCAGAATACAAGATTTTAGACCCGACTCGGGTGGAGTTTTCAGCGAAAAAGTACGTTATGTCGCACTAATCGTGACCAAGAACACAAGAAGACATCCTGAAATGATCGTGCTAGAAGATGGCAAAAACATGGAGACAAAACTCCTAAAATACTATCGAAATGCCATTCAACACAAGATGGAAGACGAAGTCACCTATCTGACGTTTTGGAAGCCAATCAAAGATTCAAAATACTTAAATAATATTGAAAAATTATTCATTTCTTGTGACGGTGTTTATAATCAGATCAATCTCAACACTTTAGTTCATCTAGAGACAAACAAAACGGTTTTCGAAGAGTTGGACATTCACTTACTTTCAAACACCAAAGATATCGTTCGGATAAAAGCAGAGAAAACCAATTTGGACAATATCAGCTCGCCCGTACTTTTTGGTTATCCCGATTATTACAAATCCGAAATCAAGAAATTGGACGTTCAGAAACAAGACAAAACCAACGAAAACCAACACCATGTGCTACATCGAACGCGCGGAAATCACGATTTTCAAGACATCATGCGAGGTGGCAAAATTGTGGATCTGCCTGGTACAAAGGTGGAAGTTGAGGAAGTTTCAAAAATCTTCAAACAAAATAATGAAAAATTTGACATCTATTTGAGTTCGGAAGCAAACGAACAAAGATTAAAAATGCTAGATAATCCTTCGCTATTGCACATCGCAACACATGGGTATTTTATGCCTGACGTGAATGATGAAAACTCAGTAACTATCTCTGATTCAATGGTTTTTGAATCTTTCAGCGAAAATCCTCTGACCCGAAGTGGAATCATGCTGGTAGGTGCTGGGCATGCCTATTCGGATGAAACCTTGGAAAGAGAATTTCAAGCCATCAAAAATTCTGAAAAATTCGAAGACGGCATTCTCACGGCCTACGAAGCCATGAATATCAACTTGTTAAATACCGACATCGTGATTCTCTCGGCTTGTGAAACGGGCTTGGGCGAGGTAAAAAATGGCGAAGGAGTGTACGGTTTGCAACGCGCCTTGCAAACGGCAGGAGCCAAATCTATCATTATGAGCCTCTGGAAAGTGAGCGACCAAGCGACAAAAGAACTCATGATTCATTTTTATACCGAATGGATCAAAACAAAAGACAAACGCAAAGCTTTCCGCGTAGCACAAGCCAAATTGAAACAATCGTTTCCTGACCCTATTTATTGGGGCGCATTTGTGATGATCGGGGAGTGATTTTTAGGAGCTAAATTCTTGTTTCAAAAGCGTATATTTGCATCGCGTTCTATAAATAATTCATACAGATGGAAACGAAAATAGTAGTATCGCCAAAGAATCAAGAGGTGAAAAATTTCTTTGAAAAACTAAATCAGATGAAAATCAAGATTAAGTCTGACATAGAATCTAGCGACACGTACCTAAAACTGACAAATTCTTCTAAAAAAATTGATTGATTTTATTGATTTTTATTCGTTCATCCAAGAGAAAAAGGATGGAACATTGCGCTATTTTTTTAATACAACACACAAACTCCAATATTTTGTTTGGTGTGTATCTTCTTCCGAATTGGAATACGGAAACTCTCCGAATTTAAAGGAAAAGGGCTATTTTATCGGATTTGACTGTATTGGAGAACCGTCTGGAAAAGACTCTTTAATAGGAAAAACAATTTGCAGAATCCTGCATCAGATTTTTATAGACCTTGGAAATGATAGTATGCTTATTTTTAATGCAGACGATTCTGATGAAAAACATGTACTAAGGCATCGCCTTTTTAAAATATGGCACAACGATTATGGAAGAGACGCAACGCTACTTGAGTCCTTAATAATAGAACAAGCTGACAAAACGCATTATTTGGGATGCATCATTAGTAAATCTAATCCTAAACTAAAGGAATCAGTCGAGGAATTCCGAAACTTAAAGTTTGAACTCATCAAACCGCACTCTTAAGCAATTGCTTTGAACTACGAACGTTGAACTTTAAACTAAAAAAAATGAAACCTATCAAACTCATCATCATCGGTCTTTTTGTTTTTACAGGCATCCTAAGTGCATTGCTTTATCAGCAAAAATCAAACAGAATTGACACCCAAATCGAGAAAAGAAATCTTGGCTGGAATCCAGTTTCGATCAAAAAAATAGTCGTTTCGAAGGCTGGTCAAGATACTGTGATACTTTCTAAAAAAGACGGCATCTGGAAAACCAATAAGCAATTTGACGGAATGGGGGTGGCGCCACAAATCATCAACTATCTGTCTACGATGCAGATAAAACCAGATAAGAGCAGTGGGCTTCTTTCGATGGCTAACGCAATAACACTCCAAACGTTCGACAAAAACGGAACTCCGATCAACACCATCGCAATTGGCACGGAAACAAAAGAAGGAGAATGTGTAGCCGTGATTGATTCAAAACTTCCTTTTGTACGGATCTCAAATACACACAATCACATCTCGATTCGGAAATTGATGGAGAAATTGAGTAATGAGAATTAGTTCTTGAACATAAAAAAAGGCTTTAAAGCGTTCGCCTTAAAGCCTTTTTTTTCACTGACGATTGCACTCGAACTAAGTCATTATCGAAAGAAGCTTCTTCACATCTTCTGCGTTGCATAAATCGGTACCAGTGTTCAACGTAGCCGCAGTTCCACAAGCCACACCAAATTTCAAAGCTTCTGCAAGCGTTTTCCCTTGGGAAAGACTATAGGTAATACCTGCTACCAAACTATCTCCCGCCCCTACCGTGCTACGTTTTGGTACTTTTGGAGCCTGAACATGGAATATATTTTCTTTATCTATCAACAAAGCTCCTTTGGCCCCCAACGAAACCACTGCTACTTCGCAAAAGCCTTTTTGAATGATTTCTTTGGCCAATTCTTTTACATCAATTATTTCCTCCTTGTCATGGCCAGTGAGTTCACACAACTCATTAAAATTGGGTTTGAGAAGATATACTCCTTGTCCTGCTGCTGCTTTTAAGGCTTCGCCTGAGGTGTCTAAAATAAATTTCGCTCCGATTTCTTTCGCTTTTAAAGCAATACGACCATAAAAATCGTTAGGAATTCCTGGTGCCAAGCTACCGCTTGCCACTATGAAATCAGGCTTCGGAATAAGGTGATCCAATTCGATCAAAACCTGTTCGTATTCTTCTTTCAAAACAGGCTTTCCTGGCAAGTTGAATCGGTATTGGTTTTGGGTAGCTTTATCATCCACCATGATATTTTCACGGGTATTTGCCTTGGTAGTCACTATTGTCTGGCGAACACCTTCTTTTTCAAGTAATTCGGTCAACACAAGGCCTGTTGCACCGCCTGCTAAATAAATGGCAGTAGAATCGCCACCCAGTTTTTTAATCGCACGAGAAACGTTTACTCCTCCACCTCCCGGATCGACTTTGGGTTCTGTACAGCGTAGTTTTTTGTCTGGAATTAGGCTTTCAACTTCCGTAGTTTTATCCACTGCAGGGTTGACCGTGATGGTAACAATGTGCTTCGAAATCATTTCAATTAGATCTTGTTGACAAACGAAAGGACTAATATAGGAAACTAAGAAGACTCTGTATTAATATTAGGAAAAATTCACTTAAAACCTGAATCCCATCACCAATATGTCATCTAACTGTTCTTGGTCTTGCTTCCAATTCTCAATGGCATTATCCAAAATAGTACGTTGCTCAAGCATCGGCAAATCGCTCGAATTGATAATCAACTCCCTGAAACGAGGGTACATAAATTTCTGATTGCCATCTTCTCCGCCAATCTGGCCAGCATAACCATCCGAGAAAATATAAATCGAATCTCCTTTTACAAAATCCAGTTCTTGGTTAGTAAACGTAGCCACTTTGCCACCTCGTTGAATTCCAATCGAATTTCGATCGGCTTTATACACCGTGATTTCTTTGTTTCGGATATGGTACAAAGGATTGTTTGCACCAGAAAACTGAATTCTTTTATGCGCCATATCAATCACACAAAGAGCCACATCCATTCCTTCGCGCGACAAAGCTCCTGCTTCGTCTTGATGTAAAGATTTGATCACATCTGCATTCAATTTTGTAAGAATATCAGAAGCGTTATCGTTGCTTTTCTCCTTCATGATCTGGTTCAGAAGGTTATAGCCAATCAAAGACATAAATGCCCCTGCTACACCATGGCCAGTACAATCGATTGCTGCAATGTATACTTTATGGTTTTTGACATGGAACCAATAAAAATCGCCACTTACGATGTCTTTGGGTTTATAAAGAATAAAATGATTCGGAAGAAACATCCTCATCACGTTTTCACTTGGCAAAATCGACTGCTGAATCACTTTTGAAGTTTCGATACTATCGGTCACTTCTTTATACAGATGGGCAATTTTACCACTT
>JAYVIX010000143.1:0-4456 GCA_043769845.1 Cytophagales bacterium
GTTATACGTTCCAAAATTGCTGATACTCATCTGTCTAGTAATTTCGGCCTGTTGCCTATTGGCTGCCGAAACTGCATTGACGGATGCCATATATTCCCCCAATTCTTTCTCATATCTGGCTTGTGCCTTCTTGAAATTCCTCTCGCCCAAAACTGGCGTCACCACCGAATGAAACGTGCGCGAATTGCTCGTCAGCACCAATTCATATTGTTTTTTGGCCTTATCAAACGACTTCAAATCAATCCCGACCCATTTTTCTGAATAGAAATGATTGTCTTTTTCTGGATTATCAAAACCGTCTTTGCTCACATATTGCCAAATGACGCCTTTGTGTTTTTTCAATTCAGGAAATTTTGAATAATCAACCGCAATATCAAATTTGAATGCATCCTGATCGGCTTTGTTTGGCATGCTGGGCTTTTCCAACCTTTTTTGCACTTCCGAAGTACTTTCAAGATTCGAAACTGGCAAAGGTTTTGTAGTCGATTCGTCCACGTATTTCCATTGTTTTGATTTCGAATCAAGTTCAAAAAACTTCACACCTGGCTGGGTAGTGTACGAAACGGTATTCATCTCCAATTTCTTGTCTGGAGCAATGAACACTTCTTGTCCGTTGGCTTCGCCCATTATTTCAAACATTCCGGCTGTGACCATGTTCTCGACACCATTTTCGCCTCGAAACGTCATCGGAATTCCTGAAATCATCACATCCTCAATCGACTGAAATTCACGGTATTTCAAAACCACATCCCCTTGCACCACATTGCCAGCCCTGTCCACAAAAGCTTCGGCAGGTACATTGATTGAACTATTGTTTTCAAGACGAATTTCACCACCAGTCTTTCCATTTACCACATTGTGCGAAAAAGGAATTTCGATCCCTTCAAAAGGTGGATCGATTTTAAGTGCTTCTAAAACTGTATTTTCTGCTTGCGATTGGGCTTTTTCACTCGTTTTAAAATCAGAACAGGCAACTAAAAAAGACAAGGCAGTAAATCCTAAAAATGACCAAACATTCGCTTTCATACACATTGAGTTTATGGTTGTTTGACTGTAAAAAAGACCAGAAAACTTAAAAAATGAGTTTTCAATAGCTTTTAAGCCTTACGAATATAATGGAAGATAAGTTATAACGACCAATATAAATTAAAAAAAATCAATTTAATTAAATACAAAAAACTCTCAACAAAAAAGTCTCAGTTACTTGCGCAACTGAGACTCTATTTGAATGATTTACCAATTTCTGGACTATACGAATTGCAAATTACTTTGCTACTTCAATATTGACTTTATGTCCTTTGATAGTGTTGTTTTTCATCGAACGCATGATTGGGTCAACGTGTTCGCTTGGAACATTTACGAAAGTATAGTTGTCATAAATATCGATATGACCGATGTCACGACCTGGAATACGAGCCTCGCCAGCTATTGCGCCTACGATGTCGCCAGGGCGTACACTTTGCTCACGACCAAGGTTGATGAACAAACGTACCGAATCTGGATCTACAGGACGGTTTGCGCCAGAAGGTCTTGCACCACGGTCGCCACCTCTTTCAGAACCACCACTACGTTCGCGATCGCCACCGAAGCTGCTGCGTTCGCGTCCGCCACGATCACCACCTCTGTCACCACGGTCGTTTCTATCACCACCACGGTCGCCAAAGCTGCTGCGTTCACGTCCGCCACGGTCGCCACCTCTGTCACGATCACGACCTCTGTCGCCACCACGGCTATTGCGATCTCCACCACGGTCGCCTCTATCACCACGTACACTTTCGCGTAGGTCGATGTTATCAGCTACTTCTTCGTGTTTCCAAGCTTGGTGCATGTTCAAAAGAGCCGCTGCAAGTTTTTCTACAGAAATACCGCTTGCCACATATTCCGTCACCGATTGCTCGGCTTCTTCTAATGTGTTAGAAGCGACATATTCCGTCAAATATTCTAAGAATTTCTTTCTTCTGATTCCTTTGATTTCTGATTGTGAAGGAATTACTCCTTTTTCAATCGTCACTTTAGTGAAACGTTCGATGTCTTGAATTTTACGTTGGTCTTTACGGCCAGTTACCAAGTTGAATGCACAACCTGTTTTACCTGCACGACCTGTACGGCCGATACGGTGAACGTAACTTTCTTCGTCCATCGGAAGGTCGAAGTTGATTACTGCCTCCAAGTTATCCACGTCAATACCACGGGCAGCTACGTCAGTTGCTACCAATACTTGCACACGTTTTTCCTTGAATTTCTTCATCACGTTGTTACGTTGTGCTTGTTGCATGTCGCCATGCAAGCCTTCCGCCAACACTCCTTTTTGGTTCAACTCGTCTACCAAGTTGTCTACCTTCATTTTGGTGTTACAAAACACGATCACGTTTGCAAACGCATTGGCAGTAATCAAACGAGTGATTGCCTCTGTTCTGTAATCGTCACGTACTTCGAAGTATTTTTGAGTGATGGTAGTAGTCGTAAGTTCTTCACGAGTTACTTTGATTATAAGAGGATCTTTTTGGAATCTTCTTGCGATGTCTTGGATCGCTTTCGGCATGGTAGCCGAGAAAAGAATCGTTTGACGACCTTCAGCAGTTGCTTCAGAAAGAATTGTTTCGATGTCGTCACGGAAACCCATGTTCAACATTTCATCTGCTTCGTCCAAAACGAACATTTTGATGTTTTCCAATTTCAGAGTACCACGATCAATGTGATCAATCACACGACCTGGAGTTCCTACTACAATTTGAACACCGTCTTTAAGTGCTTTGATTTGTTTGTCGTAGGACTGACCACCATAAATGGCCGTTACCCCAACGCCTCTAGAGAATTTGGCGATTTTTTTCAACTCGCCCATTACTTGCTCAGCAAGTTCACGAGTTGGGCACAATACGATAGCTTGAGCTTTCTTTAATTCAGGATCGATCGAATCAATGATTGGAATACCAAATGCGGCCGTTTTTCCTGTTCCTGTCTGAGCTTGGCCTACTACGTCTCGACCTTCTAGGATGGCAGGAATGGCTTGTGCTTGGATAGGAGATGGATCTTTGAAGCCCATTTCGGCTAAGGCTTCCTTGATACTGTCAGAGCATGCAAGCTCTGCAAATGTTGTGATTGACATATATGTTTTGTGGATTAGCGCCTTTGGCTAAGCCATCAAAATACACGTGATTCTTTGATTTCTTTAGCCTTTAGGCGAATTTCAGCCTGCAAAATTAACAAAAAAAAAATAAGAATAAGATTAGTAGTCACTTATATTGCATGCCCAAATTAAGAAATTGACAGTTTCAGAATCCAAACAACTAGTCAACATCCTACAATATAGACTATTAACTATTGATTTTCAACTACTAATTATCCGCTTTGGCCAAGAAAAAACTCATTAGATTTCAGCAAAACACCTTGGCCGAAAATGTGATCGAGCAAGGAAAAGAGCTTTATACCACTATAAAAGGAAAATGGAATGAGGTGTATTTTAAAAATCAGAACCCGATCACGCTAGAATTAGCCTGTGGAAATGGGGAACTGACGGTGACTCTGGCTCAACATATTCCCGACCGCAATTATATAGGTGTCGATATCAAAGGAGCCCGCATTTGGAAAGGCAGCCAAGAAGCCATAGAAAAGGGTTTGAGCAATGCGGCTTTTCTACGTACTTCTATTCAATACATGGAAGAGTTTTTCGTAGCAGGAGAGGTAAATGAATTATATATCATGTTTCCTGATCCACAACCTCTACAAGAGCAGTATCGGTTGACCAATGTGCGATTTCTTACTTTGTTCAAAATGCTGATGAAGCCCAAAGGTTTATTGCACCTCAAAACGGATAATGCACCACTTTATCATTTTACAATTGAAACGGTCGAAAGAATGGGTGGAGAAATTGTGTTCAAAACTGAACATTTTTATGAATCAGAAATGAAAGACGCTCATTTTGGCGTGACTACTTTTTACGAACAATTCTTCACGAAAAAAGGAGAAGTGGTGCATTATGTACAGTTTAGGCTTTGATACTTTTGTAATAACACAAACGATTGATTTCAATAGCAATGCAACCCAAATAGCAAGCAATTGAAAGTCATTTTTAAAAAAATATCATGCGATATGACAGGATATAAGTACACGTTTCTTACATTTGTCTAAATTCTATAAAAATCATGAATAAGAGCGTATTTTTACTTCTGGCTGTAGCTATGACTTTATGTCAATGCAAAAAGAAAAGCAGTGAGCCAAAACCTACAGAACCAGTGGTGACTCCTACTACCCCAGCACCAATAGTGGTGGTAGAAAAACCGAAAGTTATTTTACGAAAAGATATAAAACTGTACAACCAGTATTACATTCGCCAAAATCAAACGTACACAAAAAATAAAATCAAAGGTGCATTTTTTAACAAAATAAAACGGCTCTAAAATGATTCTAGAGCCGTTTTATTAAGCAGAAATTTCGCTCACTTTTTGGATTATAATTG
>JAYVIX010000144.1:0-14180 GCA_043769845.1 Cytophagales bacterium
TCCCAACTTCGTTTCTATGAGTTAGCTAAAGAAATGTAGATACTGAACTAATAATACCAGTACTATGAAAGCCACAAGCGGATGCGCCAGAGTGGGGGAATAAGAAAAAAGTAAACAATAAATATCAATTTGGAAATCATATTTTTCCTTATCTATAATTTTATTGATCTATTTTCCATTTTGACTAATTTTGCCTTATAATTACAAATATGCTAAACTGCCAGTGATAAAAGTACAGCTGATTTCTCAGCTTGACGAAGATGACAAAAAAATGCTGTGTATCGTATTATTGACGGCATTCTTACTAAGAGTAAATTTCAAACGTTCTTTGAACAAAATATTCAAATAGCTAATAAAAAGATTATGATAGCAATACATCCACATTACATTACCGACAATACTGGCAAAAAAATATCCGCTGTTCTGCCTATGAAAGAGTTTAAAACAATTATTGAAGAACTGGAAGAGTTAGAAGACATTAAATTGTATGACGAAAGTAAAAAAGACAAAGAGCCTGCCATTACTAAAAGTAAAGCTATGGCAATGATTGAAGCGGAACGTAAGAAACTAGGCAAATAATGTACGAACTGCAATACAAGAAAAAAGCAATTAAAGCTCTTGCTAAAATTAACGACCCATACTACAGCATTATTATTGAAGCCATTGATAGCCTTGCCGAAAACCCTCGCCCACATGGTTACAAAAAGCTAACAGGCAGAGATGGCTATCGAATACGTGTTGGAACTTATCGTATTATTTACGATATTCTTGACACACAACTTATTATTGAAATTGTAAATGTTGGCAGTAGAGGCAATATTTATGAGGATTAAATAAAGCGGATATTAGAAACTTACTACAAAGCAGTGCCAAGTTACGCTACGATAAACTAGAAACAGAAAATACAAACCTGGAACAGGGCAATGACACTCTTTATGTGTACTCGCTAAAAGGACATTACGAATAAACAACTTTGACACCACCTCTGGTTATTTTTCTTTTAACAAGAAAAATGAACCGTCTCCTCCTCATTTGAGGAGGAGAGTTTGCTTCGACCTCCAACATTTTTGATAGCTCAATTTATTCAAGATGCTAGCCTGCTCAGACTCTCCTCCTTGGCAAGGAGAGCCTGTCCCGTCAATAACGGGAAGACGATTGGATCAATCTTCCCGCTCGAAAATATGGAGTACCTTGTTGTTGTCTAATTGATACAGTTTATTTCCTGATATTTGGGGTCGGTTAGTTCCTAGGTTGGCTTCTTCAAAGGCGTAATGCCAATCGATTTGATGAGTATGCAAGTTTAAGGCTATCAGGCATTCGTATGCCCAAGCGGGACCGTTTTCCTTTTGTGTCATCATCGCTGTGAGGTAGATATGCTCATCCGTCACAGGATTGTCGAGGACAGGATAAATTGTTACAATATCGTATTTTTTCATCTCGGCACTGATGTCTACAAAATGTGTTTGGCCTGTGATTAGGTCTATTTCGATATAGAACTTATATAGCGCACCTACTAGCTTATCTCCCTTCAACACAAAACTGTCGGACCTAGGAATGAGGTCATTAATAAAATTATCAAAATGAAAGCCTTCGATTTTGTTCCATTCCCGAAGCATTTTGCCAGTTTTGAGATCCAAGGAAATAATCCTATGCTCGTAAATGGCTACCAAAAGCTCGTTTTGCCAAACTCCCAAAAATTTAGACACACTGTATTTCCTATGCTCTTGCTTGAAGCTATCGTAATAAGTACCAAACGATTCTATGGAATATTGCCAGAGGGGTTGGGCGGAATTCAAATCAACAAAATAAATAACTTCGTTTTTTTCAAAAAATAAATCTTTGCTTTTCAAAAACGACAATCCAATTTTGTTTTCGAATATTATTTTTTGATTATACTTTGTTACTTTGTTTGATCGGTCAAAATAGATCAAATCATTATTTGATAACAAATAATATATGTTTGTATTGTCGATTTTACTGATAATTTCTCCATTATATGAATAAATCGAATTAAAACTTCGACTTGTAAATACATTAAATACATTATCTCCAAATCGAACGCCCAAAAATCTTCTATATTAATAATTTTAACACTAGGATACTTATAAACAGCACTATCATGTACATAATATAACTCACCTTTGACAACACCAAAATCACCTGTATTTTTAATATTTTTAGTGCTAATAAAATTCATTTATTCTACTTTTATAAACGTGTAAACCGAACTATTCAAATCATTAACCTTTTCTAAGAAATCAGAAACATTTTTGCCGTTGTTGGTCTTTTGACCAACAACTTTTTCTGCATTACCAACGTTGCGTACCGATTAGTTGTTGGTGAAAACACCAACAACGGCAGGAGAAAATTAAATGAATTATATTTCAATATAATAAATCATTAAATCGCTCCCCAACTTTCCCTGTCCAAACTTCTGTATTGGCTTCTGTGGTATGTTCGACCTTTATTTGTTCGCTGGCCGAAAGGTCGTAGTGAATGTTTGTATTTTTTATCCATTCTTGTGTCACTTTTTTGGGCAACATGGGTTTGATGCCTAACTCACGATTCCACAGGCGACAATCTAGATTGAAACAAGGCCTTCATCCTCGTGCCATGACGCGCGACTTGGATTGGGTGTAAAAGTACCTTTGCCAGATACAGACGGAAAAGTATTGTACGTTTGGTTCGATGCGCCAATTGGATACATCACCTTCACCAAGAAACTAAAAGCGAACAGGGAACTCTACTGGAAAGACAAAGAAACCAAACTCGTCCACTTCATCGGTAAAGACAACATCGTTTTTCATTGTATTATTTTCCTGCCATGTTGCAAGCCGAGGGAAGCTACATTTTACCCGACAATGTGCCAGCCAACGAGTTCATGAACTTGAAAGGCGACAAGATTTCTACTTCACGCAATTGGGCGGTGTGGTTGCACGAATATTTGGAAGAATTCCCTGGAAAACAAGACGTGTTGCGCTATGCCCTTTGTGCCAACGCACCTGAAACCAAAGACAACGATTTTACTAGGAAGGATTTCCAAACTCGCAACAACATTGAGTTAGTCGCCATTTTGGGCAATTTCGTAAACCGTGCTTTGGTCTTGACCCCAGAAATACTTTGAAGGAAAAGTACCAGCTCGTGGCACATTGACTGTAACTTGGGAAAAAGCAGGGCATGCTTACAAAGAACTTTGCCTTAGTTTTTACCGAACATGGAATTTTCATAAAAAAAGCCCGCTTGCGCAGGCTTTTTTATGAAATTTGTTTTTGAATTCTTACAAATTCTTCGCTACAGCATCCCAATTCACCACATTCCAAAAGGCTGCGATAAAATCTGGTCTACGATTTTGGTAGTGTAGGTAGTAAGCATGTTCCCATACGTCTAGTCCGAGAATTGGAGTTCCTTTTACTTCTGCAATATCCATCAAAGGATTATCTTGGTTCGGTGTAGAAGTGACAGCCAATGAACCGTCTTCTTTTTTGATCAACCAAGCCCAACCAGAACCGAAACGTGTAGCTCCAGCTTTTGCGAATTCTTCTTTGAATTTTTCGAATGAACCAAATGCTTTATTGATACTTTCGGCCAATGCGCCAGTTGGTACTGCACCATCGTTTTTCTTCAAAATAGTCCAGAAGAAAGAATGGTTGAAATGTCCACCACCATTGTTGCGTACTGGAGCTGGGTATTTGCTGATATTTTTGCAAATCTCTTCGATCGAAAGATTTTCGGCTTCTGTGCCAGCAAGTGCCGCGTTTAGGTTGGTCACATAGGCGTTGTGGTGTTTGCCATGGTGAATTTCCATTGTTGCTTTGTCGAAAAAAGGCTCCAACGCATCTGATGCATATGGAAGAGCAGGTAATGTAAAGGCCATTTTTTTAATTAATAGTTAATAATTAGTAATTAATAGGAATACAAAAATGATTTATAATCTAAGGAACAAAGGCAGACGACTATTAATTCTTAATTTCTAATTAAAACTTAGTCCGTTTCTTTTAACAATTCGACCATACGCACAAACTCCACATTTTTGCGCGTGCTTTTTGCGATGGTAAATTCGTAGCCTCCAAATTCTTTGACTTCGCCTTGTTCTGGAATTTTGCCAAAGATAAAATTCATCAATCCTGCCAAGGTGTCAAAGTCGTCCACATCAGGAAGCGGATAATTCAATACTTCGTTCAGTTCTTGGATACGCGCTTGGCCACGTACCAAATACACTTTATCGTCTATTTTCTCTATTTTCTTTACCTCGTCATCGTATTCGTCTTGGATTTCGCCTACCAGTTCTTCGATCACGTCTTCCATGGTCACGATACCAGCTGTTCCGCCAAATTCGTCCAAAACCACCGCCATGTGCATGCGTTTTTTCTGAAAATCTTTCAAAAGCTCACTGACTGTTTTGGTTTCTGGAATCAGATACGCTGGGCGCAAAATGTCACGCAAAATAATTGGTTTGCCATCGCGCACCATAGGTATCAGATCTTTGGTATGTACTATACCTACTACATCGTCTAAAGTGTCTTTGTAAACCGGCATACGCGAATAGCCTTCCATGATGACCAGATTGATCACTTCTTCATCAGGACTACTCACCTCTAGGGCAATCACTTTGGTACGGGGAACGAGAATTTGTTTGGCAGTCAGTTCGTTGAAATTGAATACATTTTCAATCATTTCTTGTTGGCTCGTCTGAATCGTTCCTTCTTCGGCACCTTGTTTGATCAATAATTTCAATTCTTCGGCACTGTGTCCTTCTTCCAATTCGTTCGGATCAATTCCGATAATGCGTAACAATATGTTGGCCGAAGCATTCAACACAAAAATAAATGGTTTGAAAACCAGATAAAATACGCGGAGCAATGGTGCCACAAACACGATAATTTGTTCTGGCATTTTGATACCCAAGGCTTTCGGAGCTATTTCGCCAAAAACAATGTGCATAAACGTCACAACCAAAAACGAAATTCCTAAAGCAATCTTATGAATCGTGACATCGGTAAAACCAAACTCAAAATGGTTGAAAAATGGCATAATGAGAGCAGTGACCGTTTCTTCGCCAAACCAACCTAAGGCCAAACTTGCCAAAGTAATACCCAGCTGCGTTGCCGAAAGATAGGTATTGAGGTGATCAAGAATGTGCTCAGCCATTTTGGCCGAACGGCTGCCCTCGCGTGCCATGAGCTCGACTTGTGACGAACGTACTTTGACCATCGCAAATTCGGCCGCGACAAAAAAGCCGTTCAATACGACTAGCAATAGAAGGATTAATACTTCAACAAACATTTGATGGGTGTCTTGATAAAACGAAGGTGGACTTTCTCAGAAAAGTAGGAAGGCTTTCCCTTAAGGGGCATTTAAAAGTATGTAAACTACTGCCTTCGATGATGAAAGTAAGGATGTTTGATGCAAATATACGGTTTACTGATGAGTATCAAGATTTGGTGCTTATAATTTATTTACTTTGCCATTCATTAGTTGTTAGTCGTTAGTCGTCAGTCGTTAGTCATCGGTCTTCAGTCTTGCGTTTTTTAGTGGTTAGTTTCTTCGAAAAACTACTTAAAACCTTCACTAGCGACTAAATACTAGTGCCTAAATACTTTCGACTGACGACTGCCCACTGACGACTAAAAAAATGAGTACCTATTCACAAAACATAAAAAAAGTAACCACGCATCAGTTGCGCGAAATGAAGATTCGTGGTGAAAAAATTTCGATGCTTACGGCCTACGATTATTCAATGGCCAAAATTCTGGACGCAGCCGGAATAGATGTATTGTTGGTGGGCGATTCGGCCTCTAATGTCATGGCGGGGCATGAAACGACTTTGCCAATCACATTAGATCAAATGATTTACCATGCTTCTTCGGTAGTACGCGCGGTCGAAAGGGCTTTGATTGTAGTCGATTTGCCTTTTGGTTCTTACCAAGGCAATTCTTCGGAAGCCTTACGTTCGGCCATTCGAATCATGAAAGAATCGGGCGCACATGCGGTGAAACTGGAAGGCGGATCAGAAGTAAAAGAATCTGTAATCAGAATTCTCAGTACTGGCGTTCCTGTGATGGGACATTTAGGATTAATTCCTCAATCGATCTACAAATTCGGAACCTATACGGTAAGGGCGCAAGAAAAAGAAGAAGCCGACAAACTGATAGAAGACGCCATTCTGCTAGAACAATTAGGCTGTTTTGGATTGGTTTTAGAAAAAATTCCAGCCGAATTGGCCAAAACAGTAGCCGAATCGGTTTCGATCCCAGTCATAGGAATTGGAGCTGGCCCGCATGTGGACGGACAGGTACTTGTAAGTCATGATTTACTGGGCGTAAACAAAGAATTTCACCCAAGATTTTTAAGAAGATATGCCGATTTAAACAAAGTTATCTCGGATGCCGTATGCAACTACATTAAAGATGTGAAAGCTAAAGACTTTCCTACTATTCAAGAATCTTATTGAGTTCAACTAAAGAAAGCGCGAGTTGAGGACATATGCTTTACATATAAAAAGACCAACCCAAAGCGATTGGGCAGGTTGTGCTGTAACATTTACAATTTGTTTCTGATCCCATTTGTCTGACAAACATGCTTGCATTTCCAACTACCAAAATCAACCTAGGACTTTATCTGACAGAAAAGAGATCGGACAATTTTCATTCGATTCTTTCTTGCTTTTATCCCGTGCAATGGAGCGATGTTTTGGAAATTGTTCCTTCGGAAACCTTCGAATTTTTACAAACAGGCTTGCAAGTGCCTGGGAATCCTGAGGACAATTTGTGTGTGAAAGCTTACAACTTGTTGAAAAATGATTTTGACTTACCTAATGTGCGCATACATCTACACAAAATAATCCCTATGGGAGCAGGTTTGGGTGGAGGTTCTTCGGATGCTGCTTTTGTTCTAAAAACCCTGAATAATTCCTTGAAATTGGGAATTGGTAGAGAAAAATTGATGGAATATGCAGCCGTTTTGGGCAGCGATTGTGCTTTTTTTATCCCCAACAAAACCTCCATTGCCACAGGAAGAGGCGAGATTCTAGAAGATTTCAAAATAGACCTTAGCGGAACAAAAATTGTGATCGTCTATCCTGATATTCATATTTCTACTGCGGAAGCTTTCGCAGACGTAAAACCAAAAACATTCGAAGGCGATTTCAAAGCGCTGTTGGCAGAACCCGAAAAATGGAAAGACCAATTGCGCAATCAGTTTGAAGAAACTATTTTTCTTAAGTACCCACTTTTAGACGAAATCAAACAACAACTCTACAAATCAGGTGCCTTTTATGCTTCGATGAGTGGTTCTGGTTCATCCATTTATGGGCTTTTCAAAGGCGAAATAGAAGAATTAGATCTTAACTACAAGATTTTTATGGGGACGTTTTAATATTAATTATTTTATCATATCAGGCTGATTCTACGCTCAGCTCGCTGAACTATCTGAGCGGGACTCAAGAAAATAGTCCAATAGTATGCTTGAACTAACCATGCCATGTATAGTGACTCTTGGAATAACAGGAAAAAATATTTTTTCTATTTATTTATCTGAAAAAAACATCAGTCCAATTGATCACGGTGAATATAACGAAATAAGGGCGCTCTTGGTCGATAATCTTGTAGCTGAGGCTCATTCATAAAGCTAGAAATTATTGGCTAAGCGGACGCACAATTATATAAGTTGTTGCAAGCGCAACGCTTACGACAGCAAATGCTAAAGTGCAAAATTTATATTACCTCTTTATAATTTTAATTGTTCTCTCCCCACCATTTTTAAATGTTTTAACAAAATGGACACCCGAGTCATATTGTTCGCCAAAGACACAAACAAGAACGATGTTTGCCAACATTGATAGTACGAATTCTTTCAACAAAGAGTCCGACAGAATTCTGAACGCCTCGCAAAGGTTGTTTATACGGATATTGAAAGCTACATAGGAAGGTAATTTTGGAAACCAGATGAAAAAGTAGTTTTTGATGAAATTATACATCTGTTTTATCCTGAACCGCTGTTCTAGATGGACGGAAAACAAGCAGATTGTCATGATTTCATGATCGGTAAACTCAGGAGTATTGTTGTATCTGAACCTTTGGCAACAATACTGGAGTTCGTTTTTATATTTTTCACAAACAAAGAAGTAAATTTTCACTAGTTTTGATGTAATATCCTGATTAATCATGGGTGTTTATACTGCTTCGTAACAATATATATACTGATTGTCAGTATATTAACCTATATTCTACCTACTTTTTCGAACTTATATTACTTCAATTCGACTCTTAATTCGGATTATTAACTGAAAAATCTATCGCTCATTTAATATGAATTATTATTTATTTCAAGTGATGTTGTTCATTAAATCCCTGAACTTATCAATTCATAAAATCACTTAAATTGCGGACATGATTAGTTTTGATTCTTTTACACTCGCCAACGGCTTGCAAGTATTTGTTCACGAAGACCACGATACTCCGATGGCTGTCATGAATATTTTGTACAACGTAGGCTCGCGCGATGAACTGGAATCAAAAACAGGTTTTGCGCATTTGTTCGAACACCTTATGTTTGGCGGTTCGGCCAATATTCCTTCGTTTGACGAACCATTGCAACGAGTTGGTGGTGAAAACAATGCTTTCACTTCGCCCGATATCACCAATTATTACCTCACATTACCTGCCCAAAGTATTGAAACAGGCTTTTGGTTGGAATCTGACCGGATGCTCTCACTCTCGTTTGACCCAAAAGTACTCGAAGTGCAACGCAAAGTGGTGATCGAGGAATTCAAACAACGTTACCTGAACCAACCGTATGGCGATGTGTGGTTGAAACTGAATCCGCTTGCTTATACTACCCATTCCTATAAATGGAACACGATTGGCAAAGAAATAAGCCATATAGAGGAAGCCACAATGGAAGATGTACAAGCGTTTTTCTTCAAATTTTATAGGCCAAACAATGCGGTAATGGTAGTAGGTGGCGATGTTACTTTGGAACAAGTGAAGTCGCTATCCGAAAAATGGTTTGGCCCAATTCCGGCTGGTGAAAAATACATACGTCATGTGCCTCAAGAACCTAAACAATTGGCTCAAAGACGTTTGGAAGTGAAAGCCAAAGTGCCGATGGATGCTTTGTACATGGCATTCCATATGTGCGAGCGTATGAGCGACAATTACCATGCGAGCGATTTGCTGAGCGACATCGTTGGTCGTGGTACTTCATCAAGATTGTACAACGAATTGGTAAAAGGAAAACAACTTTTCAGCGGACTGAGCGCACATGTTTCGGGTTCGGCCGATCCTGGTTTGTTCATGATCAATGGCCGGTTAAACAAAGGTGTGAAACTGGAAGAGGCTGAAAAGGCCGTTTGGGAAGTGATAAACGAGGTGGTGAAGAATGGTGTAAGTCAAACCGAGCTGGACAAAGTACGCAACCAAGCCGAATCGTCTTTGGCATTTTCGGAAGTGGAATTGCTCAATCGAGCCATGAATCTAGCTTTCGGAGCCAACCTAGGCGATGCTGAATACATTAATAAAGAATACGACTTGATCTCGGCCGTGACGACTAATCAAATTAAAGAAGTGGCAGGCGAAATTTTAAGAGCCGAAAATAGTTCGGTCTTGTATTACATGGCCGAGTAAACTACCTACTAACCACTACTACTAACTACTTTTGTCTATTTCTTTGTATCTTTGCGTCCCAATTCCCCAAATTTATGATTGACAAGCTGGAGGCCATCAAAGATCGTTTCAAAGATGTGGCCGAATTACTGGTACAGCCAGACGCAATGGCCGACATGAAGCGTTTCTCTACGCTGAGCAAAGAATACAAAGAGCTAGACAATATCGTAAACCATTACGATAAATATACTGAGTTGTTGAGCAATATTGAAGGCGCAAGATTTGTGCTTGATAATGAGAAAGACCAAGAATTTCGCCAAATGGCGAAAGACGAATTGGATGCTTTAGGTCCGATCAAGGAACAAATGGAAGAAGGTTTGAAACAACTTTTGATTCCAAAAGATCCAAACGATAGCAAAAACGTCATTCTTGAAATTCGTGCTGGTGCAGGAGGCGATGAAGCTTCTATTTTCGCTGGAGATCTTTACCGTATGTACCAACGTTTTTGCGAGAAAATGGGCTGGCGTATGGAATTAATGGACAATACCGAAGGTACTTCTGGAGGTTTCAAAGAAATCATATGCAACCTTTCGGGCGAAGATGTATATGGAAAAATGAAATACGAATCGGGCGTGCATCGTGTACAGCGTGTACCTGCTACCGAAACCCAAGGCCGGATTCATACATCGGCTGCGAGTGTCGTGGTGTTGCCCGAGATGGACGAGGTGGAAGTAAACATCAACCCATTGGATGTTCGTAAAGATTTATTCTGTTCTTCAGGCCCAGGTGGACAATCGGTGAACACTACTTATTCGGCTGTTCGATTGACTCACATTCCATCTGGATTGGTGGTACAATGTCAGGACGAGAAATCGCAAATTAAGAATGCTGAAAAAGCGATGAAAGTACTTCGCTCGCGTTTGTACGAACTGGAACTTCAAAAACACAATGACGAAGTAGGTGCAGTACGTAAAGGAATGGTAGGTTCGGGCGACCGTTCAGATAAAATCCGTACTTATAATTATCCTCAAAGTCGAGTGACCGACCACCGCATCGGGCTTACCGTTCACAACTTGCCAACGGTAATGGACGGTTCGATCGAAACATTTATCGAAGAATTGCGAATTGCCGAACATGCCGAAAGACTAAGAGAAGGAGTGAGCTGATTTCTTTAATCAGTGTAACGCTTGATTCTGAAAGGGAGCCTTGCTTATTACCGCTTTCTAGGTGATAATCGGGGCTTTCTTTTTTGCTTTGAAACTTCAGTGTTATAATGATAGAATAAACGTCTTTTGATTACAGGGACTTTTATTTAATACTAAGTGATATTTTTTCAAGTAAAATGCTAGTCTTAAAATTAGACTACTTTTCGGGATTATATTTTTTCAATATAGCAGTCTATTTGGCCTATTTAGCTCATTATTCTTAATAAAGTATAATTTTTGTATTTGTAATGTTTGATATTTACGTGTTTGTCCGACAAGTAATTTAACCTAAATGTTACATTGAACTTAAAAAAATTAGTTAACAATGATTCCTTTTCTGAGTATGATAGTTTAGATTTGTAGCTTGTGTGTAGAAATAGTGTTACAAGCGAACCAAACAGTAACTTTAAATAGATTCAATCATGAAATCAAAGCATCCATTATTTTCCCTTTGTCTTAAGCACCTTTTGTTGGGACTATTTGTATTTTGCTCCTTAGGGCATGTACATGCTCAGAATGGCCCTGATTGTGCCAATAGTCTTTGTTTTGGCCCAGGAACATCATACAGTGCTAACTCGGATCTCACAATTACTGCAAATCAGTACTATTCTTATATGCAAATAAAGACGAATAGGACGCTTACGGTTAAAGCTGGATTTACATTATATGTAGGCCCTGTAGGCACGGGCGCAGAAACGGAAGTATTTGATTTACAGAATAATGGAATAATAATCGTTGAAAGTGGGGCTACTTTGGTCATTTATGGAAAATTGAATAATAGTAATAATAGTACAACTTTTACGGTAGACGGTACATTGATCGTTTATGGTAATATATATTCTGGAAATGGAACACAAATAGTAGGTACAGGATCAGTTTCTGCAACTGGCACTATCACTGGTGGTGGGTCAGTCTTAGGAACTCCCGCTACTTGTTCTACAGGGCCATGTAATTCTTGTACACCGCTTGCTAATTCTATTTCAAGTAGTCAAAGTTATTGTACCGCTACTACGCCAACCGTTTTTACGGGCACAGACATTCCAAGTGCAACGTATCAGTGGGCAAAAAGTACAACTTCTGCTACAATAGGCTTTGCTAACATTTCAGGAGCAACATCAAAAGATTATACCTCTGCATCAGTTTCTGCTACTACTTATTTTATACGGTATGCTACAGTAGGTACATGTGTGTATGTTTCTAATGTTGCGACAGTTTCAATCGGCTCTACGGCTTTGAGTATTACAACACCGCCAGCCACAAGTTCCGCTTGTGATGGTTCTGCAGAATCTTTTTCAGTGGTAGCTTCAGGAGCCAGTTTGACATATAAATGGCAACAAGACCCTAATACCGGTTTTTTTGCTGACATTACAGATGGTGGTGTTTTTTCTGGATCAACTACTACTTCCCTATCTATCTCAAACGTTTCTGGGTTGAATAATTACAAATACAGAGTAATTGTGGCATCTGCCTGTGGTACTCCCGCAAGTGCTACAAGTTCTTCTGCAACGCTTACCGTAAATGCTAACCCTACAAGCGCTGTTTTGGCGAATGGAACTGGTTCTAACTTTAAATGTTATGGAAGTACCATGAATTTAAAGGCAACAGTAACAGGTGGCTTAGCTAATTTTAAAGTAAAATACACCGATGGTTTAACCATTGATTCTGTTACAAATTATGTTTCTGGCAATGATTTTGTGATTACTCCAGTGCAGTCTGGTTCGTACAGTTTGATGTCAGTGACAGATGCTAATGGATGTTTATCAATTTCAAATAGTAGTACTGCTACTGTTACAGTCACGACAACTACTACAATTTCAGCATCTTCTGATGGTTCACGATGTGGTGCTGGTACAGTAAATTTATCGGCAACACCTAGTGCCGGAATTGTTAGATGGTATAACACGCCTACGGGAGGGACTTCTATTGGAAGTGGATCTCCTTTTACTACTCCGTCTATCTCTACTACTACTTCTTATTACGCTGAAGCGTTTAATAACCCGTGTGTATCTGTTACAAGGAGAAAAGTTACGGCATTTATTGGAACAAGTCTTCTGCCTGCGATGTCTGGGACTGGGACTTATACAATTCCTGCAGGTGTCACTACGATGAGTGTGCAATGTTGGGGTGGCGGTGGCGGTGGCGGTGGCGCTAGAGAAACGGGCAGTGGCACCGCAAGAGGTGGCGGTGGTGCTGGCGGTGCTTATGCAAGTGTAACTAGTTTAGCTGTTTCAGCTGGCGAAATATATGATTTTTCTGTGGGTGCGGTAGGTACAGCAGGTAATGGTAATGGCAATGGTAGCAATGGTGGAGACTCTTATTTTGTCTTGTCGGGGGTAGATAAAGTGCGAGCTAAGGGTGGTACTTTTGGCTTTGGAACACTAAATGGTAATGGTAATGGAGGAACCGCAGCGTTGGTTTCAGCAAGTGTTGGTACTTTGAAGAATGCTGGAGGAAATGGAGCTACCGCCACTAATAGCGGTAGCGGAGGAGGAGGAGGTGCCGCAGGTGTAGCAGGTACAGGTGGTGCTGGTGCTGTTACGTTAGGAGGAGCTTCTCAGTCTGGCGGTTCTGACAAAGGAGGAAATGGTTTGACTGCACATACTACGACAGGCAATTCAGGTGTTGGTGTAGGTGCTGGTGGTGGTGGTGCTTTTGCAAGTGCGGGTGGTAGTAATAGTACAACAGCTGGCGCAGGCCAAGCAGGTCAAATCATTCTTACTATCTCTGCTCCAACTATTTCGTACACAGGTTCTCCTTATTGTAAATCCGTGACATCGGCATTAGTTACTATCGTTGGAATACAGGGTTGGCAGTTTATAGCCCCTGTAGGTTTAACCATTGATGCAGCAACTGGAGAGATAAATCCTAGTACAAGCACCGCAGGTACATATCAAATTATTTACAGAGACCCTTGTGGAGCAGCAGATGTTACTACAAATGTTACAATTACTGATTTGCCAGTTGTTACGAGTAGTAGTTCGATTTGTATAGGATCGACTACTTCTATTCTTACCCCTACAACAGGCGGTACCTGGACAAGTAGCAATACAGGATTTGCAACAGTTACGAATGCAGGAGTTGTGACGGGAGTTGCCGCAGGTTCTCCCACGTTTACGTTTTTGAATACTACGACCAATTGTAGTAGTACTACGAGTTCTGTAACAGTTAATGCGTTGCCAGTAGTTAGCGTTACAGGATCTAGCTCGATTTGTGTTGGAGGCACTACTAGCCTTGCCCCGACAACAGGTGGTACATGGACAAGTAGCAATACAGGATTTGCAACCGTTACGAATGCAGGAGTTGTGACGGGAGTTGCCGCAGGTTCTCCTACGTTCACGTTTTTGAATACTACTACAGGCTGTTCAAAAACCAC
>JAYVIX010000145.1:0-11021 GCA_043769845.1 Cytophagales bacterium
TGGTTTAGAGACAGTGTCAAATGCAACAATTATCCTGCTTGAGCTTCCATTTGCACCATCCTATGTAGAAGAAAAAGATTTTGCATTTATGTGCAAAAAAATGAACGACTTGAATTTCTTTTTACACAGTGTTTATCCCGCCTACTCAGACAATTGCAGATATATTCATGTAGATACTGTTTTTATAAATAACAACAATAAATAAAACATGCTTAAAAAATGAGCCCAATCTTCTTAAAATACCTAAATTGATTTCAAAACTAAGGTATAAGGCATTCAACAAATACTTGCTGTAAATCAGATTTGATTATTGCTGATTATTTTCGGCCAAACAAATAAGTAGAAATCGAAAACAACTATCAACATATCGTCCAACAATGCCAAAAAGCCGACCCTAAAGCCCAAAAGGAACTTTATAGTATGTTGGCTTCCAAGTTGTTGGGAGTATGCGTGCGTTATACCAAAAACAGGGAAGAAGCCGAGGATTGTTTGCAAGAAGCATTTATAAAGATTTTTCAAAATATAACTACTTACAAAAACGAAGGCTCATTTGAAGGTTGGGCAAGAAAAATTACCGTCAATATTTTATTGGATTTCTTGAAATCGAGAAAATCGTTCCAAAATAGTTTCGATGTGCAGGATGTGGAGAATTATATTCCTGATAAATCCGAAACCCACGGCAACCTATTGAAACAAGATGTCGTCTCAATAATAAACATGTTGCCAGATGGAAAGAAAACCATTTTCAACTTGTATGCAGTAGAAGGGTTTTCGCACAAAGAAATAGCCGAAATGCTAAAAATTTCAGAAGGAACATCTAAATCGCAACTTTCGAAGGCCAAAGAAATGCTGATCGAGCTACACAAAAAACACAACGCCATCGCCAATGTCGCTTCCTGAAGACATCGAAAATATCGAAGATTTCTATCGCCAACAATTAGGCGACTTGGAAATAGCTCCTTCAAATGAGCTATGGAACAAGATTGAGACTTCTATTCAACCAAAACCTATGTTCGGTACAGCTGCCAAATTGGGCTTTGCTTCTGTAGCGGTTATTACGGTAGTGGCAACGATTTATTTCTGGCCAAAAGAACAAACAGAAATCAGAAAGATAGATACACCAAGAATTATCGAAACGCCCAAGCAAGTAGAAATCTTAGAATCAAAACCTGTAAAAACGAAACAAATCGAACGAACTATTTCAACCAAAATAACAAAAACAACTACTTCTTCTGAAACAGAAAAGGTTGATTTACAAACGAATACCTATTCAGAACCTATTGCAATTCCTGAAAAAATAGATGAACCTATCACAATAGAAGAAAACCAAAAAGCAATGCCTATAATGGAAGAAGAGAAACCTCTCTCCTACTACGAAAAAATGAAAAAGAAAGGAAAAGACTCTTTAAGACCTATTTTTGTTCCGAAAAAATAACTAACGACTATTCACAGACTCATAACTATATAGGTCTTCTTTGCCCTTTCCACCCTCACGATTAGATGAAAAATAATTAATTTTATTTTTTCCCTGAAAAAAACCAAAATCATCCGCAGAAGAATTAATAGGATGTTTCAGATTGGCCACTTTTGCCCAATCGCCATTTTTTTGTTCTGCTACGAAAATATCTTGTCCTCCCAAACCGGTATGCCAATCGCTTGAAAAATAAAGCTTCTCGTCAGATGCGGAATAAAATGGATACGTTTCGTTGCCTTTTGTATTGACGATCGATCCCAGATTGAATGGATCAGTCCATTTGCCATCCACATTGGCGCACACATAAATATCGGTACCTCCAAATCCACCAGGCATATCCGAAACGAAGAAAAACAACTTATCTCCCTCATCTACAAAAGGTTGTGCAAAGGAACTAAGGCTATCGTTGAATATAAAACCATTCAATTTGCCCCAGCCCAATTTCTCTTTTTCGCAGCTATACAATTTCAATCGCATCGAATTGTCTTTGTCGGGTTTGGCTCGTGCCAAATACATTTTGCCTAATGAAGTAAACGTGCAAGAGGTTTCGTGATTGCTCGAATTGAGGAAGAGAGAAAACGGTTTGGGTGTCTGCCAAGTGGAATCTGAACCTTTCGAAGAACTATAAAAATCAAATGAAGGCGCGCCTGAAAATCCGTCTTTTTTTCGAATAATGACCTCTTCCCTATCCGAAGAAAAAAGCAATTCATTATTCAAAATACAAGGCGATATTTCTGAAAATGAAGTATTTACCCATCCGATATTTTGAATTTTTATCCGATGGGGTTGCTTTCGCCAAACAATGGCCGAATCGCATGAAGCCGCCAATTCTTTTACTCGTTCTGGATTTTTTGCTTTCTTTTGAAAGAAAAGAAAATGCTTTTTAGCTTCTGCATAATGAGCGTTTTTCTTTAACATTTCGGCCAATGCAAAATGAAGTGTGTCGCGTTCTGGATGTTGTTGCAACAAATATTGATGGGCTTTTAGTGCTTCTTTGTTACAATCGGTTTGCAAATAACAATGTGCTAAGAAATAGACCACACTGTCTTTGTCGCCCGCTATTTTGATGCACTTTTTATAATACGGAATAGCCGAATTGTATTGTCGAACTGCCAGAAAAGCGTCCGCAATGGCTTTGGTACGAACAAACTGACCTTGAGCAAAAACGAGAATTGGCGAAAAGAAACATAGTACCCAAAATCGAATATTCACCAAAACAAATTCTTATTTGACGTAAGAAATGGAATAATAGACCGTTGTGCTCAACAAATCCCTCAAGATCGGAATTTGACCTAGCCAGTTCCATTGCACTTTTGTCTTCCAACCAAACTTGTGGATATAAATAGGATTGACAAAAAAGATGGTTCTTTTCAAAACCTTGTAACCTGTTTTCTTTAGTATAGTTTCAAAACGATGAGTAGAAATCCCTGTTTCTTTTATTTCTACTAGTTCTGCAATTTTACCTTCAGTTTCACCAAAAACTTTCAAAAACAATTTGTACAAAGGCATTGGAAGCAAATGAAAATAGGGCAATAGAGTCAATAATTTCGACTTGCATACTTGCTGATGTCCTCCCCAAGGCATGTACCAAGCTGGAAAACCAAAATAAACCAAACCATTGGGACGCAATAATTTATGCAAATATCCAATCAATTTTTGTTGGTCGTGAATATGTTCGATTGTGTCTTTTAGAATAATCACATCAAACGAATTGGCATAAGTACTTTCAAAATCCAAGTCATAAATATCTTGACAGACAAACTGAATCTGCCCTTTTTCGATTTCGTCCGCCATGAATTTTTTGGCATTTTCTACTTTCGAAGCACTCAGTTCAACCCCAAAACAATTGCAACCCAGTTCGGTAAATGCTTTTAAAACACCACCTTCGGCACAACCGATTTCCATCACCCTGAGTTTGCTATCTACTTTGATAGATTCTTGAATAAACGGAAGGATGTAGTTCTTAGAATTCAGATACTGTATTTCGAAATATCTTGGTTTATCGTGATGAAAATCAAAACTCATGGCCTAGGCTGGGAATAAAATTATAAAAACGCAATCTACATACTGATTCTTAAAATCCCATAAATCTAATGAAGACCAAACTTGATTTTTTTCAAACTATTTTTTAAAAATTGCAGGTAAAGGCAACAAAACTATGAGTCAATATTCGTTTTTACCCACTTGAAAACTTTCCTTACCTAATCATCTATTTGGTAGACCAGATGAAGGATCTTTTAGTGATCGAAGCGGTGTGGCATACCTCAAGAAATCCTAAAACTTGGAAAAACAGAATTTAATTTCACTATAAATCAAGTGGTGAAATCGCTTTGGGTTTATTTTGGATACGCTCAGGTTTCAGGGGTTTATCAAAAAATGCACGTAATACAATCTCGTGCGTGGGACCAAACGAACTCGTGGGATTTTCCAAAGCCAAATCATAATTATAGCTCAATCGAATATCTTGAAGACTTTGGTTTACTTTCCCCATTTTAAACCCGATTTGAAAAGTAGCGGCTTTCAAAGTGCGATAACCTGCCCCGAGCCAAAGTTCGTCTTTGAAAACAAGAATCGCATTTGCCTCGGCTTGTGAAACGTTTACTGGTTGCTGAATTTTGGCAAGCACCGAAGTACTAACCGTATATTTTTCATTCAACTTAAAATTACGTTTGGCAAATCCGTATACTTGTCGGGTAACGGTAGCATTTGCAACCAATTCATCAAAATATCCCAGTTTATGTTTCAGCAAATGGTTGGCCGAAATGCCTAATTGCCACTTGGCAGAATGATAATAAAACCCAAAACCAAAGTCAGGTTGGGTCGATGCAAGTGCTCCATTTCCAATTACCTTATCGTCCGCATCTTTTATGGCAATTTTAGAATCATCAAAACGATAATTGATCGCTCCTGCATTCATTCCAAAAGCCATTTTTCCTTTTGCCAGATTGATTTTGTAGGAATAACAAAGTTGAAAAGTCAGTTTGTTTTCGGCTACAATACTTTCCTGCAACACATTTACTCCCAGTCCCATACGCGAATAATTAAAAGGCATATCAACTACAAAACCATTCGTAGAAGGTGCATTGTTCATTCCAACCCATTGTCTGCGAAAAAGCAATCCTGCCTTAATTTTATCTTCGGCACCCACCGAAGCAGGATTGAAAAGCACAGGCAAATGCATGTATTGCGAAACCAATGCATCTTGCTGAGCAAAAACATTGAATGAAATTAAACTACCTAAAACCCAATACCTAAAACCTAAAACCTCTCTAAAACTCATCTTGCCAAAGTAAAACCGCCTGAAAGTGTTTTATTTTCCGTCAAAAGTTTAAGTACATAAAAATAAGAACCATCTGGCAGATCGCCTCCATCCCAAGTATTGGCATAATTGCTGGCTTTGAAAACGGTATTTCCCCATTTATTCACGATCATCAGTTCATTTTGTGGATAACGCTGAATTCCATTAATGAAAAATAATTCATTTTTATCATCTCCATTTGGGGTCACCAATTCATACACTATTAGAGTAGAATCTTCTTTTGGTTTCAGAGGAATTATTGGTATTGGTTCTACTATTTTATTTAGAAAAAAATACTGTAAAAAACCTTGATTGATTATGTTGACAGTGTTTGCAAAAGTGGTAATCGACATTTCTCCTATCGCATAATCAACCGAAAAACTAGCGTTGCGCAATTGACCTCCCGTGCTCGATAACACTTGTAATTGATCCAATTGCTGTGCTTTCATTCTCATAGAAAAGAATAAAGAACAGAACACTAAAATAATTTTCCCCATCAAAAACGCCTTTATATACAAATAAACACAATAATAGGTCGTAAATAAAATTATTGTTAAAAAATAAAGAACCGCCACGGCAACCTTTTGATCTTCTTTTTCTTCTTACTATCAAACACCAACAATTATGAAAAAACGAAAACTACTACTGTTGCCTCTGGCCTTGGCCATGTACAGCGCAACTGCCCAAAAGGTAACACCCCAAGTAATCAATGCAACGGGCAACACGCTGAGCAATGCCACCGTGACGATTGAATACTCGGTGGGTGAAATTGCTATAACGACTTTGAAAAGCGACACATCTTATGTCACACAAGGAATTTTACAACCTAGCAAAGCAAAACTAATTACAGGCTTTGAAACGATTGCCAATAATAAAGGCAATGTCACTTTTTACCCAAACCCTGTAGTAAACAATTTTGTAGTTTCGTGTCCTCAAGGTTTTTCGGCCAATATCTACACTAGTGAAGGTATAAATTTGCGTCAAGTAGCAACCAATCAAGAAATGGATGCTTCGGATTTGAATGCAGGAATGTACATCATCAAAATTGCAGACGACAAAAACCAAACAACCAACACTTTTAAATTCATCAAACTTTAATTCTACTCTTTAAAATTTAAAATTAATCAAAATGAAAAAAATATTTAAAACAGTCACATTTTTATTGGCAAGTGCCTACGCTTTTGCTCAAGCTCCACAATCGTTCAACTACCAAGGTTTGGCTCGCGACAATGCAGGTGCAGCTATGGCTACCAAAACAATCAGCGTAAAAGCTACCATTCTTGACGGAACAGCCACTGGAACAAGCGTTTATTCCGAAACTTTTAGCCCTTCTACCAACGCATTCGGTCTTTTCACTCTAGGTATTGGTTCTGGCACACCAGTTGCAGGTACTTTTTCGGCTATCAAATGGAGCACAGGAAACAAGTTCCTGAAAATCGAAGTAGACCCAAATGGTGGTTCTAGCTATGCATTGAGCGGTACAACTCAATTACTAAGCGTACCATACGCAATGTATGCTGCAAGTGCAGGCGATAGCAAAGCACCAAAATTGACCGTTTCAACAAATGGCGACACTCTATATTCTGGAGAAAAAAGTAATTGGGTAATAATTCCAGGAATAAGTGCTGTAAACAATACCACTGTAAAAGATTTGGAAGGAAATTCATATAACATAGTAAATATTGGCACACAAACATGGATGTCAGAAAATCTAAAAGTAACTAAATATTCAAATGGCGATGTAATTAGTACTGATCTTTGGGCTAATCCAAACGGAAATGCTGCCAATAAAGCTGATTATGGACTTCTATATAAATGGGAAACTACTCAAGATACAAGAGGTGTTTGTCCTACAGGCTGGCATGTACCAAGTGATGCTGAATGGTCAACATTAGATAATTACATTGGCGGACTTTCTTTGGCTGGTGGAAAACTAAAAACAACAGGAACTAATTATTGGTTATCTCAAAATTTAGGAGCAACAAATGAAATAGGCTTCAACAGCAAAGGTGCAGGTGATGTTCAAGGAGATGGTACAATTAGCTTCTTTAAAGAAAGAGCGTACTATTGGACTTCTACAATAGTAGATCCTTATTGGGCTTATTTCAGATGGCATGATTATACATTCTCAACTGCTATTAGAAACTATTATGACATAAAAGGTAAAATGTCAATTCGTTGTATAAAAAATTAACACTTTTCTAGCGGGTCGATTTGCAAATGCAGAACGACCCGCTTTTTTTGTGGTGGTTAATTAACTTCTGAAAATTGTTCGCTAACTACCGAATCTTTCCTCGTCAAAATCTTTGCTTTTAGATCGTTCAAAATTGAATACAAGCCAAAATACGTTCGGTTTACATACAATGAATGTCTTGATCCACGTGCCAATTTCGATTCTTTGATTTCTTTTAGATTCGACAAATATTCAGTATACGCATAGATATCGTTGAAATACTGGTCGTTGCCAAAATCAAAATCATCCACTGTAAATGGCAATGTGAGCAAATCAATCATCGTCCGGAACAAATCTGAAAAGAAAACGATGTCTTTTTCAGAATCAGACGGATGAATCATTTCTAATGCTGTATAAATTTCCCTCGTTCTTTTCTGATCTTGGTAAATTTCTCGATCAGTAAGTGCAAAGTAGTTTTGATAGAAATCAGTTGGTATTTCCTTCACACATCCAAAATCAAAAATACTTACTTTCCCGTCTGGCAAAAACAAGAAATTGCCAGGATGAGGATCGGCATGCACTTTTTTCAGGAAATGAACTTGATAATGATAGAAATCCCAAAGCGCCTGTCCTATTTTATCCCGAATCTCTTGACTTGGATTTGTTTTCAAAAACTCCTTCAAATGCTGTCCTTCGAGCCAATCCATCGTGATGATTCGGTTTGAAGACATTTCAGGATAATACTTCGGAAATATCAAATCAGGAATGTGCGCACATTGTTCCGAGAGTTCTATCGAACGTCTCACTTCGAGCTCATAATCAGTCTCTTCGAGCAGTTTCCCTTCTATTTCATCGAAATATTTATCCATTTCCACTTCTTTCAAACCTACTAGGCGAATCGCAAATGGTTTGACGAGTTTCAAATCTGAACTAACCGAATTGGCCACGCCTGGATACTGGATTTTTACCGCCAATTTCTTTCCCGCTTTTTCGGCTTTGTGCACCTGCCCGATTGATGCGGCATTGCTGGCCATCATTTCGAATTTGTCGTACAACTGAGCAGGCGATTTACCTAAAGTTTTCACAAAAGTATTGGTCACCAAAGGCCCTGAAAGTGGAGGAACACTATATTGAGACAATGAAAATTTATCCACATATTCTTTAGGCAACATACCACGATCCATACTCAGCATTTGTGCCACTTTCAGCGCACTTCCTTTCAGGTTGCTAAGTGTGTTGTAAATATCTTCGGCATTGTCTTTATTGAGTTCGTCTTTGCCAGTTTCGCCATTTACGAGCTTTTTGGCATAATACTTTATATAGTTTCCACCCAGTTTCACACCAGTGGCCACTAATTTGGACGCACGTTCTACTTTCCCAGTAGGGATACTAATTTGCTCTTTAGGGTCGCTCATTTTTTCTGTAAAAGAAATTTACCAAAATCGATAATACTATCAAGTGAGTTTTCACCAATCAATTTGAAGCTCAGATTTACTGCTTTTTCGATCGCAGCATCAGTTTGTTCAAAATCTAAACTGGTATCTTTGATCCAAAAATCAAGTACAAAAAGCAGCTGTACCCAAAAACCGTAGTGGTATTTATCCGAAATAAATTTGCGCTCTTGTACTTCTTTTTCCTCAATTGCCTGATTCAGAATATCGCTTATATAAGTTTCAAAACCCTTTTTAAATTCTGAAAGCTGATTATCTCGAATCGAAACCAAGTCAAAATTTTTCTTTTGCAAAAGCACATAACTTCTGTTTTTGCGAAGATTCTGAACCCAAGTAAAATAAAAAGCTAACAATTTTTCGCGAGCCGAATACCCGTTATAAGTTTCATCTGCATGTAGTGTGGTAAGTGTATCTTCAAACCAACCAAACCACACATCTTTATCAATCATTTCCAAGGAGTTATATAGTTTGTAAAAACTATCCTCGTCCATTTTTATTTTTTCGCAGAATGCATATACAGAATCTGCAGCCTTGCCATCTTCCAAATAAGCCTTTGTATAGCCTTTTCTAATCGTTTCTTTGTTCATAATCAGCATTTTAATATTTAAATAAACACAGTACCTTACAATTGGTTTAGAAAGATAAAAGATAATTACCAAAACGCTGGTATACCCTAAAAAGTCTTTTACAATTTCTGATTTAGGTTTTGACAATCAAAAACATTTGCTTACTTTTGCGCTTTCTAAAAACAAGAACAAAAAGAATTTTATGCTTCTCATCAATATCAAAGAAAACGAGTCTATCGACAAAGCTCTTAAGCGTTTCAAGAAGAAATTTGAAAAAACAGGTGTTTTGAAAGAACTTCGCAGAAGAAACTATTTCGAGAAACCATCTGTAGAAAGACGTGAAGAGATTAAAAAAGCAGTTTACGTGAATAAGTATGTTAACAAAGCTGAGTAGTATTTACCAAGCTTAATAAGTATATTAGCTACCATTTAAGGAAAATTTCCAAAAATGGTAGCTTCTTTTTTTACATACCTTCGTTACGAAAAACGCGTCAGTCCACACACGCTCATTTCGTACGAAACTGATTTGAGGCAGCTTTCCGATTATTTATCAAGCACTTACGAAACCACTGAAATCCATTTGGCCAATTACCAAATGCTGCGTTCATGGCTTTTGTCGCTTGCTGGGGAAGATTTAAAACCTCGAAGTATTGCCCGAAAGGTGGCTTGTTTGAAGTCCTTCTTCAAATTTCTACACAAAGAAGGTACCATCGCCATCAACCCAACAACTCGACTAAAATCGCCCAAATTAGAAAAACGTCTTCCTGACTATGTGGAAGCCAAAAACATGGACATATTGCTCGATGCAGTCGAATTTCCAGAAGGTTTTGAAGGGATGCGCGACAAATTGGTCATCGAGATGTTGTATGGAACTGGAATCCGACTTTCAGAACTAATCGGAATCAAAGAAAATGATTACAACCCTTATTCGCATACCATCAAAGTACTGGGCAAAGGAAACAAAGAACGAATCATCCCTACAAATACTTCGCTTGATAGCCTCATAAAAAGCTATTTAACTACCAAAAGAGCGCATTTCGAGACATCTCTAAACTACTTGTTACTGACAGACAAAGGCGAAAAAATGTATCCGATGTTTGTACAACGTTTAGTTAAAAAATATTTGTCAATCGTTACTACATTAGAAAAGAAAAGTCCGCACGTACTCCGACACACTTTTGCCACTCATCTTCTAGACCGAGGTGCAGAATTAAATGCCATAAAAGACATGCTCGGCCATAGTAGCCTTGCAGCCACACAAGTGTATACCCATAATACTTTGGAAAAACTGAAGCAAGTATTTGAAAAAGCGCATCCTAAAGCATGAATTATAATTAATAATTAACAGTTATAGCCGTATTCAACACAAAATCAATCACTTATAAAACAATCACGTGACGATTATTTAAAACAACCCACTTACTATTTCTAATTTCAAGATTAGGAAGCTATTTTTGCGCTTCAAACCAAAAAAAATGAGCGCACTAAAAGTAAACGAGTATTTCGAAGGAACAGTAAAATCGGTTTCATTCAAAGGCGAAAAATACGACTCGACCGTGGGCGTGATGGCTCCTGGCGAATATGAATTTGGAACTGGAAAACCAGAAATCATGACGGTAGTTTCTGGCGAATTGGTGGTAAAACTTCCAGGATCAACCGAATGGAAAAACTTCCCTGCTGGAACAAAATTCGATGTAGCTGGCGACAGTAAATTTCAATTGAAAGTAGCAATTGACACAGCATATCTTTGCCAATTTGTTGGCTAAGAATATTTTAGCGTGACGGTTTGGATCACCAGCGGATCAAGCAAAAAAATAGTCACAAATCAGGAAGCCATTTTATTAATAAATGAAGTAATCTATCATTTAGAGTAAAACCAAAAAGCAGGACGCAAACTAATTGCGTCCTGCTTTTTTCTATCTTTGTACAAACCTCACACATATGGCACGCATCGCAGGAATCACGACTGATAAAGACCTAAAAGGAAACATAAAAAAAGTAACATTTGATTTCAAAAAACACGAAGCCGATCTACGCCCGATCCTTGAAAAGTTGGGGG
>JAYVIX010000146.1:0-8379 GCA_043769845.1 Cytophagales bacterium
CCACCTACTTTGCTTACTGCATTTGTTCTGCGACTCACTAATTGAAGCAAATTTTGCTGACTGGCGGCATCGCTACCAATTGTGCCATAAATACCCGAATGTCCTCCGTTTACTTCGAAAGTGCGATAATACGGATTGATCGGTTCGCCAATGGATACCGAAGGACGGTTGTTCATGCCACTTGTTTGGCTATTGCTGAACGTCATGATTTTTTTACCTGAAGCCTGTTCGGAAATCAAATATCCGTACAAAGTATTCGAGCGAGTAAAAAGTACACTATACTGCCCAGTCTCTCCTTTGCCGTGTAAAAAAGTATTTCCACCCACGTGCAGGCTGGCTTGAGGCTGAGTACTGGCATCAAAAATCCCGATGCCTACATTGCCAATACATGGGAAGATATTAGAAGGAGACGCACAATTTAAGGCAGATATTGGAGTCCCCGTCTTGCTGGTGCTAGTGAATACAAAATTAGTGGGTGCTGCATTATTGGTCACTCCCGAAACTGCCAAGTTTACGACAAATGCAGTATTTGCAGGAATATTTACCGTACCAGTACCCGTTATTACCCCATTGCCGTAGGAAAGTGTGCCAATATTAGCAGAATTGTTGCTAGGCCAAACAGTCTCTAATTTTGCACCCGTAGGCAAGGTAAAAGTGAGCGACCATGAAGTGGTAATGGCATAATTGGGAGTAACTTTCACGTTGCCATTATAGCCAGTTCCCCAAGGTGCGCTACCGACCGAAAAAACGATGGTTTCAGTTTGTGCCTGAGCCGTAGAAACAACGAAGGCCAGTAACATTGCCTTTAAAAGTTTAGAATTGCTGAATTGCTGAATTGCTGAATTATTCAATTTTACAAACATTATTGATAGTTTAAATTTGCAGAAAAAACCTCTACACAAACGTATAGGTTTTTATTGAAACGTGCAACAAGTTAGACACTAAATATTTTTTACTATTCTTTTGTTGGTCTGTAAATAAAACACTTAGGAATGTATTCTAACAATTCATTTAGTCACAAAAAAAGCCTATGACTCAAATCATAGGCTTTTTTTGTGACTAAATATATGAATATTATTTAATTCTTTTACGAGCTGCATTTGCTTGTCCGTAAACGAAATAGATGACTAGACCAATAGCCAACCAAATGCCCAATCGTACCCAAACTTCCTGCTTCAGAAACAACATTTGTCCGAAGCAGGTAAGTATTCCCAGAGTGCCAATTACATATACATATGGCACTCTGAACGGACGTATTTCGTCTGGTTTGTGGTAGCGCAAATACATCACGCCTGCACATACTATGATGAATGCAAACAATGTACCGATCGAAACCAAGGTTTCCAACACATCTTTTGGCACTAAACCTGCCACCAACATGGCTACTACGCCAGTTAGAATGGTGCTGAAATAAGGTGTTTTGAATTTAGAATGGATGCTTGCAAAAATAGGAGGCAAAAGTCCGTCTTTGCTCATTGAATAAAAAATACGTGGCTGACCAAGAAGCATCAACAATGTGGCAGAAGTCAAACCAGCCATTGCGCCTAGTTTAATCATGTATTTCAAGAAATTCATCGAATCGCCCATTTGATCTACCGCAAACGCTACTGGAGCCATGCGAGCTAATTCGTTTCCTTTTCCAAATGTGCTGTAATGGGTTACACCTGTTAATACTAACGAAAACAAAATGTACAAAACGGTACAAATGGCGAGCGAACCCAAAATACCTGCGGCCATGTCTTTTTGTGGATTTTTAGCTTCTTGGGCTGCCGTAGAAACCGAATCGAAACCGATATACGCAAAGAAAACCAGTGCCGATGCACTCATAATTCCGCTCCAACCATATTCGCCCGAAACGCCTGTATTTTCAGGAATAAAAGGAGTCCAGTTGTCAAGATTGATATAGCCTATTCCGAAAACGATAAACGTGACAATGACAATGACTTTCGTAATCACCAAAGCATTGTTAAATCTTGCACTCTCTTTGATTCCGACTGATAAAATGATGGTCAGTAAACCTATAATCAACATGGCTGGAAAATTAAAGAATCCACCTGTCGACACCCAACCAGCCTCAGGAGTGTGCAAAAATGGAACTTGCGTGAGTTGTTTGGGCAACACAATTCCCATGTCTCGCAAAATATTCTGAGCATAACCCGACCATGAAGCCGCCACGGCCGAAGCTGAAAAAAGGTATTCCAAAATCAAATCCCAACCGATGATCCAAGCAAAAAACTCGCCAATAGTGGCATAGGCAAATGTGTAGGCACTTCCCGCCACAGGAATCATAGACGCCATTTCGGCATAACAAAGCCCTGCAAACACACAGGCAATTCCCGAAACGATGAATGACAATACAATGGCTGGCCCAGCATGATCGGCAGCTGCGGTACCAGTGATCGAAAAAATACCAGCACCGATAATCGCTCCTATCCCCAACATAATCAGGTTGCTACGACTCAGGGTTTTGCTCAATCCCTTTTCGCCAGCTTCGGACGAGGCTATTAGTTCTTTGACTGATTTGGTGTAAAACAAACTCATTGGTGTAATTAAATTAAAAATGATGAATTAACAATTAATAGATTTAGGTCAATAACAAAGCTAAAAATAAAAACGGCTTGCTTAGATCTTCACAGGAATAATAAACCTTTGCTGTACCGCTTTTCCGTCTCTGATGGCTGGTTTCCAGGGTGGTGCACGCCTGAGTACTTCCATCACCGCTTCGTCACAGCCAAAACCGAGTCCTTTGGAGAGCGTCACTTTGGTCAAATCGCCCTTTTCGTTGATCGTAAAATGAACGAAAACGGTTCCATGAACATTGTTATCCATTGCTTCTTTGGGTACTTTCAGGTTTTGCTGCACCCATTTCATGAATTCGGCCAAACCACCATAAGCTGAAGCAGGACCTTCTTCATACACTTTTTCGACCATTCCAGTATCGGTACCAGCCACGTATTTTTTGCCTACGTCCTCCCCTACTTTTTCCGATTTCTTCGCAGAATCAGCTAATGCGGTTTTCTTTTCTTCAGGTTTCAACTCGGGTTTGTCGGCTTTTACTTCTGGCGGAAGATCTTTTGGTTTTTCTTCTTCCACAGGTTCCTCTTCTGATTTTTCGGATTCAGGTGGCGCCTGTTCTTTTTGCAAAGGTTTTACAGAAACCAAATTGGCGTCAAAACCCTTGAATTCGACCATTTTCTCGAATTCGAAATCGTAAGGTTGTGTATCGTCATAGCTCCAAAACGACCAACACAAACAAATCGAAGCAATGCAAATAGTAATGATTAAACTGAAAAATTGGTTGTTTTCGACTGCTCTGCGCAATTCATACGCTCCATATGCCCTGTTTCGATGCAGGAATATAATATCATCCCATTTCTTCGTAAACGAAGGCAATAAGAGGACGTGTTCAAGTAAATATTTAAAAAAGTGAATCAAACCGATCAAAAGAGGTCGCAATTTATAAAATTTCCAACGTAGCTTCCTTATCTGAGACTTCGAGCTTGTAATTTGCCCCTACAACTAACGGCAAATTGTGCGTTTCGTGCCCTACTGGAAAACCAAAAGCAACAGGAAACGCATATTCGGCCACATTTCTGGCAATGATTTCATAAGCCGTTTCGCCAAACGGAATCGCATTGTCTTTCATGTCCGAAAAATGCCCAATCACTAAACCGGACAATTTTTCCAGAATTCCAGCTCTTTTCAAATGCAACATCATCCGATCAATATGATACAGGTATTCGTCAATATCTTCCAAAAATAAGATTTTTCCTTTCGGATCAAAAGCCGTTTTGGTGCCAATACTATTCACGATCAACGAAAGATTTCCGCCTACTAAAATTCCTTTTGCAACACCTTGTTTATTCAATTGAAAACATATTGATTTTAATTCATTCATTTTACCGAATAAATTCTTCTTTAAAAATTCAATAGAATACGCTTATTCTGGTTTATTCAAAAACAAAAGCATGGGCGCATGAAGCGAACAAACACCTTGATTCTGAGCTTCATTCAGCAAAACGGTGACATCACTAAAACCGATTATCCATTTGGGAAACTTCCGAAATTGCGTCCAATTTAATGCATCGACAATCCGAGGTGTTCCATAACCACCTCGCGCACAAAATATTGCCTTTATTTCAGAATCATCTAACGCATTTTGCAAATCGACCAAACGCTGGGCATCTGTGCCACCAAACTGATGGTCTTCGGCAAAAAGAAAATCGCCCAAAACGACCTGCAAACCCCAAGATTTCAGAATTTCGGCCACTGGTACTATCTCGGCTCGACTAACTTTTCGTGCGGTTGCAACCAGCTTTACTTTATCGCCTATTTTCAGAAAATCAGAAAAAATATTTGTCATCTTGCTCCTAAAATATTCACTGCCAACAAATAAATACTAGTTATTTCAAAAAACAGCATACAATTCCTCCCACAAAGCAAGTATTTTCGTAAAACCACTAACTAACTCTCCATTTTTACTTTAAGACCAGAAATGAATAGAAAGGAAATCATAGTAATACTTCTTAAAATCAGTTTAGGATTGTTCGGAATCATGCTGTTTGTACAACTGAAGCCACTTTACCAACTGATTCCAATTATCCTAATTATGTTCAGCGCACTGATACTAATTGTGGTTGAAAAATTCAAACAAGAAAAAGTTCAGTATAAAAAAATGCAAAAAAAACGAACTTCTTAAAGAGTAATTACTGTATTTTTCCGATTAAAATAGGATAAGACAACCTTTGCCTACTAAATTCTGTTAAACAAACAAATTCAAAAAACATGAAGATTAATCTAGATCATATTTTCAAAATTGTTGTACTAATCATCTTGTCGTTCATGTGCTTTCAAATTTATTTATTGAAAAGGGAAATGAATGACAATTTACATGAAATCGATATGGTCATCAGCAAGTTGGATTATGTAGAATCGGACATCAACACGCCCAAATAATAGTTGCATTCTTCCCTTAATCAAATGACATTCTTCTCGTACTATTGTATCGGGAGAATGTCATTTTGATTTGATTCAATTCCTGGTTTTCACTTCTGAACTATTTATTTACTCGCATGAATATTTGCTTTGCCACCCAAAACCTTCACAAACTACAAGAAATCCAAGCGATGCTTCCCGAAAACATCGCTTTAGTGACTCCCGAACAACTAGGCTGTACCGAAGAATTGCCCGAAACCCAAGCCACATTGGAGGGTAATTCGCTCCAAAAAGCCGATTTTTTATTCGACCATTTTCAGACTAATTGCTTTGCTGACGATACCGGTTTGGAAATCGAAGCTTTGAACGGTGAACCAGGCGTTTTATCAGCTCGATATGCAGGATCAGAAAAAAACGCTGAAGCAAACATGAAACTAGTTCTCGAAAAACTAAAAAACGAACCAAACCGAAAAGCCCGTTTCCGAACCGTTATCACACTGATAATCAATGGTAAAAAAACGTTTTTTGAAGGAATTCTAAACGGAAAAATCATCGATACGCCTGCAGGTTCGCATGGTTTTGGGTACGATCCAATTTTTGTTCCTGAAGGTTTCGACTCTACTTTGGCACAAATGGAAATGGGCGAAAAGAACAAAATCAGTCACCGTGCTTTGGCTTTTGCAAAACTTACAAAATACCTAAACGAAGTCGCTTAATGTTCAATGTTTTCCTGACACACTCTTTAGTCATAACTTTGTACATTGAACTTCGAACATTAAACTAATAACTATGGAATTATTGCTCAAACTTCTCAGCGTAACCGCCCTGAGTATGTTTAAGTTTTTCTTTGCTCCATTTCTTGGTGCAAAAACAGGACTCGGAATATACACCACTTTTTTTGCCTGTATCATCGGGATGAATCTGAGCGTGTTTATCTTTTCGTTTTTCGGAGATAAAATTAAAATGCTCGTTATCAGCATCTTCTACCGAAACAAAACAAAAATTTTCACGTCAGGAAACAGACGAATGGTAAATATTTGGCAAAAATATGGGCTCTGGGGCGTGGCTTTTCTCACTCCTCCCCTACTGACACCACCAGTTGGGACACTTTTGGCAAGTGGTTTTGGCGAACCTCGACAACGTATCGTTTTGTTCATGCTAGTGAGCTCGATTCTTTGGGGAATATTGGTTTGCTACACCGCTTATGAACTAAAAGAAGTACCTTTTTTGAAAGATTTCCTTGGATAATTAATATGAATAATATTTCATTTATTTTTCTCATGCTCAAGCTCACTTTTCTTACGAGCTTTTTTGGATGCCAATCTGAACCGAAACTGACAAAACCCAACGACCCAAACATTCAATATTTGGGTCGGGTGGATATTTCGAATCGTGATCAAGCGCGTTTTTCGCAATCGGGAACGGGATTTCGAATTCGTTTCGAAGGAAAAACATGTCGTATTCATTTGGGAAACGAAAGTGCTACCAATCTGAAAAACTACTACACATTAATTATCGACAACCAACATCCAGAAGTGATTTCGACTTCGAAAAAGGATTCGGTCTTTGAACTACAATTTGACAATATCAGCACACACACCGTTTCGATTACCAAACGCACCGAAAACTTTGTAGGCATCGGGCTTTTGAACGGAATAGAAATAGAGAAAACATTATTGCCTTTGCCTGTTTCAAAACGCAAAATGGAGTTCATCGGCAACTCGATCACTTGTGGCTATGGCAATGAAGGTGCAAATGCAAATTGTCATTTCACGCCTGAAACTGAAAATAATTATTTATCTTATGGAGCCATTACAGCTCGCAATTTGCAAGCCGAATATCTGGCAGTGGCTTTTTCGGGCATCGGAATCGTTCAGAATTATGAACTGAATAACCACGAAACAATGCCCATAATTTATGACCGAATCATTCCACAAATACCAAATTTAAAATGGGATTTCAACCGTTACTCACCTGATATTGTCGTGATAAATCTAGGCACAAACGATTTTGCACACCACAATCCAGATCCCGCTTTATTCATGAAAACGTATTCTGAATTTGTGACCCGAATCAGAAAAAACTATCCCAATTCACACCTTTTTTGTATCGAAGGCTGCATGACCAACGATTCTTGGCCTGAAAAATCAAAAGCCATGTCGACCTTGCAATCTTATATCAATCAAGTTGTTGCAAACATGAAATCAAAAGGAGATACTAAAATTGAATCTTTCTTTTTCAGTCGAATGCAAGAAAGTGATGCTGGCTGCGATTGGCACCCAAACATCAAAAAACATCAGCAAATGGCAGAAGAACTGAGCACTTTTATTCGTTCCAAAACAGATTGGTAGTTGTTAGTTAGATAAAGGCCAACGCCTACATCTAATTTCTAACTCAACCTTCCAATTGCATCGTGATGTCAAAATTTGTTCCTTTTTTGGACGAAGAAATTGTATGTGTTGCTCCTATTTGTTCCAATCGTTTATGGATATTATTCAACCCTCTTTTTGGCACATTTTCAAAATCGAATCCTAATCCGTTGTCTATTAAACTGATTGTAGTGGTTCTTTCGTTTGATAAAACCGCAAAACGTATTTCGGTACATTGCGAATGGCGAGCCGCATTGGTCATTATTTCTTTACAAACTAAAACCAATTGCCTGCCTGCGGTCGATTTTACTTTGGCCAAACTGGATTCGGAAGTATTGGTATGTGAGTAAAAACTGATGTCCATTCCGTTAAAAAAATGCTCCCCAAAATCGCGCAGGTACACAAATAGTTCAAACACATAGTCGCTTTTAAAATCAATAGACCAGATAAAATCCTTGGTTCCGTCAAACAATTCCCTTGATCGAGTTTCGATCGTTTCCAGTAGTTTTATTGCTTCCGGGTTTTCCTCTTTGTTATGAAGCGTAAACGCTACCGATTGCGATAAAATGTTGATACTGGCCAGTTTATTGCCCATTTCGTCATGAAAATCGCGGGCAAGACTGCTGCGCAATTGGCTCAGTTCGTCCGTTTTTTGTTTTACCCTGATTTCTAATTCGTTGATTTTTTCTTTGCTAAGTTCTTCCAGTTTTCGGTTGGTATTTTCCAAAACACGTGCAAAAGTTCCAACCATTGCAGACATCAACAGTACTACAAATATCCATGTGAACAAATAATGGGTATTATTGTGCGTTATGACATAGTTTTTAAAAATATTGGTTTCAACTGTCAACTGATTTTCAAGGATATATAAATAAGCGATGTAACCACACACAATGACTGACGAAAAAACACCCCAGCGATAATCAATAAAAATGGATTGGCTAATGATGCACACAAACATCCAAGCCAAATCGACCGAATAAACACCACCTGTATGATACACGCTAATCATAATCGGGATATAGGAAAGCCCAGCAGTATAAACGAGCGGAATCTTGAAATTAGGCGTAAACCG
>JAYVIX010000147.1:0-10673 GCA_043769845.1 Cytophagales bacterium
CAAAAAAAGCGATGCCTGCGTATAGAACAAAGGTCGAAATGGGAATAACCCACAAATTGGACAAGAGAAAATAGGTTGGGAATTGTTTGAAATACAAAAGTGCAAGCGGAAATGTGGTGATTTGGGCGGCTACCGAAATGCAGGTAATTTTCCAAACCCAACGTACAAGCCAAGTTTTAGGGCGAAAAAGCGATTGTAATTTGGGCTGAAAAAACACAATGCCAAATACGGCCATGAACGACATTTGAAAGCCAACACTCATCAACGAATAAGGATCGAAAAGCAAAATAGCAAAGGCTGTAAATCCTAAGGTATTGTAAATATTGCCTTTACGTCCAATCCATTTTCCTAAAATGATGACCGAAAACATCACCACAGCTCGCAAAACGGCTGGCGAAAAGGCGGTCATCAAACCGAATGTCCAGATTGCAAGAAGTGAAAATCCGTAGTTGAAATGAACTGCAATTCGATTTTTGGCCAATGCACTCAACAGCATTTGGATCAATTGAAAAACCAAGGCCACGTGCATACCCGAAACGGCCAAAACATGGATTGCTCCAGCTCCTGAATAGGCATTAAACAATTCAGGATCAATCGTTTGTCTAATTCCTAAAACCAACATCGAAGCCACCACAAATTCCTGTCCTTCGCCAATGGAGGTTCTTAGCTGGTCGGTCAGTTGTTTGCGCATCCTGAAAGCAAATTCCCAAATCAGACTCGTGGGGGCATTTTTCAGAAAATCCAGTTTTCCTGAGGCAATAAAATGTTGGTGATAAATGTTCCGAAAGGTAAGAAAGCGTTTGTAATCAAACTCGCCAGGATTAGCAGGCGACTGAGTTTCGGCTGGCGCACCTGCTATCAAAAGCCAATCGCCATAATTGAGTTGTGCATTGGCTGAATCGGGCGGGAAATAAGCCAAGACATTTCCTTTGGCATTTGTCCACGCTCCGTTTACCCGTATGCATTTGACGCTCAATTGGGTAGAAAGTGATTTTGGTTTCTGAACCAATTCATCGTCCACCACTGCGATATAGGCTTCGATCTTGCCCTGAACATGTGCAAAATGCGCTGGATCAGGCAATTGATTTTTCGATTTGCACACGTACGCCCCAAGCGAAAAACACAACAAGTAAGCCAAAAGTCCCAAAAGCACTTCTCGCCCTTTGATTTTCAACCAAAAGACCAAAAAATAAAGGCAAGCAAAACCAATTACTTGCCTTTCAATCGAATGAAATAAATGTCCAAAATGTATAAACGCAGCTACACCTAGCGTAAAAAAAATCGCCAATCGAAGAAAAGGCATACTGTTAATTAATAATTTTTAATTAATAATTAACAGTCGTGTCTCCTTCAAAAACCTTCACGGCCGGGCCGATCAAGAATACGTTTTCGAAAACAGAATCGGCTTTGGGCTCGAAAGATACTTGAAGATTTCCTCCTTTTGTTCGGATTGCAACTGGGCTTTTGAAACCTTTGAAAAACGAAGCAATCGCACAAGCGGTCACGCCTGTACCGCACGAATAGGTTTCGTCTTCCACACCACGCTCGTAAGTGCGCACATAAAGGCTGTTGTTGGGCAGCATTTGCATATAATTCACATTGGTACCGCCAGGCGCAAATCGTTCGCTAAAACGGATATTTTTGCCCAAGGAAACAATATCGGTTGCTTCCACATCGGCCACCGATTCTACATAATGTGGCGAGCCTGTATTTAAAAAAAAATCGGCACCATTTTGTTCGATGTCGTACACATCAATCATTCCCAAATGCACCTGATCTTCTTTTATAAAGGCCAAATGTGGGCCATCGACTGCCAAGAAATAGGCTTTGTCCGAAACCACTCCAAGATCGTACGCAAATTTCACCAAACAGCGACCGCCATTTCCGCACATCGTACTTTCGTTTCCGTCCGAATTGTAATACACCATTTTAAAATCGAAGTCTTCGACCTTTTCCAAAAGCATCAAACCATCGGCACCAATCCCGAACCTACGGTGGCAAAGTTGTGCGACCGTTTCTTTCGAAAGCTTCGGCATACTGCCATCCATGTTGTCGAAAATCACAAAGTCGTTGCCTGTTCCTTGGTATTTGTAAAACCTCTTAGTCATAGTCGTTTATTTCGGTCGCAAGCTAAAAAAAGGAGCTCAAATTTCTTCGAAAAAGGAGACAAAAGAGCGTCAACAATCATTCATCAGTTCGCAAGTACTTAAAACCAACATTATCAGGCCTTTTGGGTATCAGAATGGTTTAACAAAAACATCGTAATCTTATGAAAATCAAATAGTTAGATATATTTTAGATACCTTTCTTTTGGCTCTCAGCTACTTACGCAATAAGTTAAGACAATGTTAAGGTATAACCTTTATTTGGTACTAATACAATAAAAAACATAATTATTTGAATAATCAGAAGGAATAATCAGCCCTAATTCAACACAGGCTAACAAACCAAAAAGTCAAGACCGAAAGTACTTTTTTTTCTAGTTTTTTTAGGCTCATATTTGAAAGCGGAAATGGCGAATTCTGCCTTTTTTACCCAAAACTCCATTTTAAGATTAGTGATGAACAAGAGTGGCAAAGATGTCTGGGATAAGTGTCTCAAGTTGATAAGATCCCAGGTGGAAGAGCAAAGTTTCAATACTTGGTTTTCGCCCATTGTGCCTCATGTTCTAAATGGTAGTTCGCTTATTATTCAAGTTCCTAGTATTTATTTTTATGAATATTTGGAAGAAAAATACGTAGGACTGCTCCGCAAAGCTGTAGTGGCAGTACTTGGCCAAGAAGGAAAGCTTGAATATTCGATCGTTGTAGACAAAGGCAACAAAGAAAACAAGCCCAAAACACTTCAACTGCCGACCAATCAAAACGGTATCGAAGTTTCAGACAATACTTATGGAAAAGGAAATGTAGCAAAACCAAAGCCTACATTCAAATCTCAAATCAACATTAATTACCAGTTCGAAAACCTGATCGAAGGCGATTGCAATCGTTTGGCTCGTTCGGCTGGTTTGGCGGTGGCCAATAAACCTGGTTATACGTCATTCAATCCATTGCTTTGCTACGGTGGGGTAGGTTTGGGCAAAACCCATTTGGCACATGCTATAGGAAACAGAATAATGAAAAATTTTCCAGATAAGAAAGTTTTTTATATCACGTCTGAACGTTTCGTAAACCAGTTTATGGACGCTACGCAAACGAATGGTTTGCAAGATTTTGGCAATTTCTATCTCGATTTGGATGTATTGATTTTAGATGACGTTCAGTTCTTTGCCAACAAAGGTAAGACTCAGGAAATGTTCTTCCATATTTTCAATCACCTTCATCAATCAGGCAAACAAATCATTCTTACCACTGATCGTGCCCCAAAAGATTTGGTTGGTTTTCAAGACCGACTACATTCACGTTTCAAATGGGGGCTTTCGGCTGACATGCAACAGCCTGATTTCGAGACTAAACTGGCGATTATCAACACCAAAACACAAGTAGAAGGAATAAAACTTCCTGATAATGTGATGGAGTATTTAGCCTATAGTGTCGATACGAATGTGCGTGATTTGGAAGGCGTTTTGGTGTCTCTCATCGCACAATCGACCCTGAACCGTAAGGAAATTGATCTTCAACTTACCAAAGAGATTCTCAAAAACCTCGTTCATCCAATTGATACAGAGGTAAATATCGACTATATACAAAAAAGTATTGCCGAATATTTCGACCTGAGTTTGGAGCAATTGGTGGATAAAACAAGAAAGAAAGAAGTAGTGACGGCAAGGCAATTGGGCATGTATTTTGCCAAAGAATATACCAATTTGTCTCTTCAAACTATCGGCCAACATTTTGGCAAACGTGATCACAGCACTGTGATTCATGCCATCAATTGTGTAAATGACCTGATTGAAACAGACAGAAAATTCAAAAAGGCGTATCAGGATTTACAAAAGAAATTGAAAGTAAATACAAGAGTTAATAGTTAATAGTCATTCTGTGTCCTAAGAACACACACCAAAAAATCAAAACCTCACCTCAATCCCAGGTCCGAAAAGCAGAAACCAAGATCCGCTTTTGAGCATGTAACCGAAGCCAGTGTGAAGTGGGAAACTAAATCGTGAATTTCGGTTGACGGGATAAACTGAAATCATGGCTACTGCGGCCACATCACGGTTTACTTCGGCTTTGTCGCTGAAATTGAAAGCGTTGAGTGCCAAAAAACCTGCTCCAATTCGGTACGGTTTTATCTTGCCAATTTGCAAATTGTCGTAAAAACTAAACTGGGCAATGGCTGCAATACTGATCCCAGTGAGTGCGCCAATTCCCTCAGTATCAAAACGTTTCACAAGCATTCCTGCCGGAAATGAAACTTGCAAATCGAAAACCACGTTTCGTTTCAGAATTATTTTTACCGAACGGCTAAAACCAGAAGTTGAGTAGTGTTTCGGGCTATGTTTTATATTAACAAATAGCTGCGAATAACCTTCCAAATTGTATGTTTTAGTGTTCAATAAATCGTTTAAACTGATCGAGGCATTGTCGCAATCGGTACGGTCATAGTTGCCAAAACGTGTTGAGCTTTCGCCCGGACAGACTACTATTTCCTTATGAATTGTTTCTTTCACTTCGCCTTTTGGAGTCACGATTTTTACTTCCACATCCAAATATTGCTTTCCGTAAAACGCATTTCCATTGTCAATTTTGTCGGGATTAAGTACGATGACTACATCGCGCAAAAGTTGGTCGTACAGCACGGGTTTGTCAAATTTTTCATCAAACAAAGCCACCGATTCGTCTCCATAATTCAGTCTGACAAAATCCATTTGACGCGGCTCTTGAAATTCTTTTACCAACAAATCAAAAGCCGTTACCTGATTGTTTAGGAAAAAAGTTGACTTCTTTCTCGAAAACGTTTTAGGAATTGTCAGTTTGTAAAAAGCTACTTCGTCCGACAATCCAATTGAATCCTTTTTCAAACCTTCCAGGCCATCTAATTGAATTTTGGCTTTCTGCAAACCATTTCCAATTACCTTTATTTCAACTTCCTCACCAGGGCGACCATACAACTTTTCGCTCCAATCTTCATTTTTTCGCATGATTTGTATGCCGTCTATCCTTGGTTTTTCCAGAATATTAAGGTTGGTGACAAAGCGCGTTTTATCGCCATCTTTGATATACAAATAGCCTTCTCTGGCTCTGTGCAATGAAAAAGGCCTCAGCCAACACAACACTTTCCCGTTGGCCAAAACTGAACGCGCAAAAATCTCCGCAATCAGATTTCCGCCAGGTTCCTGACTATCTTCCACACGATAGGTTTTCTTTAAAATAAGATTTGAATTATTTCGCACCTGTATTTCTTCGCCATTCTGAAAATTGGCTTTGTCGAAAAAGACTTCTTCTTTGTCGAAACTAAGGAAATCGATCAAATTGGGTTTTACTTGAAAACGTAGCTCCAAATTGAACAACGCATTTCCGATTTTTCCATCTTTTTGCACAATCGGATGAATCGTTTTGAAAGGAATCGTAAGGCTGCGTCTACCAAGCAAATGCGGTCGAACTTGAATTCTGAGACTGTTTAGTTGCTTCGAAACCTTGTAATCAAACTCGTCATTGGTATGCCAATCGGGGGCAAATTGAATGTTCCAAATATTCTGACCGACCAAATCAATCGTGAGCTCTTCTTCTAAAAAAATACCAAACACTTCAGAGGTCAAGGCAAGTTTAGTATCTGAAAACATAAAAATAGGCACATTGACCGCTTTTTCAATTGCACCTTTGAATTGTAGCACAATATCGCCTTTGAAAAACAGTTTACCTTCTTTCAATTGCATTTCAAATACATACGAATTGCGCTCGGGTACAAAGCGTACACTATCCGAAAATTCCAATGTTTCGTCTTCCTTAAGTTGAACGTGTGTGTATGTTGTGGTGTCGTTCAGGGCGATTTCAACTTGGACTAGATTCGAAGGTTGTGCCAATTTTATCACATGGTAATTTTTGTCTTGGTGAATCGCATTGTGTTTGTCGAAATAATAAGACGCAGTATCCACCTTGAAAAACAATGACTTATACGCTTCTTTGGTTTGTGCAGAAGTGTGAAATACTGCGAAAAAACAAAATAGTGCGATTAATTTAAATGAATAATTATTCATACTTAAAATCTATTTATTCAGAAATCATTCCTGATGTTTGAATCTATGAAAGGCAATTTAGCTACAATTATTTTCTGCCAAAAATGACAAAATCCATTCTTCGTGTTTGGGCGTTGGGGCGTTTGTTTCAGGCCAAAACCCGACATGACCACCAAAATTAGGCATGTACAAATGCACCTTCGGATTGGTTTCAGCTTCTTTTCTTGGAAAGCATTTGTCGGTCAGAAATGGATCATCTAATGCATTGATTATCAAGGTAGAAACTTGAATTTTCGAAATCACTTGTTTGGACGAACAGTTTTTGTAATAGTCTTCGCCATCTGCAAAACCATTGGCTGGGCCAGTAAACATGTCGTCAAAAAGGCGAATAGTTTTTATTTTGAGGTACTTTTCAGGAGAAAGTGTATTTGGGAAAAGCTGCATTTTAGTTCGCAGCTTTGCTTTCAGCGAAAACAAAAATTGGTAACTGTACAACAGATTGTCCCAGCGTTCCATTTTATCAGACGAGGACGACAAATGGCAGGGAACAGAAACGCCAACGACTGCTTTTATTTGTTTTGGAATCGAATGTGCACTATCGCCAGTGTATTTCAAGACGATATTCCCGCCCAAACTAAAGCCAATGATGGCTATTTCGGAATGTGATTTCGATACATGATCAATCGTAGTTTTCAGGTCGTCAGTAGCGCCACTGTGGTACGAGCGATAAAGTTTGTTGGGCTCGCCACTGCAACCTCGCAAGTTCAAAGCGGCTACATTCCAACCGTTTTTTTGCAAAAATAAAGCCAAAGAAAGAATGTAACTGCTTTGTGATGAACCTTCTAGTCCATGTACCAAGATAGCACATCTTGAATGCCCAGTGCGCAACCAGTCGATGTCCAAAAAATCGTAATCGTGGGTTGGGATTCGTTCTCTTTGATAAGGAACTTTGAATTTTGGTCGAAAAAAATAAGGCAAAATCGAGCCTAAATGCCCGTCTCTGAATAGGAGAGGAGGCTTGTAATCGGGAATTAAAAATGGCAAAATGCGAGGTTTAGATTTATTTAGACAAAATTAAGAGAACTGATAATCAATCGCTTTTCAATTTTAAACGAAAAAATACACAAAAGACTGCACTAAATTTAATTTGTACTGTACTTATCGTTTTGTACTTATCAGAATCGAATTTGGAAACCGATTTTCTTCCAACTTTTTTAGGTACAAAGAAAGTAATTGGTAGATAATTGGCTGTCCCGATAATTTTGTATGTTGCAACAGTCCTATTGTTCCATTTGCATTTTTTTAATTTGGACTGACTTTCAAAAATAATTAGTCGGATTTCAGTAGTTAATTATCAATGATAATGTTTAATCGCTTCTTCTATCAACCCTTACACATAGCGCCATTAGTCGTTTTTAGAATCTTATTTGGCTTGGCCATGTTCATCAGCACGGCTAGGTTTTTGCTTTTGGGTTGGGTCGAAGATCAATATCTAAAACCACTCTTTCATTTTTCGTATTATGGTTTCGAATGGGTGAAAATACTTCCTCCTTTCGGAATGTATGGGCTTTATTTTTTAATGCTGATTTCCTCACTCGGCATCATGCTTGGTTTGTTTTATCGTTTATCCGCAATCGTTTATTTCCTCGCTTTTACTTATATCGAACTCATCGACAAGACCTATTACCTCAATCATTATTATTTTGTAAGCCTAGTCGCATTTCTGCTTTGTTTCGTTCCTGCCAATGGAATGTATTCTGTGGATGCAAAACGTAAACCAACTATTCACCAGGAATTTCTGCCAGCTTGGTGTATTTATATTTTCAAATTCCAGCTTGGTTGTGTCTATTTTTTTGCTGGTATTTTCAAAATAAACAGCGAATGGTTGCTGAATGCGATGCCGCTACGACTTTGGTTGCCTGCCCATGACGATATGCCTATTTTCGGTTTTCTGTTGAAAGAACTTTGGGTTGCCTACGTATTCAGTTGGGTCGGAATGCTATATGATATTTGCATTCCATTCTTGTTGCTGTACCGCAAAACGCGATTACCTGCTTATTTTATATTAATATTTTTTCATTCAATTACTGGCTATTTCTTTCAAATAGGCGTTTTTCCATTGGTGATGAGCATGTGCACACTTATTTTCTTTGACAGTAACAAGTATTTTGTAGGTAGTAAAAATCAAGAAACTCAATCTTTGAACATTCAAAATTCAACTTTAAACTATTCTCCGAATTCATCATTTAAAATTTTCCTAATCAGCACTTACATCATTATACAACTAACTCTCCCTTTTCGCTACTTGCTTTATCCCGGCAATTTGTTTTGGACCGAGGAAGGCTATCGGTTTTCGTGGCGCGTCATGTTGGTGGAGAAAGCCGGTTATGCCAACTTTCGTATCCGAGACAATACAACTGGCAACGAGTTTGATGTCATCAACCGTCAGTTTTTGAATACTCATCAAGAAAAACAAATGGCTTTTCAGCCCGATATGATCTTGCAGTTTGCTCATTTCTTGGGCCATTATTACCAACAACAAGGCTTCAAAAACATTTCAGTTTTTTGTGACAGTTATGTAACCATGAATGGAGCTGCTTCCAAACCTATCATAAACTCTGAAGTAGATTTATTAAAAGAAAAGGAAAATTTCAGTCCTAAAACATGGATTACGACTTGGTAATCTAAAAAGAGAAATATTTTATACCTTCATGGATGAAGAAACTATTCTCTAATCTTACCTTTTGGGTTCTCATCGCCATTTTATTAGGCATTTTTATCGGGCACTTTTTCCCGAACACTGGTATTCAAATGCAGATTCTCGGTACAGGGTTTGTCGAAATAATTAAAGTATTCATCATTCCGATCGTATTCCTAACCATTTCACTAGGAATAAGCGGAATGAGCAACCTCAAGCAAGTCGGAAAAGTTGGAGGCAAAGCCCTTCTATATTTTGAAATCGTGACAACATTGGCCTTATTTATTGGCTTAGCAATTGCCTTTATTTTAAAACCTAGTGAAGGAGTTATTGCACAAACTGGCGCAATTAGCGAAGTGGCTAAGTTCCAAACTGGTGAAACAAGTTTTAGTTGGCTCACTTTTTTGAAAGCAAATCATACCATCCAAGTCTTGATTATCGCAATCCTTTTTGGTATTTGGCTAAGCAAGTATTCTAAAAAAGAACACATCATTGCTTTTCTAACCAAAATCTCAAAAATCGTATTCAAAGTTTTGCATTGGGTGATGCACCTAGCTCCAATTGGAGCTTTTGGAGGCATGGCGTTCACGATTGGCAAATACGGCATCGAAACTCTCATTCCTTTAGCAAAACTGATGATATCAGTTTATGCTACCATGGGTTTGTTTGTGTTTGGCGTTTTGTATTTGATTTTAAAACAATACAAAGTGAGCATTTTTAAATTTCTGTACTATATCCTAGCCGAATTGCTATTAGTATTTGGCACTTCTTCTTCGGAAGCCGCTTTGCCTTCCTTGATAGAAAAGTTGGAAAAGATGGGCTGCCATAAGTCGGTAGTAGGTTTGGTAGTGCCGGCCGGTTATTCATTCAATTTAGACGGAACTACCATTTACCTTTCTATGGCGGTAGTTTTTTTAGCGCAAGTTTATGGAGTTCAATTGAATCTTAGTCAGTTATTTACCATCATTGGCATCTTGATGGTCACCTCCAAAGGAGCAGCAGGTGTAACAGGAAGTGGTTTTATCATCTTGGCATCTACACTCACCGCCATTCATGTCATTCCATTGGAAGGACTTACTTTACTTTTTGGAGTAGATAAATTCATGTCAGAAGCTCGCGCCATTACCAACTTTGTTGGTAACGGTGTAGCTACTATATGGATTTCGAATAATGAAAAGGAATTTGATCGAGAGAAAATGGAGGAAGCTTTTGAAATAAATCGAAGCTCGAATTAGGGTCAGACCGCAAGTCGGCATCCTAAATCCCTAATAATAGAAAAATTTCTTTCGTACCTAGAACTTAATTCCAATTTTCGAACTTGTATTTTCGTTGCTAACACACTCATTATTTACTACTCAACGTTTGAAAAGGATTTAAAATCTTCAATAGTTACCAAAAATGACGGAGGAATTTTTGAACATTACGATATCTTTTTATTTATGAAATCGATAACTTCGCTCCATTCGCTTTTGCAATCTCTATTCAATATTCAGCTATTAAAAAATGTGCTTCATTTAATGCTTGTTTCGTTTGCAAGGTTCCAGATCTATCTTTTCTTGTAACCTTTTGACACTTTCACGTCTAATACTAAAATAAGATAAAATGGAAAGACGTAATCTATTAAAACTGTTACCATTATCGGGTGTTTTTTCTCTCGTAGATTTTGCATCAGCATTTGGTACAGACAAGTGCAATACAACTAGCGATATACAGGGGCCTTATTACAAACCGAATGCACCCTTCAAAACAGATATTTCGGGCAATGATTTTGGTCCCAAATTATTCATTTCGGGAACGGTGTATGGTGCCGACTGTATTAGTCCGGTTGCCAATGCGATAGTAGATGTTTGGCAGGCTGAT
>JAYVIX010000148.1:0-16507 GCA_043769845.1 Cytophagales bacterium
TCTGGATCATACCAATGACGTGAATGGCTATATGCTCCTAGTAAATGGAGATGCATCACTCGGTGAATTTTATCGAGACACAGTAGACAATCTTTGCAAAGGAGCCAATTATGAGTTTGCATCTTATGTAACCAATGTCAATCGTAGACCAGGTACTATATTACCCTCCGTTAGATATGAAATTAGAGATATTAGCGGAGCACTTCTGAATTCGCTGGGTTCAGGTGATATTGCGATCAACACATCTCTGATTTGGATCAAAAAAGGAATTACCTTCAAAGCGAGTACATCATCTGTAATTTTGGTAATGATTTCGACTGCTCCATCAGGCAATGGCAATGACATTGCGATTGACGATATCGAATTCAGACCATGCTCGCCCATCACGACCAATATTACGCCTTTGGCTCAGGCTTGCGGAAATGGAAATACCACGCTCACTGTGAATCTTAGTGGAAATTCGGATTATCAGTTTTCCCAATGGCAAAAAAGTTCTGATAAGGGAGTGACTTGGAATTACTTCGGCTCGTTGATTACGCAAGCAGTGCCGTCTACCAATTATACGACCAAACTAAATCTTACCAACCTCACACTTTCAGAAGATAGTACACGATACCGCCTTATCGTAGCAACTGATCTAGGCAATCTGGTCGACCCCAATTCTACTTGCAATGTCATTTCACCTGTTTCGCTGGTGCTTGTTTCGCCTTATCCCGTCTTGACAATTACCGATCCTGCCGCGGTTTGCGACAATAAAGTAGATCTTACATTGCCTGCCATCACAGCTGGAAGTACGTTTCCCAAAAATACTACATTGACTTATTTTAGCACTTTGGCCAATGCAAACGCTAGTACAAACTCCATCAGTACAGCCAACGCTAAAATAATCAGCACTACAGGGACTTATTACATCAAAGCTTCAACCAATACAGTGCCTGCTTGCACGGTGAGTAAACCTGTGATTGTAAGGATTGGTTTATTGAAAAAAATCGTATTCGATCCTTTAGCGAGTTTTTGCAAAAGCAATCCTGATTTTCAAATAAAAGCCACTTTTTCGAACCTAAGTACTGCTATATGGACAAATAAAAACGGAGATATTTTGCAATCGGGCATTGCAAGCACTTTGAACGTGCAACCGACTGCCAGCGAATTAGCCAAAGATTCGATGTGGATAAAAGTCACTTCGAACGATAGTCCTACTATTTGCCCCAATATAAAAGATTCGATCAAGATCACATTTACATCAGGTCCCACGCTCAAATTGCCAAACGACACGCTTATTTGTGCCTCCAATGCCATCAACCTGAAACTCAATTCAAATGCCACAAACAGCGATTCGGTGGTGTGGAAAAGTTCTGGAACAATCCTTCCGATTCCTAAAAATGATTTTTCTACATTCCTGAATCTTACCAATACTTCATTTTTTGAAATAGTGGCCACAGCCTATAAAAAGGGATGTCTTTCAGCTAAAGATACACTTGAAATCAAATTCGACATCAAACCCAAAGTTTCGGCCACTGCCACGCCTACTTGTCAGCCTGATTTGCGTGCGATATTAAACGGAACTGAAAGCAAAAACAAAGCCACTTGGAAAAGCTTAGGAACTGGAAGTTTCAAAAGCGCAACTACTTCTTTTTCAAACGAATACATTCCTTCAAAAACCGACAGCGCAAACAAAAAAGTTGATTTGGTACTCACGTCCACCAGTCAAGTTTATTGCCCAGCCAAAGACACGACCATTGTTTGGACGATTATTCCTTTGCCGGAGGCTAATGCTGGTATCGATACAAATGTTTGCGTTGGAAGTACAGTCAAACGAAATACGATTCAGAATATGGATTGGAAATACGAATGGAAAACGCAAAAAAATGGGATAGTCAGAAGTGCCATTTCTGCATTTTCGTTGAACGCTCTGACTGATACCAATTTTTATTTAACTGTAAAAAACACCCGAAACTGTGTAGCCGAAGACAGTATGAAAGTGAAAGTAGAAATGCTTCCAAAAGTTTCTGCCACTGCTAAACCTACTTGTCAGCCCGATATGCGAGTGATATTAAACGGAACTGAAAGCAAAAACAAAGCCATTTGGAAAAGCTTAGGAACTGGAAATTTCAAAAACGCAACTACTTCTTTTTCAAACGAATATATTCCTTCAAAATCCGATAGCGCCAACAAAATGCTTGATTTGGTGCTCACGTCCACCAGTCAAGTTTATTGTCCAGCTAAGGATACTGCCATTGTTTGGACGATCATTCCTTTGCCGGTGGCCAATGCTGGAATCGATACCAATGTGTGTGTCGGAGGTACTGTCAAACGAAATACGATTCAGAATATGGATTGGAAATATGAATGGAATTATTTGAATAATAATTCATTTAATTATGATGTTCAATTTGTGGCTTCCAAAGACACAACTGTACTTTTTTTGAAAGTGACCAATAGTCGGGATTGTTTGGTGTTGGACAGTGCCAGTGTTTTTGGAATTCTAGCTCCTGAGATCGAATTGGATTCAAAAATCTGTCTTTCGCAAGACACCATGCTCAGTGCCAAAGTTAAAAATCCGCCAGCATTAGGTGTGTATGATTGGAAAAAAGACAATGTTTCGCTTACCAATTCTGCAAAATCTATTTGGACGAATAGTCCTGGAGTATATATGTACGAATATTATTTTGCTGGAACGTGCCATGCCAAAGATTCAATCATCGTTCACAAAGCACCAAAACTGATTCTGAAAGACACCGCGGCTTGTGAAAATAGTGAGATAAAATTGGTGGCAAATCCAATTTCAGGTGCGAGCTATTTTTGGGGAAATTCAGCTGCAAGTTCCCATATGTTTTCGACCAATATTAAAAAAGGCATTTTGAATCTGAAAGTAATCGTAGTCGATATCAATGCTTGCCAAGATATCGCCTTTGTGAATGCTATCGCATATCCTTTGCCAGTTATTTCAATGCCTACTGTTTACAAACATTGCTACGAAACCGATGCGCCTTTGGTGCTTAGTCCAAATGCTTTTGCAAAATACAAGTGGTTTTTAGAAGGGATTCAGATTCATTCGAGCCAAAGTATTTCGGTTGCGCCCGAGCAAGATACTTTTTACGAATTGGAAGTAGAAAACGCAGGCGGTTGCAAAGATACCGCCAAGTTGTTGGTGCGAAAAGTATGTAAACCTCGGCTATTTGTGCCCAACGTAATCACGCCATCCAGCAACGATGTCAATGCTACATTGCAGATTTTTGGCAAACATTATACTCATTTCGAAATTTCTATTTTCAATCGATGGGGCGAAATTATTTTTCATTCCAAAGACGTAAAAGACTCCTGGAATGGCGATTATCTGAATGAAAATATGCCCATCGGAAACTACCAGTGGCAAGTGACCTACGAAGGAGATACCGAAGAATACAAAGGACCATATTCGCAAACGGGCGATGTGGCGGTGGTGAGGTAATCTAACGTAAAAAAGCCTGACAGTAAAATACCATCAGGCTTTCGATGCATTTATTTCAGAACTATTGCATGATTAGCTTCTGAGTTTTCGATTTGCCGTTAGCTACCAATGTGATAAAATAAGCTCCTTTTGGCAATTGGTCGATATTGAAATGTGACTGATTTGCGCTCAAAAGCTGTGTTTGTACCAGCTCGCCCAACACGGTAGCAATGGTCAATTCGGCCGATACAAACGATTCGTTGATCGTGATCTGTGCCGTATTTACCGCTGGGTTTGGGTGTATTTTGAATCTGGTTTCATTTGCACTTTCACTATTTATTTCCAAAGGACTTTCTGAATATTTAAAAATCCCTGAAATCAATGGTTTAACATTTCCTCCTGAGTTCAAAATCACAAACAATTCATCTTTTGCATTTAGAAACAGTTCAGTTTGGACACCTTTGGGCAGTCCTGCTGAAATCTTAGGAAAAGTCAATCCTAAATCTGTGCTTTTTCGAATCTGAGCATCATAAATCACAAAAATTTCGTCTTTTGAATTGATTGCAATACTTGTGGCAGCTGCACCGAATTCGGTTCCGACCGTTACCCAAGTTTCGCCATTGTCGGTCGAACGGAAAATGCCATAACCCAATCTGTCAGTGGCAATTAGCGTACCATTGCTCGTTTTTACCATATCGTCTATGATATAATTATACCACGAAATTTCAGTCATTGCGGTGCCATTCAAAGAAGAGGGGAATTTAATTTTCGACATATCGGATTGGTCGATATAGCCAAAACCTGATCCGTAGGAAAACAGAAACAAGCGGCCGTTGCTGCCTACGCAATATTTTGGCCCAAATTTGAATTTGAAGTCTCCCAATTTTGCTCCTTTTACGCCAGCGGCCGAGTATCGAAAAAGGCTATCTGGAAAGCCAGCAGAACCGCCAATGATGGTTCCATTTGGAAATTCGGCAAAACCCGAAGCTGCAAAAGGAGTAGACCAAGCGTTGCCAACTAATTTCTGACACGACAAAAATCCACCTCCAAGCAGGAAGTTGTTTTCTTTGAAACCAAACAAATAATCGCCTGCAAAACTAAAAGTCGGGAGTTTAGACCAAGTATTCCCATCAGTTGAAGTAAAATGATTGACCACCGTACTGCCCCATCTTTGTCCAGAAATCAGCACTTGATTGTCGATTTGAGCCAATCCTTTTACTTTTATACTATCGGCAATGCCAGAAATTTTTGTCCAAGACTGCGAAAACGCAGATTGGAAAGTGAAAGTCACAATTAGACTTGAAATGAGAAAACAGTTTTTCATTGGATTTTAGGTTAATTCAACAGTACAATAACACCTAAATCTTAGGCATTTCAAGAAAGAATAAGTCCAAGAATACTGAAACTGGACTGTTTTATTTTTTAAATAATTGATTTATAGCGATTTGTATTGTGAAGGTGTTAGGCCTGTGTGTTTTTTGAAAACCGAGAAAAAGGATGACCGAGAACTGAAACCTGCCATTTTTCCAATTGCTTCGATTTTTAGATGCTGATTTTTTGCTTCGACTAATAAGGATTTTGCTTCATCTACTCGGTATTTATTCACCATATCGACAAACGACATGTTCAGTCCTTGGTTGATTGTTTGTGACAACTCAAGCGGACTCATCCGTACTTCTTCGGCAAATTTTTGAAGACTCAGTTCTGGTTTTTTGTAAGACTGATTGGACGATAAATAGAAAGCTATTTGGCTCAGTTGTGCTTCTTGTTGCTGTTTTTCTTCTTCATTTAAAATTAATATTTTTTCTTTTATTAATTCTTCTGATTGGTTCAATTTGGTGATATTTTCGAAGGTGACCGTGTGTTGAAAATTCTTGTAAACGATAAACGAATAAACGCTCAAAGAAACAATGGGCAAGATGACCAAATCGCAGAAATAATACGTTTTCGAAAAGAAAGCAATCGCAACGGTGTAGGACAAAATCATCACGATGGTATTGATAATCATGTAATTGACAAAATCATTTGCCCATTTTTGCTTCACTTTTACCGCAATATTTTCGGACTCTCTTTTTTCTTTTCGGTAAAGAATGATTTTTCTTTTAGCCACAATCAGATAAAACAAAATGTGCAACAACAGTAAGGCATTTATCAGAACTAATGGAACATGATTTCCTTCCAATGTTTCGTGTAGATATATTTGAATCGTTTCGTTTGGCAAAAACAAATAATAAAGTCCACCCAAAAACAAAATGACAGCTGGGGCAAAATGCCAATACCAGTTTCGGGGAAGTTTTTGTTCGTGAAGAAGTGTGGAATAGGCGAAAAGGGCGCAACCAAACGAAAAATTCAAGCCAGTCAAACTCATTTGCAAAGTCAACAAAATCGAATTTCTGAAATAATTGAACAACAAATTGTTGACACTTGTATGTAAACAGATGTAAATGATCAAAGCCAACCAGAAATTGGCTTTAAAACTATCTTTCTTCAAAAGAATAGCGATAGTCATGACCGTCAGATTGAAAATGACGAATAGATTCAGGAATAAAATAGAGGATTGCAAAGAATTGGTGATTTAAATGCAAGCTAGAATTAATTTTACCGAATGAAAATTTCGTTGGAAGACGATATGAAGGAGTGAATAGAAAATAATCAATTGGACAGATTTTGTATTTAGCATAAAATCAGCCACTTATAAGCTAATCAAGTAGAAAAACATGATAATCTCGTCTGAAGAGGAATTGGTAGGAATGCAAAAAGCAAGTGAAGCAGTGGCTTATGCATTGAAAGAAATGAGAAATTATGCTCAAATAGGAATGAGTACCAAGCAACTGGACGAATATGGAGGGCAAATTCTGAAAGATCTTGGCGCAAAATCAGCTCCTTATGTCACCTATGGTTTTCCGGGCTGGACGTGTATCAGCGTCAATAACGAGTTTTGCCACGGTATTCCATCCGAAAAAAGAATTTTGAACGAAGGCGATTTGGTCAATATTGATGTTTCGGCCGAATTGGGCGGCTTTTTTTCCGACAATGGCGGCTCATTTATTATCGGTTCCGATTTGAACAAACATCAAGTTTTGGTTGATGCTTCAAAACAGATTTTGCGCAAAGCGATAAGTAATATCAAATCGGGTGTTCTTATTTCTGATATTGGTTTGTTGATAGAGACAGAAGCAAAAAAACGGGGTTTCAGAGTGATCAAAAACCTGACTGGTCATGGTGTAGGGCGTAGTTTGCACGAAGAACCAACCGAAATTGCCAATTACCGAGACCGAGCTTACAGGGTTCGATTCAAGAAAAATTCGGTTGTTGCCATCGAAACTTTTATCACTACCCATTCGACCCATGCCGATACGCTGGAAGATGGCTGGACGATGGTAGGAAATAGGGGTGGGTTCATGGCGCAACACGAACACACCGTAGTCGTGACTGAAAATCAACCCAAAATACTAACATTAATGAATGGAATCTGGGACTGAGCTACTAACTAACTACTAAATTCTAACAACTAACTACTGGTTTATTTGTGCTATTTATTATTGCTTTAGTTATATTTATCAAAAATTTAACGATGAAAACATACCTCTTTCTTTTTATGGCATTTGTTTCGATGCCTTTGTTTGCTCAAGACAATGCCAAATTGAGCCATTCGGAAGTAGTTGAGGTAGCTGGCGCCAACGCCAAAACGCTTACTGATAGGGCAACTACTTTTATGAAGTTGAAAAAAATAGAGCCTAGAACGATGGCCAATACCATCAGCGGAATCGGAACACTTACTGTGGCTTACACAAGTGTAAAAAAAGGTGCAGAATCGGGTTTTATCAAATTTGGGATCAAAATGATGATCAAAGATGGTAAATACAAAATCGACCTGACCGATTTCAGACATGAAGGCATGCAAGGCAAAAGTGCTGGCGGACCACTTGATTTGGCCAAGCCAGAATGTGGGCCAGCTCAGATAACGGATGCTTCGTGGGCAAAAATCAAAACTGATGCTCCTGAATTGATGAAGGCATTTGTGCAAGAACTGAAAACCAAAATGGACAATCCTGTAAAAGCAACTCCAGTAAATACTGATTTCTAATCTTTGCGTTTATCGCTTTTCAAAAATGCCAACTTTGTGAAAAGTTGGCATTTTTGTTTTTATTCCAATATTTCCCACAGAATCCTTTATTTTGCTCCGATTTCATAAACTGTTATGGCAAAAAAAGGTCTTTTATTCATTCTATTATTCGGTATTTTTATTTTTGGGTGTCGCTCTAAAAAAGCCATGTTGGCGAATGCACCCAAAAGTGAAGGACTTCGATCGTATACTTTCAAACCTGAAGTTTCAGAAGTGCGCATTCCGATTGATATTTCGATCAGTGGTATGGAACACGCGCTCAACAATCAGATGAAAGGTTTGCTTTTTGAAAATAATGGTCTGAAAGCGACCGACAATATCATGCTGGATGTGAAGGTTTGGAAAGATGCTGATGTGAAATTGGATGTAAAAGGCAACGAAATTTTTTATAAAGTGCCTCTGAAACTATGGTCGAAGGCATTGTTTCAGGCCAGCGTTTTAGGTATGGATGTTTCGGAAGCGACCGAGTCGGAATGTAGCATCGAACTGTTTATGAAAAGCGCCATTTCGATTGATTCGCTTTGGAATGTACAAACCAAAACAACTCTCGTTAATTACAATTGGATCAAAAAACCATTGATCAAAATTGGGCCATTGGAGCTGCCAGTGACATTATTAGCCGATTTGGTCATCAAAAATCAAAAAGACGAATTGCCCAAAAAGCTCGATGAAAGTCTGAAGTCGAATCTAAGTTTAAAACCTTTTGTAGAAAAGGCTTGGAACGAATTGCAAGAACCGATCGCGATCAGTAACGATCCGCCACTTTGGTTAGTTATCAAACCTTTGAATCCTTTTATGACTCCGTTTGTAAGCAAAACGGGCAAATTCAGTTCCTCCGTAGGCATTTCGGCCTATGTGGAAAGTGTGGTGGGAACAAAACCAGCGTCTCCATTTACCAAATTGCCCAATCTGAAATTTATTTCTACAGGAAACGACAAGTTTTCCATTTCGCTCACCAACGATATTTCCTATGCCACGGCTACCGAATTGGCCAAGAAAACATTATTGAACAAAGAGTTTGAATTCAGCAACGGAAAGCATAAAATCACGATTTCCGACATCGAAATCTATCCTTCGAAAGACAAACTCACGGTGAAAGCAAGCATGATTGGCAGCCTAAACGGAACGGTTTATCTCAAAGGAAGGCCAAAATACGACAGTACTACAAAAGCTATCAGGCTGATAGATACCGAGTTTGACCTCGATTCGAAAAATAAGTTACTAAAAACGGCTGGATGGCTTTTGCATGGTGCACTTGAACGCAAACTGGAACCTTATCTGAGCTACCCGATAGGCGACAAGCTGAAAGAATCGGAAGAATTGATTAAAAAGAGCTTGACCAATAACAGGTTGGATAAGAATATTTTAATGAACGGACAACTCGTAAAACTGGCTCCTCAAGAAATTGTCATCATGGAACAAGGCATCAAAACCATTGTAAAAGCAGAAGGCAAAATCGAAATTAAGGTCGAAGGATTTTGATCTCAGTCGTCAGATACTAATTACTGACGACTAATCCTCAAAAACCTCTTTCAAATCAATCTCCAACCCTGGCAATGTATTTACCTGCACTTTGTCGGAGGAAGTGAATTTGCGTACTAGACGGTATTTCTTGTTTTCTAGCACAAAAACATCTATAATGGCATTGAGTGGGTCTACGATCCAGTATTCTCTGACTCCATATTCTTCATACAGATCGAATTTTTCATGTACATCCTTGTCGCGTGTACTTGGTGAAAGTATTTCGATGATAAAATCGGGAGCTCCTAGGCAACCTCTTTCGTCAATCTTAGCTGGATCGCAAATGACACACAAGTCGGGCTGGATGACTGTAGTGATCGTTTTTTCGTCCTTTGCTTTTACAAAACGTACATCAAATGGTGCATCAAAAAGTTGGCATTCTTTTTTCCACAGAAAATTGGACAAAAAATGTTGCAGATTACCACTTATCCGCTGATGCTTACTAGCTGGCGCAGGACTCATCCTGACGATTTTTCCCTTGATCAGTTCTACCATTTCTGAAAACTGCCAAGTGAGATAATCGGCATAAGTGTACGACTTTGTCAGATCTAATTGGTTGATGTCGGTAATCATTACGCTTAGTTTTATCACACAAAGATAACCAGTTTTAAAGCGTTCGATTTATTTAAACGCCTTTTCTAATTCCTCAAATTCGTTTTTGCTAAACCTGTCAAAGAAAATGCCCGTATTTTGCTCGCTTCTCAGGCCACGCACAAACAGGTAAATACTGCCGCCAAAATGGGTTTCATAATCGAAATTAGGCAGTTTCTGAGCCAAATACCTGCACAAAGCCACCGTGTACATCATGTATTGCAAGTGGTAATTGTTCTGGCTCATGGCTTGATCCAAGTTTTCAGCTTGATAAGCATTCAGGCTATTTCCTAGATAATTGGTTTTCCAATCTAGGATGTAGTATTTTTCATTATACTGAAAGACTAAATCGATAAATCCGTTCATCAAACCTTCCAGACGCAAGTCGCTTTTGTAGTCGATATCAATTATTTTTGTCGAAACAGTTTTTAGTTTTTCGACCTGAATCTTTGTGTAATCGAAATAAAACTCTAGTTCGCTTATTTTATAGGCCACTTCAGAAAGCTTGAAACTGTCTGATTTTGTGTCGATTGTAGTATTGCAAATATGATGTAGCCATTGGTGGTACAGTTTTGCTTCGGTTTCTTGTGCCTCGTTCAGTTTATGCCCCCAACCGAGCGATTTTTGTGCCGCTTGATGGATCGTTTTGTCCCAACGGCTTTGATCTTGAAACGAAATGCGCTCCAAAATACCATGTACAAAGTTTCCAAAACCCGTTCCGCGTGGCATTTTCTGAAACACAAATTGCTCGAAAACATCGGTCGAAGCTTGCTCACTAGTAGTCGGAAAAACGGGTGAATGACTCGCAATGCTCGAATAACTCAGCACCGACCATTGTTTGGCAAATTGCGAAGGTTTCGGATTGGGCAACACAATTGGCTGCAAATCGGCTTGCTCCAAATTGTAATCTGGCATGGTATCGAAACTCGCTTCGGTGACGTTGACAATCGGTTTGCCACTGTCTTTCCATTTCGAAACAAAATCAGCAATCGGGTTGTCGGTACGGGCTTTGCTATAAATCGCACAATAATACACCGCCCGAGTGAGCGCTACATATATCAGACGTTTGTCTTCCTGTATCCATTGAATACTTTGCAAGTCTTTGGCTTCCAGATTGTTGTTTTCTTTGATCGAAATCGAATAAGCGTCTGCCGTTTTGTATCGCAGCGTTTTGACGAACGTTTTTTTGCTCGAATTTTCTTTGTCGAGGTACGGGGCAAATACCACATTGTAGGCCAAACCTTTTGACTTGTGAATGGTGACGATACTTACCGCATTTTCGTCATTTTCGAGGCGTTGCTCAAAATTCCCTTCCACATTGATTCCTCCATTTCTTGCTCTTTCGGCCCAGTCGATCAGTTCTTCAAGGCTCAGTTTGAAACGATTTTGCTGGTTCTGAAGCAATTCAATCAAGTGAATCAGATTGGTAATCAGGCGTTGTCCGTTTTTCTGATTCGCCTTCAGCAGATTGCCACGCAAGTTGTAGGTTTTCAGTACTTGCTGAAACATGCTGTAGACACCATTGGCATTGAAAGTGGTTTTGAAATCGTGAAAATGTAGGATTTCTTTTTCGAGGTCGATGAGCGGTATTTCGTAAAATTGGTCGATAAATAAAGGCGTACCCAAGGCTTTGCGCACCGCATTATCGTTTATTTCCAAAATTGCTTTTAGGATGTAAATCGCATAGGAGGATACTTCCGAATCGAATATCTTGGCATCGTTTACCACCACCGCTGGGATTCCTTTTTTGCCTAAAGCTTGTTTTACCAATCGGCCTTCTCGGTTCGATTTTACCAAAATGCCTATATCGCTTGGGATCAGATTTCGTTCAATTCCTTTTTCGTGTATTTTGAAACCTGTTACCAACAATTGCAAAATCTTCGAAACCAAATGCGGTACTAATTGGGGTTTGTTTTTGTATGCAAACGCTTCAAAACTAGGTACTTCTGTTCCTGATGCATTTGTTAAGTTTCCCAAACTTGTTTTGCCACATTCTACTTGGGTGTATTCTATATCGGGGTCGCTAAACGGATTTTCGATGTCGAAAAACGCATTCAGATTGTCGAGCAAGGATTGGTTACTTCTGAAATTAGATTTCATGGTAAACGTTTCGGCCATCGCACGAGCTTGTTTGTAGGTATCCAAATCGGCCTTTCGAAAGGCATAAATGGATTGTTTCGGATCGCCAATGTAGAACAGGATACTGCCAGCTTCTTTGCTAAATGCGGTCGAGAAAATCTCGTATTGTAGCTTGTCGGTGTCTTGAAATTCGTCAATAAAAATGGCTTTGTATTTATCGCGCAGGCCTTGTACGAGTTGCTGGTTGTTGCTAGCCGTGACGGCTTTATGCAGGTTTTGAATCAGGTCATCAAAGGTTTGAAGATTGCGCCTCGTTTTGATTTGTTGTAATTCTAATCCAATATCTTCGGCTGCTTTTTTGTAGAAAGTAGTCAGGATTCGTTTTGAAAACTCACTCAGTTCGGTATTGGCCTGATCGTATTGGCTGGCCAGTTCTTGAAAATGGGCATTGAAAGCATCTTGTTTTTTTGATTTTTTTAATTGCTCCAAAAAATCGTCCAAATTGTTCAGCGTAGATTCAATGGAGCTGTGATAGTTTTTGTAAAAATTAGTATTCTTGTTTTGCGCAGAGACTGCTTTTAATATATTAGATGAATTATTATTCATATAACTCGTAAGCGTTTTTCTGGCTGTTTCCTTTTGCTGTACTTGTATTTGTTCGCGGTTTACTATTTCGGCTACGTCCATTTCGGCATCTAGCACGGTGTCGCTCAGTTTTCGACCACTCAGTATTTCTTTGCTCAGTTCGAGCAGGAAACCTTGCGAAAAACCATAATTGAGCAATATTTCGAGTAATTCTTTGGGCAGCGTAGTGATATTTTTTCGCCAGACGATGTGCAAGGCTTCCTGATGAATTTCCGAAATATCGGTCATCATTTTCAGGTCGAAGTTTTGCTTGGTTTCGAAAGCAAATTCTTTGAGCGAACGGGCACAAAAGCCGTGAATGGTAAAAATGGCCACTTCGTCCAGCATAGCCACGGCTTCGTTCAGCGTGTTGCGGATTTCAGTTTTCGATTTGCCACATTCATCCAAATAATGTTTAATTCCTTCTTCACTAATTGCCTCAGAATCTTGACTGTACAGCCAAGCCTGATACACAAAATGTCGGATTCTGCTTTTCAGTTCTTCCACCGCAGCTTCGGTAAACGTCACCATCAGGATTTGATTGATCTTGATGTTTTTTTCGATCAAAAGCCTAAGTGCCAAAATACCAACCGAATACGTTTTGCCGGTGCCTGCGCTGGCTTCTACTAGTTTGCAACCTTCGAGCGCAATGGTGTTGACGTTGAAATTATTCATTGCTAGTAACGTTGGTCAGAAAGTAGGTTTTTAAAGGATTGTAAAGAACTTCGAGGTCTGAAATAATGTCGATATCCAACTCGGTTTCGAGGCCGTTTAGTTTTTTGAGTGCTTGCAAATACGGATCAAAATCCAGGCCTGGGTTATTTTCGTCATTGAGTTTGTTTTTCAGATTTTGCAAAAAAACATCGTCCTCTTCATCGGGTTTGCGTTTGTTCCAAAGTTCATAAAACTCGCGGTGCAACACAGGTTTGGCTTTCGCCTGCGCTTCGGTATAAAAAATTTCAAGACTGTTTAGGATTTCAAGGGCTTCGGTTTTGCTTTTGATCGTGGTTTCGATTATTTTGATGTCGTTGTTGATTTCATACACCAAAAACGATTTCAGATCGACTCCACTAGCCAACAACACGAGGTGCTTGATCCAAACTCCAAGGGCATATTTTACCGTCTTTTTCGAAAAACATACTTCGATTATTCGGGTTTGATTGTCGGCCAAGTACACTGGCAAATCGTATTGGAGCGTGCTATTGTTCAGTTTCAGTTCGCCTTGTAGTCTTGTTTCTACAAAGTCTTTGCCCAATTCTTGAAATACATTTTTGAACGGTGCTACTTTTTTTTGCATCGCTTCAATGGCCACCAAGCCCATATTGGCCAATGGCAATTCGCCTTTTTGCTTCCGCGTAGCGATCAGTTTTGGATCCACTTCATGTTGAAGCAAAAAGCTTTTGTACTGCCATGCGTCCAGTTTGTTTAGTTCGAAGATTTCCGATTCGGGCACGAGCAGGTTTTCGTCTTGATAATAAATGCCGAGTGCGTGGTTGAAATAAAACTTGGTCGGATCCACAATAGCTGCAATCAGATGGTTCAATTTTAGTAGTTCTTCCGTTTTGGATGCACTGTTTTTAGTGGCTAAAAGCTGAATCTGATTCGTGTCTGAATAATAGTTGAAATAAGTGTACAGTTTGGGATGTTCGGCCGTGTTGTACAAGGCACTAAAACCATGTAACGGATGCTGCACCACTAGTTTTTCTTTGACCGAAACGGTACTGTGTTGTTGAATATAGTTGAGTAATTCTTCAATCAATATCGAAGGTTCTTTGTGCGAATTGTCTTTCGAACTGCGTCCTATGTAGCTCAGATAGAAGCACTTTTCGGACGAAAGAAGCGCTTCGAGAAACAGGTATTTATCGTTGAGTTTGCTACTACGGTCGCCTTTGGTTGGTTTGCGTGCCATTAGGTCGAAGCCTAACAAAGTGTCTTGTCTCGGGAAATCTTTGCTATTCATTCCCATGATGGCCACCACTTTGAACGGAATACTGCGCATGGGCAAGGTCGAACAAAAAGTGATATTTCCTTTCAAAAACCCTTTGTTGCTGGCGTTGGCTTTCAATATCGAGTCGATGGATTGAATAAAAACGCCACGCGGGATAATTTCATTGGCCAGTTCGGTGAGTTCCAGCAAATAATCGAGACGGTTCATAACCATATCAAGGCCTTCGTTTTCGGTTTCGCTGCCTAATAGATGTTCGGCTATTTGCTGAATGTACATGCGCCATTGAAGCAAAGTGCGAGGTTTGCTGCCATCTTCGACCAATTGCTGGATATTGCGCAAAAAAGCCACAAAACGCAAGATTTCGAACGCATCGGCTCCTTCCAGTGCATCGTAGCAGAGCACGTCATGGTTGTTGAACTCGTACATGTGGCCACCTTTCATCGCGATGCCTAATACAATGCGTTCGAGCCCAGCTTGCCAACTTACCAAATGGGTTTCGGTGGCATCGGTTGGGTTGTTCCAGCCAAAGCGGATATTGGTTTCGTTTACTACTTTTCGGATCAACTGGGTATTGGTGATTTTGTATTGATCGGTGACTAGTTTATAGTCAAGAAGTTGCAAGATTTTTTCGGAAGTAAATTCGTAATTGGTCAGCTCTAACAAGGCAAATAATACTGCCACAAGGTCTTCGCTTTGTTGCAAATCTCGATCCGAAAGCGAGTACGGCAGACGATAAGGTGCATTGTCGAATATAGATTGAATATAAGGACTGTACGTTTCGATATTTGGCACCATCACCAAGATCTGATGCGGAGCCATGTCTGGGTTTTCGCTCAGCGTTTTCACCAAATAGTTGTACAACACTTCCACTTCGCGGGCTTCCGAATGGCACGATTCTATTTTGATACTTTGGTCTGAAAGCAACTCTTCCGAAACTTTCAGCAAATCTTCGGGAGCCGTGTTGTAGTATATTTCATGCTGTACGAGTCCCAAAAGTGTATCGGCCGAAGGGATTTTACTTTCCAAAGTGGCATGACCATTGATAAATTCTTCTTGTTCAAACAAAGTCGAAAACAATTGTTGCCCTAGTTTTCCCCAACTAGTCAGCAAATCGTTGCCGATCAGGAACGAATCTGGATCTATTTGTTTGTACCTATACCTCAGCTTCTGGATTTCTTTGGCCGAACGATAATCGTACCAATATTCCTCGGGTGCAGGGTTGAGGAAATAAAAACGAACGTCCACCACTTTGCCCAGCTCATGGAAAAACTCGATGTGGTAATTGGTCAGTACCGAAATACCAAAAACTGATATGACAGGAAAGTGCTTTTGAAGAAGCGTCTGAAAATCTTCTTCTTTCAGTTTCTGAATCAAAGCATCTTTCAACTGAGTACGATCGAGCGGTTTGCCCAGTTTGGTGCGCATCTTTTGCCACAAATACGCTTGCCATACCTCGATCGGTTCCTCCTTGTCGATGAGTTGATCTTGGTTCCAAGCTTTAATATGGGCAGGTCGGTAAATGACCATCTGGTCGTACAAGTCGGCAATCTTGATCGCCAATTGCATTCGTTTTACATCGTTGCTTTCGTAATTGGTTTGTGGTTCGTTTGTAGTTGGAAGTTCGTTCGTTTCAGGTTCAAAGTTCAACGTTATTTGCATTTCGTTGATTACTTTGCCTTTTGAACCTTTCGATTTCGGGTCTTCGGCCTTAGGAACCTGCACCTTGAGCCTAGTACCTTGGGTGTAATACTGACTTACGGCTGGAAAACGTTCCACATACTCATCTTCATCGAGCAGAAAATATAGTAGCCATTTGATCTTGTCGGGGCTCATTTTGAAATGCTCCGTCACCTTGGCCATTTGTGCCATTTCGAGCACAATATCATTAGGCTTTTTGTATTCGAAATTGGCAAAAACGCCCGTCTTGCGTGCGATTTCCATCGACACCCATTGCTGCATTCCCTCCGTTTGGGTCACGATCAGTTCGGGAGTAAAGACGGGTTTCTTTACCTTTTGCAAATCATCCGCCAACTGGTCGAGCAGCGCACTCAGCTCGTTCGAAAAATAAAGACTTATTGACATTCTGTTAAGTTCAATGTTTGAAGTTCATGCCTGTTTTACCGTTGACAAGGTCTGCGACCGTTGTCAAGGTAGTGCCAAACCTTGTCAACGGTCGCAGACCTTGACA
>JAYVIX010000149.1:0-6668 GCA_043769845.1 Cytophagales bacterium
ACCTCACCTCGTACAAGAGTGCTGGAGTCTTTCAGCAAGTATAGTTTGCCTTTGTAATCTCGTTGTGTTTTTGTGGTAAACTTTACATTGAGGTCGAAATCGAATATTTGGACGGTTTCTTCGTCCAACAAAACAGAAGTTTGGTTTGCATTGGGCACTATAAACCAATTTGGGTCTGAAAACCGCCTATCCATTACCCGAATCAGAAAACCTTCCACAAGTGCATATTGCTTTCCTGCAATCTCAATCGCATTGTCTTTTGGGACGAAATCGCTTGGGTTTACTGGTAGCGATAATGAAAAATTTCCGTTCCCATCTGTTTGTCCAGAGCCAATTATGGATACGGCATTGGCGAATGAAATGTCTGGATATGGGTAGTTTTTCAGGTTGTTGATGATTGCGATACTGTCTTTCGTTTCAGAATACGTAGTGTCTTTTCCATTTTTTTGAATGGTGACCGACTGCTTGATCGAATACTTGCGAGCTAGTAGCGGCACTCTCATTACCTCAATTTTTTTGTTTGCGAGGGCAAATCCTTTTTTTCCATTGATCTGATAGTTGTAAAAATTGTAGGCGATTTTCCCTTTTATATTGAGATCATACATGCCAGGCAATTTTTCAGATTGAAAAGTGAAAGTGTTGGTTTCGGAGCGAGTATTGCTTTTTTTGTGGCGCACATACCATTCGTAGTTGGCGCCATCTGTCAAGTAGTTTTGGAGTTCTTTCGATTCGTTATAGTCAATTGTTTCATTGTCAGTATTGATGACTAATTCATTTATTGGAGCTGTAATTGGCAGACTTCCAGATAGTACAGTTTTCGATTTGGAGGATTTAGTTGATGCAACCGTTTTTTTCTTAATGACCAATTCGTAAACAGAATTGTTAGTAGTGATCGTGCTTGGTAATGTTTGAGTCGTTCCCGCTCCATTTCCTTTTTCAAAATCCCATTCAAAAAGAAGTTTGGCAATTTCTTTGATGCGGATTTTGGGCGCAGGGCTGATAAGTTTGACTGCATTTGGTTCCACAATTCCATATGTAAACACCTGCACTGCACTTCGTCCGCCATTTCTAAACACCGCTTTTCCCAGTGGATCTTTGGCTGTTACGGCAAACGCATATTTTCGACCTACAATCAAAGGTGGATCTGCTGGGCCATACAGCAAGGTGTTGAATTGGGATGTGCGCTCGAAAAATAGAGGCGTGTTGCCAGCTTGGAAAGCATTGTTTGGATTGAGGTTACCCATCACTTCGACCATCGACAAAGTATATTCTGTAGTGGGTGGGGCAGAGGCTGGCAACGTCCAAGTGAAGACGATATTCTGAATGGGCATTTCTTGGACTTCGGCATCGGCAAATGGGGCAGTCAGCATTGGCGGCTCCAGATTGGTCACAAAAATGGGATTACTACACACTTGCTCGCCTTTTTGTACATTCACCTGAAAAGCATCGACCGCATAGCCACACACTTCGTATGTTCCCTCTGGCAAGCCATCGTCAATTTGGGTTTTGTTGTAGCTGATTCCTGTAAAAGTAAATTTTTGGGCATCGAACAAGTCTTGTATTTCAGGCACACTCAACATTCTACTTTCATTTGGATTGAGGATAATAATGCCAGACGCACCTCTGTCTTTTGCCAATACTTTTACATTATTATCTGTCCCGGTGATGCTGCTTACAATTCGAAAACGCTGTTCTTCTTGGCTCGTATTGGTCACGTTGATGAGTACCTGCTCGGGATGGTCGCCATAGTAACTGAGCGAAATGGGGTAGGGAGGTGCCACCGTAATGGTCATTCTTATCGGAAGCCCTTGGCCAAATAGAGTTGATACAAATGAAATAAATATCAATAATATAATAAATCGTTTGAGCATATTCAGCACCATTAAAAAGTATAATTGTAATTCAAATCGCCTCTGAATTCGGTGTATTTCGGGTAGCCACCCAGCATGGCAGTTTCTTTAGTTCCTTGATTGTTAAGGTAATACAGATTCATCCCGACCGAATGGTGCTTGTTGATTTTGTAGGAGCCAGAAAAGTTGTGCGAGAGCATCGGGTTGGAACTTCCTCGTTGCATCGTTTGAATAAAGCTATTGTTCAGTCTCAGTTGAAGGGAGTTTTTGAGGAAGCTTTTGCCAATGCCTAAAGTGACGCCTTGGTTGCCACTGGTCGAAAGTGTGGAGTTTATTTGTCCGTATGTGAGGCCACCGCTTATGCTGATACCGCTTGGGATGAGCGAGATTTGATAGTTGGCAAATGCAGTGGTTGAATTCAGGTTTCGTTGTGCACTCAGTTTGCTAAAATCATTCAAAAGCATGTAGTTGAATGACACCACAATAACGTGATTCACCTTTTCTCTCGGGATAATGTACCTCGGGGTGACCGAAAAATTTTGGGTGGTTTGCGCCACTTTTAGCGAATCATTAAATCGGATGGCAATCGGAGTTTGACTAGTAGCATAATTGCTGTAATTGAGGTCGATCCCGAAGTTTTTAGTAAAATTGGCCGATGCAGAAAGAGACGAAATCACTCTTCTAGCAGTGGCCTGTTTTCTCCCCGAAAGATTGTCGTGCTGAATTCCAAGACTTCCTTTCAGTCGCAATTTGCTTTTCCACAACGTGGCAGAAGGGTTGATGGTATAGTTTTCCAAGTCGTTTTGAAAGAAATACGCACCCATCGACTGAAAATTGGGGTCAATACGTTTGTACTGAAAATTCAAGCCAAATCTTTTTCCAACATATCCAATTGCAGTTCGGTAGGCTTTGTTTACTTCCGAACTAGTGTTGATGACCATTGAGGCAGAAAGCCATTTTGGAACATTTATTTCCTCGTCATTAATGGCTGAAGTTTGCGAGTTTTTTGTAAAAATGCTCACGCCTACGTCTCCATCCACAAAAAAGTGTCGGAGGAAACCGAGTCTTCCACCTGCGCCCAATACAAGATTTTCGGCAGGAGTTATGTAAACGGAATCGCCAGATTGGTAGTCTAAACTGGTAGGATCGTCTTTCCCTTTGATGAAACTGAAATTGATATTGGTTGTGTCGTTTCCGTAGCCAATTTTTCCTGCAATGGCTTTTCTTGAAAATGAAACAGCTTGAAGATTGTTTGTAGTTTGGTTGGCGACCACGGCACGGTTCAGTCGGCCATACATCATTCCGATGTAGAATTTCCCAGGTCTTAGTTCAAATCCACCTCCTAGCATCGTGTAGCCGTCCAGCGTGTAGGGCGAAAAGGATACGTTTCTATATCCAGCATGTGCGGTTGCCCATTTGTAAGTGGGGCTTACTCCAAATTGGTTAAAAGGCTGACGGTAAGATCGTTCCTGTTCGGTGAGAATGAAAGAAAAAGGCAAACTAACACCATAAATACTTAGTGTGGGCGAGCCAGATAAAATATAGGTAAAAGGCTGCCTTCGATTGGGGATTCCATCTGCCTGATAAAATAGGGTGCGTGCATTGATCGTTCCGTGAAAAGTGACAGGTTTTTGCTCCTTCAAATTTTCAAGGTTCTGGGCTTTGAGCTCCCAAATGGCACCGCTCATAAAAAATATAAAAAGTAATAGTTTGTTCATTTGGTTTAGTCTTTTCCTGTATCTGTAATAAATGTTAAAACATCACCATACACAATCCCATTGGTAGTAATAGCATATGATTTGAAGGAATAAAAAAAACGTCCTATTACGCCAGGTGCAGCAGTCAGCGAATAATTGAAAGGAAAAATAGTGGCGGTCGATGATCCTTTTAGCGCAGTGACTCCGCTTCCGCCATATTCAAATCCCAATGTGGCGTTGGAAGTTAGTGTATAAATAAAACCATGTTCGGTGATAGTTGCAGAACCACCAGAAGTGACCGACCCAGATAAACTAGCAGTACCCGAGAGGCCTACACCTGCGCCACTCACTGTCACTACCACCGGATTGAAATATACTTGGGTCGCGATCGCATTTCCATAACTAGTTCCCGTGGCGTTGGTTGCAAATGCACGCACATAATAGAGTCCAGCAGGTTTGCCCATCATTGGAATATAACTTGAATAAGGGGCTGGCAAAGTCTGAATTCCCGTAGTGCCTACCTCCGCAACGAAATTGGACAAAGTGGGAGTGGTGGAAGTGGTCGAATACACAAATCCGTATCGAGTGATGGCTGAAGCACCTGCATTTTCAATATTCGCACTTACGCTGATATTTTGATCTAGTCCAGTATATTTTGCGATGGTAGTAGCGAGTTTTGGCCTTGTTTCCACAGTCGTAAATTGTTGTACAGTTCCGTAGGCAGTTCCTGTAGCATTGGTGGCATAAGTGCGCACATAATAAGTAGTTGCGCCCGTCAAATTGATGAGGCTGGATGTAAACGATACAGGAAAAACAGTTGGTGCACTAGAGCTGGTGATTATTTTGCTATCCAAAATAGTAGGCAAAGTGTTGGTGGTCGAATACACTACACCGTATTGAGTGATGTCGGATGAACCTTCGGAAGTAATAGTTCCAGAAAGCGTGGCCGTGAAATAGCCAATACCAGTTACTGCACCCGACTGAACAGTAGGCGTTACGTTGGCAAGCGTTTTAAAAGATTTGTTATCTCCATAAGAAATTCCAGAATTGTCTTTTACATACGCCCGCATATAATAGGTCGTATTATTTTGAAGGCTAGTAATAGCGGAAGTAAATGCAAATGGAAACGTGCCAGGAGCTGTGGTGCTTTTTACGATTTTCGTATTCGCAATCGTAGGCATACTTGTGGTTGCATACACAAAACCATATTCTGTAATGTTGGTTCCTCCACTAGTTACACTTCCTTGAAAAGTGGCCGCTATGTATGAAATAGCCGTAATGCTAGTTGTTTGAACTGAAGCAATAAGTACGTTTTTGGTTGTAGTAAAATTTCGTACCGTTCCGTAAAAAGTGCTAGAATCATAAACTGCGAAAGCCCTTATATAATACAGTGTATTTTGGCTGAGTGTACTGAGTTTGCCCGTGATGTTGAGAGTATTGCCTGTTTTGGCGGTGTCTTTTGATAAAAAAACATTGTCTGATGAAGTAGGAAATGCATTACTGGCGGAATAATAGAAACCATATTGTGTAGGTTTTTGGTTCGTTGCCAAAACTAATTTTCCTGTAACTGTCGCAGTTGTTGTGGCAATATTGGAATACAAAACAGAATCAGTAATTACTGAAGTGCTGGGTTTTACCAAATCAGGCAATCGAGGAGCTACATTTTCACCCGTTATATTCCTGCATCCAGACGAAAAATAAGTAACACAAAAAAGCCCCAATAAAGCTGTTGAGTGAAAAAAGAGTGTGTAAATAGATTTCTTCATCCTTCCATTTGATTAAAAAATACCCTAGAAATTCGTAAAGCAGTTTTCAACCGTCATTTAAATGATATAAGACAGCGCAGAATCCTCCAATTACTTATTTAAAGAATTTAAAATTAGAATGACAAACCCGACAATAATTGTAAAAAAGCGACAAAAGACGCTTTTTGTTACATGGATAAAAAATGTATTTAAAAAACAGGCAATATTTTATTGGACGATAATTAATAAATTATAATTCATTAATCATCGTCCAACGTGCAGATTTTTAATAAGATTGGTGTCGTTGAAAAAAATAGTGGGTGAAGTGCCAGTGATGCTTTTTACATCGTGTATAAAATGCGACTGGTCGTGGTAAGAACATAATGATATAATGTCTTGCCAATCGTACTCAGGTTGTTCTCTCCGTAGTTTCATTACATGGCTAAATCGTATCACTCTAGCATAATGCTTTGGACTCATTCCTATTTGTTCAATGAAGTTCCGTTGCAACGTCCTCATGCTCAAATTATTCTGATTTGCTATCAGTTCGAAATTTAGTGTGCCATGATGCGAATAAATCTCATTCTGGATGTTTATCATCTTCAAATCATGCCCCGAACAATTCAAGAATTTCTTCATAAAAAATGCATCGAGTAGTTTTACTATTGCCCGATTTTCGGTTTGTTCCGCAATCTGATTTTCAATTATTAGGTCATTTTTTGTAAAAATATCAACAAAAGGCACCACATTGTTATTGATTAGATTGATGGGCACTTTCGATATCCAATTAAAAAAGTAAGGTTTCAAACTAGCCCAAATTACTCGTGTTTTTTGGTTTGGAAGTTTTATAAAACATTGTTTATCACCAATAGGATGGCCACCCACGCCATCTTTCCAGTGCAAAGGGTTTCCTTGGTCATCCTTATAAAACGGAATCGCACCGTTCAAAAAATACAACTTCACATAACCATCTGGCAAGCATCGTTCCCAAGGCGAGCATTCATCTCCTTCTATTTCCAACACATTGTAGGAATGTATATGTGGTGCTAGTGCCTTTTGTTGTGTTTGATACTCGTTGAAAACCATGCAATTGAATCAAAAGAGTACTTCTTTATTACGCAAGGCAAAGAAGTGAAATACTAATGGATTTGCAAGTAGTGTTGGTTAATATTCAAGTTTTTCGGACAACATAAAGTGATAATATTTACGATTTCTATAGTCCTTTCAATTATTCAGTATTTGTAGCCACCGTTTATAAATGGTGTCAAAGTCAATACCAGCGTTTGCTGGGCTTGTGCTTGGCAAAGAAAGATATTTTATTCCGTTTTTCCGTTCGAAATACTTATCGAAAAGAGCTTGCGATTTTGCTCCGTTGA
>JAYVIX010000150.1:0-3285 GCA_043769845.1 Cytophagales bacterium
GGCCCTGCCGATTCGGCTACTGATTTAGATTCGATGACAAGTTCCAAACTTGGAATATCATCGTCTTTCAAGGCTAATGTTTTGTTGGCCGAAATGTAACCAGCCGAACCTGCCACAATAGTTACGTCAATATCTACTTCTGGAATATTATCTTGATCCAACACAACAGGAACATCTACAAAAAGGCTTCCAGCAGGAATTATCACTGAAGCTGGCAATGGAAAACGCTTTGGACTACCTGATGTCAAGAAAACAGAAAGTGGTTTTGTAGGCGCCAAATCTGAGTTTATTCTAAAGGTGACGGTATTTCCTTCCAAAGCCGAAACTGGCAGATTGGTGATTGATAAAGAAGGCTGATCGTTATCCAAAATGCTAAGTCCAGTTTTTACCGTCTGAAAACCTGTGGCTGAAATAGTTAAAGTATCCAGTATGGTTCCGTCAATTGTTGAATTGTCGGGTGCTGAAAAAGTGAACGTTACGCCAGCTTGACCAGCAGGAATCGTGACTGATGTTGGGATCGAAAGTCGGCTTGAATGTGCCGAAGCCACCGAAACCACTAATGCATTTGTAATAGCTCCAGTGCGAGTTACTTTGGCAGAAATGTTAGTTGTAGCACCTTCTGTGATTTCTTTTCCTGACAATTCAAGTGCAATACTTGGTTTTCCAACAGAGAAAGTAGCATTACTTCGGTCCGAAATTGTTGGATCTTGTACATCCGAAATCTTGATTAAATTCTGACTTCCCGTTGTAGTGGTAGGAGTCCAAGCATACGTGCCATTGTTTCCTGCACTTGCCGCGATAGTCGACCAAGTAAGTCCGTTATCAGAAGACCATTCTATTTTTACCGTCCTAGAAGAAGCAAGTGCAGCACTGCTCCATGTGATATTTTTCGCATCGCCCGGAAACAATGTTTCACCTCCATTTGGGGAAGTGATTGTGATGGTAGGTTTTGAAATCGTAAATGCTGAATTGCTGAAATCGACAATAGTAGAATCGACTGCATCACGAATTCTTAGCAAATTGTTCGTTCCAAGAACCAATGACGAACCCAAAATCCAACTATAGGATTCGGTATTGGCGACACTTGCTGTAATTACTTTCCACGAAAGTCCTCCATCTGGTGAATAATCAATCCTTACATTTGGCGAAAATGCACCGTCTTTTTGCCAAGTAATTACTTTGGTCTGACCTATATAAAGTATTTTGCCACCATTTGGACTAGCCACTTGAAGCGAAGGTTTCACAATCTTAAACGCTACATCAGTTGAATCTTTGATCGAAGCATCGTTTTCGTCACTTATCCTCAAATAAGCATTTGAAGTGGGCTGAATAGTAGCAGGAATCGACCAATCATAATAACCCAAATTAGAAGCAAGTGCTATTTGTGTCCACGAAATACCTTTATTGCCCGAATATTCAATCTTAATTTTCGAAGTACTTAAACCTATTTTAGTCCAAGAGATTCTTTTTGTTTGACCCAAATACCAATTTTCAACCGTACTTGGAGAAGTTAAAGTAATAGTAGGTTTCAAAATCGAAAAGGTTGTATCAGAAATGTCCGAATTGGTATTATCTAATACATCCGAAATTCTAATAAAGGCCTTTTTGGAAGGAACAGTATTGTAAGGTATTGTCCAGAAATACTGACCTGTATTGGCGGTAGAGGCAATGATAGTCGAGAATGTTTTTGCACTATCGGTCGAAAGTTCAATTTTCACGTTGACGGAAGTACCCATTCCTGCCCATTGAATTGATTTCGATTCTCCGATGTACCACACTTGTCCATCGTTTGGTGCTGTGACGCCTACAATTGGTTTGGTGATAGTAAAGGCAAAATCGTTCGAATCTTTGCTGACAGCATAGGCCACCGAACTGACTTTTATGAATGATTTTGATGAAGTAGCAATATTAGGAACCGTCCAGATATACGAACCCGAATTAGCGAGTGAATCTTTTATTTTCGTCCAATCTTTTCCGCTGTTGGCCGAATATTCAATCTTCATCAAAGCTGTGGTAGACAAACCTGTGGTAGACCAAGTGATATTTTTGTTTTCGCCCACCAACCAGTTTTCATTTCCTGTATTTGGCGTAAGCACTTTTACAATTGGTGCTAATATTTTGAAAGTTTTCGGGGTTATGCCAAAAACAGTAGAATCGCCTGTTGAAGAAATTTTGATTAAGGCTTTTGTGGTGCTTGTGGTCGGTACTTTCCAAGAGTAATATCCGTAGTTGTAGGTCGAGGCAATGATATTCGTCCACGTTTTGCCACTATCAATCGAATACTGCATTTTCACATAATTGGTCGGCAAACTAGACGAGCTCCAATTGATCTGTTTTGTTTCTCCGAAATAATAATTTTCAGAAGCAACTGGAGAAGTAATCGAAATAAATGGATTGTTATTGATCGAAAAATAATTGTTAGACAAAGCCAAATTACACGTATTTGAATAATCGTACACCTGAATCAAACAATTGGCGGCCAATGTATTAGTTGGCAGCAGCCAATCATACGAGCCAGTATTGGCGATATTATTGGCTGCTGTATTTTCAAAATTCCTCACCCAATCCCAGCTTGCACCTCCGTTGATCGAATATTTAATGGAAACATTTCCAACCACACCCACATTCTGCCAAGTAATCTTCTGGATAGAGCTTGAAGAAAAATTCTCGCCACCGATTGGCGACAGAAGCGACATGTGATTCACGCCTTTGGTTACCGTAAAAATATTGTCGCTCGAATCTTTTACCGAAACATCCGCAGAAGAAGCTATCTTGATTTTGAACTTAGTGGACGAAATAGAAGGCACTTTCCAATCGTAATAATTGGTATTATCGGCTATGTAATCATCTGCCAAAAAACTCCAGATATTTCCACCATCAATCGAATAGTAGATACTCATATAGCTAGGCAAACCCACCTGATCCCACGTAATTCTATAAGTACCACAGGCTGGCAAACTTTCAGCACCATTCGGTGTTTTCAATGTGACAGTTTGTGGTGCAACTGTAAACTTCGCACTCACACCAAAAATGGTAGGCGTAGCAACTGACGAAATCCTTACCAGATATTTTGAAGAATAAACCTTTGGAATCTTCCATGAAATATACCCATAATTGTATGAGTTATTGTTTATAGAAATCCAAGTCGTGCCACTATCTGCCGAATATTCCACCTTCACATAATTGGTCGGCAAGCTTGACGAACTCCAGTTGATTTGATAAGTATTCCCTCCGTACATCTTTTCAGCAACAACTGGCGCAGTAATGGTAATAACAGGGTCGTTG
>JAYVIX010000151.1:0-16065 GCA_043769845.1 Cytophagales bacterium
TTAGTTAACTCTACTGGCGCATCGTCACTCATTGCAAGATCAAAAGCCGAGTCGAAATGGCCTTTCCAAGCAGTGATGCTTTGTTGCGAACCGTTGGCATACATGCCCGTGTAGCCAGCATTCAGGTTGTTTATACCAGTGATAACTTTTAAAGGTGCGCCAGTGAAATCGTTAGCCCAGATATACATCGTATCACTCGATAATTGTACCCTAATTTTGATTGGGTTGGAAGTTCCAGGGTAAGTTAAATTTTTGCCATATCCCACATAGTTGGCAATGGATGTGATGTCGTTATATATTTCAATTGAAATAAAGTTTTTTCCACCATCGTTGGGGATCACATCAAGTCTAACACCTTTAAAGTCAGATTGACCTGGAGTACCCGTTGTATGTCTAAAAAAGAAAGAGAGTATACCTGCACTACCAGGAACTAATGTAGCTTCCATCCAGCCATTTTTTCCATGGACTTTGGTATTTTCAAGTGCATATGGCCCAGAGATAGTATTGTCGTTTTCATTAAATGACAATACTGTTCCACTAGTTTTAGGGTTTGGAATTTTAGCAGTTCCAGCCGCCTTCCATTCTGAAGCAATGGTAGAAGTGCCGTTCCATTGCCCAGCAGAGCCATCTTTGTTTGTAAAAGCTAGGGAGTAAGTGATTCCATCGCCTACTTTCGTATTTGTTTTGCTTGCTGTTTTTACTAAAGAAGTTTCTTTTGGTGGTGTAGGAGGTGCTGGAGTACAAGAAACGGTTAATGGTACTGTTGATGAATTAGGAGAATCGACTTGTGAAGAAATCCAAGCAGTGTTTACAAAGTTTTTGTCTGGACTAATCGGATTAGTACATGAGATCGCTTTTGCGGTAGCACTATAAGAAAGGCTTCCTTTTTCGCCAGTAAGCATCACTGGAACTTTCCATATGATAACGCCTGAATATTTAGGATGAGTGATATCCGTGTAGGTCGCTGTAACGCCTAGAGTGGTAGCGTTTGTGAAAGCAGTAAATGTCAATTCGATTGGGATTGAATCTAATACAACCACATTGTAAGTTTCGCGGCCAGGAAGTGGACCGTTTCCTGCTATTCTTCTCCATGTATAGCCGTCAAATTCTTCTACCAATACTTTACTGAAGTTTGGTACATCAGGATCGCACATGTCTTTGCTATAATTATTGACTGCAATTGGAGCGAATTTTGTTGCAAAGTTGGTGTATAATGGTGAAACTGGAGTAAATCTTTGTGTTTGACCATCACCAGGACGATCACCTTCCTTATTTGCGACAAGTTTACTGTACGACCAATCGTCCGCCAATCGGCTAGTTAAATCAGTAGATGGTATGGATTCAAAACGTGTACGCGTAAATCCAGGCCCTACTACACCTTTGTGGATATAATTTTCATGATCGAGCTTGTCGTAAATATGGCTAGTAGGAGCCGTCAATACGCTCGCAAATTGAGTCACCATTCGTTGATTCCAGCTACCGTTAGCATCTTTTCCCCAAGGAATTTTTTGATAGGTAAATTTCAGTTGTTGATTTTGGGGAAGTGATTGCGGATTATATCCGTATTTGTCTAAATCGCTTTGATTATCTACATAGGTATCCCATCCTGTAGGATTAGTTGTTGCATTGTATAATCCAATTGCAGCTGCATCATTCATAAAATAGGAAACTCGATAATTTCCTAGGTTTATGTATGCTTCATGAGCGGTATGCCATATACGGCAGAACTGATAAAAGCTGGTTCCATTTGCTTTGTGATAATTAGCATAAGACACTACTACTTTGTCTCTTCCTCCATTTAACCAAAGGTTTGTACCTGATTTGTTTTCAAAGTCTATTTTGAAATTTGCTATGTCATTCCCATTCATCAATACTCTATCAGCTGTCTTTTTCATTGTCAGCACTCTGTCTTTTAATAAATCGACACAGTTACGCTCCATCGTATAAGATACATTGTTAGGATATTCGTTGCTTGTCCAAGAAGGCGAATTGCTAGAAGTAATCGTACTTGTTAAACAAGTATTTACAGCCTCCGTCAATGATTTCACTTTTACCTTGAACGTCACAGTTCCTTGTGTAGGAGCAATTCCAGTAGCCGAAGCGTAACCAGGTACATCTGGGATAGACCAATTTATAGTATTTCCAGAAAGTACTCCGTTGGAAGCAGACACTAATTGATAATTATTATCTAGCAATGTGGAGATTGAAACCTTGGTAGCGGATAAGGTACCATAGTTTCTATATGAAATGGTATAAGTCAGTAAGTCGCCTTCATAGGCAAATGTTTTATCTACTGTCATGTATACTTTCAGATTGGCAGTATTCTTAATTTCACTCGGAGATTGTAAGTTGCCCGATGCCGTTAGCATACCTAATAATCTAAACCAATCATGAAAATAGATAGGAGTGCTTTGAGTGTTTCTTTGTGCATCGGTATATCCTTTTGCTACATCCGAAACATCGTCCCACATTAATTCGCATTGGCGATATAATTCGGCAGTTAGATCTAAATCTTCAGCAGCAACAGCAGTTGTCACACCAGTACCCACCGCATAATTGGTTCTAAATCTAACAGCATCACCTAATGGACTTCCATTTAGACTATGTGTTTGTTTTATCTGATATACACCTTTCCATAACGGACAGCTAGGGTCGGGCTGTGCTCCTAGTAGCTCGCAATCTGCATTAGAATCAGAACTAGGAAGTTTTCTAGGGAATTTTAAAAAATTAGCATGTCTAATTGCCATTTCTTTTTCGTAGTTATTTGGTAGTAAAGTATTTATTTCATGACTATCATTATCCCAAGAGTAAGAAGGGTTGCCTTCCCAAAGATAATTTAGAGCCGTTCGCCAGCTAAGTCTAAAGTCTTCACCAATGTTGAAGTTTCCAAAAGTTACTTTTTTTGCTGTTTCGTCAAAATCAGCTTTACCGCTACTTAGTATATAGCCTTGATCATATAATTGTTTTACTATCCAATCACTCGAAGCTTCTGCTCGTTTGAATTGTCGGATGTTCCAAGCATATTTTATGGGATCTTCTGATTCTAAAAAGCTTGCAAATTGCTTAAAATAGGAGGGGGCGATATAATCTGTAAACATTGCAGCGCCATTACTAGAATTTAGATATTGTTGATTATATCTTGGATATCTTTCAGGTGAAAGAAAGCCGCCAGAGCCATTTGTTCTAGCCCACTTTGTGAATTCTGTTGTGGTGTTTGCTCCTTTTATAAAGCCATCAAAACCAATATCTCCTGTGTAATATCCATTGTTTCCATCATTTAGTATTCTTGGGTTGCATGGATTAGGATTACTCGGAGCGCTGCAATCATTATTGTTAAAAAAAGTGGTGTCTGAAATTGTTTTTAAATAACTAATAAGCTCTTTTTTGTATGAAATCATGTCTCCACAATTGTCATAGATGCCCATATCATCCCCCCATTGTTTGTACGCTATAAATAACCCCATGGCTATATCAAAATCGCCATCAGGTGCAGCATCATTACTTCCCTGTTTCCATCCTATAGTACCTGCCCCATATTTGTAATCCATTCTTTGGGGTAGACAGTCCAAGTATCTCGTAATTTTACTCATACGTGCATCATGTGTGGCACACCATAAACCATCAAAAGTAGCTTTATCTCCAAAATAGGCAGCAGCAATCAGCGCATATCCATCTCCTTCCGAAACCCATGCCTCGTAGCCCGGTTTAGGTGTTGTTAAATAATTATAATAGATGTATTTAATACTTTTACCTGACTTTGAGTCGTTAAGGGTAATGCCTGTATAAAGCGACCTATTCATCATGATCCTATATCCTTCCCTCATAGATTTTTCCATGTCGGCATGTGTCACACCTACTGCATTGTATTTAGCAAGCGTCTTACCATTTTTGTATTCCAAAAACTGTGGAAATGGGAATTTAGGATTACCAGAATTTATGCTTATACCAATGGTGTCTTTAGGCCAAGTCTGACCAATGACAATATTCCACATCAAAAAAATACTACAAAACGCTAAACCAAATCTTTTACTATTCATTAGATCCAAGGATTAATTATGATTGTTTCGGTAGAAAATTGAAATTTTTCAAATTTGATACAAATTAAACAAGAAACGTAACAAGTTGAATTTTCTTGTAATTAATACAAAATGTATAAAAATGCACAATATCATATACATTCAACATTATGCATTTTTACTTAATAGCGAAATGCTTTTAGAGTTTCCGTTCGGACAAATCCAACTTGCGCACAACAGCCAATGAGCTGCAAAAGCTTCGTTCAATTCTATCAGATCAATATCGTCTTTTTTCAAATTGGCCATTTTCAATGCCTTTGGAATAGCAGCCACAGGGCCCATACCCATGATGCGAGGTTCTACACCAGCTAATGCATAGCTTACCATTTTGGCTATTGGCTTAAGATTCAATTCTTTCACCATTTTTTCAGACATCAACAATACAAATGCGGCTTCGTCAGATGTTTGGCTCGAATTTCCAGCTGTAAAAAAAATGCACAAAAAAGTGAATCGTAACATTGTCCAAATAAAATGTCTAAAAACATTAATTTTTAATAAAATCTTTGCTTGATTTGGAAAAAATCCTACATTTGCAACTCTTTTGAAAATAACCAATGGCAAATCACAAATCATCATTAAAAAGAATCCGTTCAACCGAAGTTAGAAGACTTCGTAACAGATACCAATTAGTAACAACACGTACTTTTGTAAAGAGACTTCTTGCTACTAAAACAAAAGCAGAAGGTGTTGAGCTTTTGCCTAAAGTATCGGCTATGCTTGATAAATTGGCTAAGAACAATATCATCCATGACAACAACGCTTCTAACCACAAATCTAAACTTGCGTTACACGTTAACGCCTTAGCATAGATTTTCGGCATACGCATAAAAGGAAGCCTTTCAGCAATGCCTGAAAGGCTTTTCTTGTTGTCTTTTTTTACCAATACTGAAAAAACGTAGTGAAAATGAATACTTCGGAATTGTAAAACGAGTCCTAACTATTCACTACTCACTGTTAACTATTCACTAAAAATTATGTCTTTCGAAAAACCTTCTATTCCAAGCGGAACGCGCGATTTTGGTCCTGAAAAAATGAACAAGCGTCTGTTTATCTTAGACACTATCCGTCAGATATTCAGAAAACATGGTTTTCAGCCTTTGGAAACTCCTTCGATGGAAAAGCTTTCGGTTTTGACGGGAAAATATGGCGATGAAGGCGATCAGTTAATGTTCAAGATTCTGAATTCTGGCGATTTTCTGAATAAAGTATCAACAGAAGGCAAAGACTATAAAAAACTAACGCCCGAAATTGCCGAAAAAGCATTACGTTATGATCTAACTGTTCCTTTCGCCCGTTTTGTGGCGATGAACCGAAACGATATTCAGTTTCCTTTCAAACGCTACCAGATGCAACCCGTTTGGCGTGCCGATCGACCACAAAAAGGCCGTTATAGAGAGTTTTATCAGTGCGATGCTGATATTGTAGGCACAGATTCTTTGCTTTGCGAACAAGAATTGATGGAAATGGCACACGAAGTGCTTGCTGGTTTGGGCATCAACGACTTTAGTATCAAGATCAACAACCGAAAAATATTGACTGGTATTGCCGAGGCGATTGGCGAAAATGGAAAAGAAGCCATTATTTGTACAGCTATCGACAAGTTGGACAAAATAGGTCAAGAAGGTGTTGATAAAGAACTGGTTGAGAGAGGAATTTTAAATGACGCTATTTCTAAATTATTGCCGATTTTGCAAATAGCTGGTTCGAATTCTGATAAAATTGCGGCATTGAAAACGGTTTTGGCTGGTTCTGAAACTGGCTTGAAAGGCTTGGCTGAACTTGAAAAAGTCTTACATCTATTAGAAGCCACTTGTCCAGATCATAAAATGCAATTTGACCAATCATTAGCGCGTGGTCTAAGCTATTATACGGGTGCTATTTTCGAAATCAAAGCTTACGGAGTTCAGATCGGAAGTATCAGTGGTGGAGGTCGTTACGATAATCTAACGGGCGTTTTTGGCTTGCCCAATATGAGCGGTGTAGGTATTTCGTTTGGAATTGACCGCGTGTACGATGTGATGGAAGAATTAGGGATTTTTCCTGTAAATGATGCTTTTTCGACCAAAGTATTGATAGTGGCCATGGAAGATTCGGTGGTGGATTTTGCCTTGCAAACTGCTCAGAAACTTCGTTTGGCAAACGTTCAGACTGAAGTATATCCAGAAGTAGGAGCTAAGATGAAAAAGCAATTAGGCTATGCGGATGCGCGCAAAATTCCTTTTGCAATCATAATTGGTAGTGAAGAAGCTCATAATAAAGTACTTAGCTTGAAGAATCTGATCACTGGCGAGCAACAGAAACTAAACCTAGAACAGTTAATCGAAGTTTTGGTTTAATTCTGAATGAGGCTTGCTCTCAGTTGTTCGGTGCCAATCGGTTTGATGATGTAGTCGGCCACAAGTTGGTTTTGTTTTGCTTTCATCTTGTCCTTTGCCTCGTTCGAACCAGTGATAATATGGATGGTGATCTGTTTGGGAATGTATTTTTTTGCATTCTCAAACTCTTCCAAAAATACCCAGCCATCTATTTGTTTCATGTTCAAATCTAGAAAAATAGTTTCTGGCAAAACTTCTGGATTGTCTTTGTTTTCGAGCAAGAATTCTAAAATTCCCAAACCATCTTCAAACTCAATTATTTTGCTGGATTCGTTTATTTCCAATAATTGATTTGAAAAAATAAATCGGAAAGTGCTGTCATCGTCTACTATTGCGATGGTGGAATGGGTAGAATTTTCTGTATTCATAATATTAGTTATAATTTACATAATGTTTTTCCAGAGAGAAATACTTTGTTTGTATTAAGATACTTGATCTAAGTATATTTGCGTTATACGGCAACAATTATAGGTAATACGTGCAAAATAGAATTTCGTTTCTGATATTAATCATCTTTCATTGCTATTTAGCTGATGCCCAGCAAACATGTAAATGTGTTTCTGTTACGCCACGAATAGGTTGCCCTGGTACTAAAATAGTGGCCGAAAATTGTAGCGGAGACGGAACCGATATTCAATTTAGATTTGGATCATTTTTTCAAACAGAACCAACCTTTACTTACTCGTCTTCAGGGACTTATATAGTGTACATGCAAGGGAATATTGGCTGTGGCGGAGTAACGTATTTGCAAACGGCTACTACCAGTGTATTGATCAAACCTACTCCTGCTCCAGTTTTAAACTATTTACCTTGTGCGGATAAAAAAGTGCTTATTCTAGCCAACGATCCACAATACGACCAATATGAAGTCAGCTTGAATGATGCATCTATTACCATTTTGAAAAACCAGACAGGTGTCTGGCAATTGTCGGGCGTTTTGCACGAAGATCTAGTCGTAAAAGGTCTTTATACCGAAGCCAATTGTGGAGGGATCGGCAGTTTGGCAGTGAACTCTTACGATCAATTGGCAAAACCAACCATTAAAGAGCTGGTGGTAGTGAATGAAAATCAGATTGATCTAAAATTTGAAGCCATCAATTATGCGCGTTACGAAATAAGACAGCGTATCGGCAATTCGACTGATACTATCGTTTTAGATACGATCGAAAATAAACAAGGAATTCAAACATTTTCGGTTAACAATCTTAGTACCAGCACCAAAGGCTATTGTTTCCAGGTAAGAGCGTTTGATTATTGTGCAAAAAAACAAGTCTTTTCGGATGAATTTTGTACGATTGTTCTTTCTGGAGCATCTAAAAACAATGCCAATGAATTGTCTTGGGAAGGAATTTCGAGTTTTGCATCGTCTGATTATCAGTTGAAAATAAAAGAAAGTACTACACCCATTTCGTTTGCCAACCGACCTAGTACTTCCCAATATACCGATACAGGTTTGGTTTGTGGCAAACAATATTGTTATCAGATAGTGGGCAAATATCCAAGTGGAATTCAAACCAGTTCAAATGAAAAATGCATTGTGGCTACTTCGAGCGATATTCCAAGTACAATTTTGGAACTGCAATCGACTATTGAAAACAATGCGATTCTTCTCAGTTGGCCAGCTCAAACGGCCAATGTGTACAACATTCAATTTTCGAGCAGTAAAGTGTTTCGTAATTTGGGAACATCGGTTTCGAATGCTTATTCAGATACCAAAAACAACCCTGAAACTGCTTCCTATTGTTATCAAGTCAACTACACTGACGCTTGTGGAAATACATCCTTATCAAGTCCCGAAACATGCCCTGTGTTTTTAAAAGGAAGTGTAGACTCTAGTGATAGGCAATTGAATTGGCAAACCTATGTAGGTTGGGCCGAAGGCGTGCGCGAATATGTGATTGAAAAAATAGACCTTTCAGGTAAAACGTATTTTAGTCAAAACCTTGGTTTGCTTTTAAAATATACCGATAAAGGATTGGATACCACCGAACAAATCATGCAATATAGAATAAAAGCTGTTTCGAATACTGGTCGAGTTACTTATTCAAATACTTGGAAAGTGGAACAAAAAGGAAGATTGTTAATGCCAAATGCATTTAGCCCAAATGGAGATGGTTTGAACGATATTTTTCATGCTGATGGACTTTTTATCGATGAATTCATATTGGAAATATGGAACAGAAATGGCGAAGGAGTGTTTTCAAGTACTTCATTTCGTGAAGGTTGGGACGGCAAAATAAATGGTAAACCAGCTCCTGTTGATACTTATATGTATCAAGTGAATGCTCTTGATAAATTAGGCACCACTCATAAATTTAGTGGAACATTACAACTGATTAAATAGCAACTGATTAAATAGAAATAGTTTTATGTTTGACATGATGAACATGTTTGGCAAGGTGAAAGAAATGCAAGCCAAGCTAAAACAAATAAAAGATGACATGGTAAAAATCACGGCCGAAGGTGAAGCGGGCGGAGGCATGGTAAAGGCAACGGTAAACGGCCATCACAAAGTATTGAAAATAGAAATCGACAAAGAGCTTTTGAAGCCCGAAGACATCGAAATCTTGCAAGATCTGTGTGTAGCTGCGGTGAATAAAGCTATGTTTTCGGTAGGGGAGAAGTCGAAAGAAGAAATGAAAAAAGCCACTGACGGAGTGTTGCCAAATATCCCTGGCATGGATTTGAATAGCCTTTTTGGTGGATAGGTAAGAATTGGTCTTTACCATAGAAATACCGAAAAGACTAAAATAAATGAAAAATTATTTATTTATTTTGAACACATTTAAATACTATGAAATTAGCCATCGCGATTTTAAACTGGAATGGTTTAAAACATTTGCAAACCTTTTTGCCTTCTGTGGTAGAGCATTCAACGGGGCATTCTATCTTCCTAATCGACAATGCATCTGGTGACGGTTCGGTTGCTTGGGTACAGAAAACGTATCCTAAAATAATCACGATTATCAATGAAAGAAATGAAGGTTTTTGCAAAGGATATAACGATGGCTTGAGTCAGATTGATGCTCAATATTTCGTTTTGCTGAATTCGGATGTGGAAGTAAGCGAAAATTGGATTGACCCTATTCTGAAATTGCTTGATAAAAATCCAAAAGTAGGAGCAGTTCAGCCTAAAATACTTTCTTTTGAAAATAAAAATACATTTGAATATGCAGGAGCCGCTGGTGGCCACATCGATTGGTTGGGCTATCCGTTTTGTAGAGGACGTGTGTTTGAAACAGTAGAAGTAGACAATGGCCAATACAACGAAAATGCAGAAATCTTCTGGGCTTCAGGAGCTTGCATGTTTGTTCGAGCCGAATTGTTTCGAGATTTGGGCGGTTTTGACGAGGCATTTTTTGCTCATATGGAAGAAATTGACCTTTGTTGGCAATTGAAAAACAAAGGCAACAAAATCATGTTTTGTCCCGAAAGTACGGTCTATCATCTAGGAGGTGGTACTTTGCAGAAATCGAGTCCTTTCAAGACTTTTCTGAACTATCGAAACGGATTATTCTTGTTGTACAAAAATCTTCCCAACAAACGACTTTTCTCCACGCTAATAATTCGATTGATTTTAGATGGTATTTCGAGTATTCGACACCTTGTAAAGTTCGAATTCAGCTTCATTTGGGCTATTTTGAAGGCACACTTTAGTTTTTACTTTCATATCTATTTTCAAAAAATAGAACGAAAAAATCTAAAAAATGCTGAAACAAATCCGATATGCTACAAAAGTATCGTTTGGGAATATTTTGGAAGAGGAAAGAAAAAATATTCGGAGATTGTAAATTAAAAAAAGCCCTTCGAATTAGTTCAGACGGTTGTTTCAAAATCAAGAAATAACTGTCAAGCCTACCAAACCTACCGACAAGCCTAATATAAACCCTGCACAAACTTGCGCCAAAGTATGTACTTGTAAATATAACCGTGATGCCATTACTAAACCAGCTAACACTATGGCTATCAGTACCGAGTAAAGCAAAAAATCGAAACCAAATCCCATAAAAGCAAACATCAAGAAAGCCGTAATTCCTCCCAATGCTGTAGCATGTGCGCTAATTTTCCAGAAAAAATTGATGACAGTGACCAATGTCATGCAAGCGGTAATGCTCACCATGAGGATGTACAAAATAGGAACTGGTGATAGTTTAGAATAAAAAAGCCAACAGGTAGCCATGTAGATGGCCGAAGAAATAATATGTGGAACAAATCGGTCTTTTCGATCTTCGATCCTCACTTCTGAAATAACGCCAGCTTTATGAAGCAATAAAACCGTTATTCCAGGAAGCATAAAGGTGGAAACTGCCACTAAACCAAGCAACATCGGAAACATTTCGGCACGAATAGGGGTCACCATTTCGGGCAAAAAATAGAACATATAACCAAAAACGTACACAGGCATTAAAAGTGGATGCAGAACGGTCGATAAAAATTTGGCAAAAAATTTCATTCTTCTTTTAGTAAGTTCTTGAATTTAAGGTTAAAAACGGTTCCTTCGTCTTTCGAAGACTTGAATGAAATATCACCTCCAAGTTTTTCGATTGATTGTTTGGCAATATACAAACCCAAACCGCTTCCTTCCGACAATTCTGTGGCACGATAAAACATTTTAAAAACGCCATCGTGAAATTCTTTTCCTATTCCTATGCCATTGTCGGTAATATCTATTGAAGCATAATCTTCAAAAATCTCTCCTTTTATCTTAATGTGTGGCTGGTCGTTTTTCGGGTTTTGGTATTTGATGGCGTTGGAGAGCAGGTTTTGTAAAATCACTTGCAAACGATGACGATCTGAATACAAAACAGACTTGTTTCCAATATGTATGTCGACCGAAATTTTATTTTGTGGATCCAGGTATTTTAAATTATCCAATATTTGGAATACAACTTCTTCTATATCAACTATTTGTCTGCTTACATCCAAACGTGCGTTTCTGGAATAATTAGTCAATTCTTTGATGAATTCATCTAATCTGAAAATACTCGCTTCTATTCTACTGATGCATTCTTCTTGGTTTTTGGTCGATTTATCGAGTTGCAACAAATTGACTAAGCCCATCACCGACCGCAGAGGGGCTTTCAAGTCGTGTGAGGCGCGGTAAACAAAACTATCTAGTTCAAAATTAGTTTTCATCAACTCTGCCTCAGCCGCTTTTCTGGCCGTATAGTCGATCGAAATACCTAATATGTTTTTTTCACTGGTTATGGCATTTATAAACGGCACTTTGGTCGTTTGCAAAACATACCTATTTCCATTTGGTGTGCTGAAAATTTGCTCGTCCAGCGTGATTTTTTCCAATGACTCAAGTACCTGACTGTCAGACTTTCTAACCATTTTCAATTCCTCTTCATCCTTTACCAAATCGTCATCTGTTTTGCCCAGCATTTGTTCGACACTCAATCCAAAAAGACCCGCTTGTGCCTGATTTAGAAGTATATATTCCGATTTACTGTTTTTGACAAATACTGGATATGGAACCAAATCCAGTATCAAATACAAAACATGTTCGTTAATAAAACGATCTGATTCAGATCTGTGCAAAACCAACAAATCAATGGCTTGTAACATATAAGATGATTTTGATTTGTATTTCAGGATAAAATTGAACTGAACATATTGATCTTCCGAATTCTTGAAACGCAGCAATTGTTGGCACGAGTCCTGTCTTCGGTCAAATGCTTCTAAAAACATTTTTGCAGGAAGAAGGTCGTCTTTGTGTATAAATTTTAAAAAGTTATTTTTTACTACTTCGTCTTCTTTGCATCCTAAAAAGCGAATAAAGCTTGTGTTAGTTTCTTTGATCAATCCCTTTTTATCAATGATAAAAAGAAAATCTTGATTCTGATCGAAAAGCGCATTTTTTAACTGCATCCCTTTTGCTTTAACTCCTAAATATAATAAAGCATGGCTCAAAAACACATTTTTAGTATCAAATAGTATCGTTTTGGAAATGCATTTTGTAAAAAAGAATGGTTTATACTGAATAGCCCCCCTTCATTTTAAGGGCATTTCAATCTTTATCTTAAAATAGCAATAATGACTAAAAGAAGATTTAAACTAAGGAAAACCGACATGACCACTTTACGACCTCGTTTGTCGATGCGCCTCGCACGTTCCTTATCACCACTATCAAAGATGTGTAATGAGTAAACTGAAATGGCCAATATGACAAATATACTAATGAATGATATTGCATGAAGTGAGTCTACCAAAGAGAAAAGTGAGCTTTCAGGAAGCATATTATCAATGATGTATTTGTTTCCAATACTTCCAAACAAACCACCTACAGGAAGTCCAAACCGAGGGTCGACATCTTCAAAATCGATGTAAAAACTGATATAAGCAATGAGAAATGCAATGTACATTCCGATAAACATCTTAAGATACAAGCCCCAAGCGTTTCGGTCGAGCTCCAGCGAAATGTTGTAACTGGCATATTCCGACTTTGGAATACCGGTAGATTTGTCGCCAAAATCGGTCATATACGTACTGACTTTCACTTTAGTATCGAAATTCTCGATCGTCCAGCCGTCTACCGTCATTTCTGGGTCGAAATGTGCGCCAGCCGTATCGGCCACAAAAACGAGCGATCTGGTATCGAATTCACTATTTTCGATTGTCACATCTAAGGTTTGCCTATCAAAAGGAAAATCTTGAACGCGCCAATTCTGCTTCATCGTACATTTCAGTTTCATCAAAACCCATATTTTGCCTTCATCGGTAGTATCGGTCATCATGTCTTGCACTTCAGTTTCTTTGGCATTGGGCACTTCGACTCTCTTCGAAAAATCGAAATCAGGATTAGAATAGGTCATCCATACCCAAAACCGAATCACATATTCTTTATCATGAAAATTGATGTCGTGCAGGCTAATCACGTAAGAACCAACCTTTACCGTATCGGGTGTTTGTTGGGCGTTTGAAATTCCAAAGGAAAATAATAATATGAATAATATTTTATATTTATTAAGCATTTTAGAAAAGGTAAATTCTTGTTAGATTGATACTACTATGGCAAAAAGCACGTAGTTTTACCACAAAATTGCCACTGTTTACTATGATTATCAATTTTAATGGCGAATTTCTTCACGAAGATGCCCTAAAACTGAACATCCAAAGCAATCGCTGCTTCCTTTATGGAGATGGCGTTTTCGAATCGATGCTCGGCACCAGTGCGAATGTTCGCTTTTGGGACGATCATTACGAACGCTTACTGAAAAGTGCAGCGGCTATTCGAATGGATATCAATCGTTTACCTGGCTCTTTAAATTTGAAAGAACTTCTGAAGCAAGTAGTGGCGCATAACAACATAACAGGTTGGGCACGCATCAAAGTGCAAATTTGGCGTACTGCTACTGGACTTTATGGCCCTGATACTGACGATGCTAGTTATCTGATTTCGGCACAGGAATTTACCAAACCGATTGTTATTTTGAAAGAACACGTGAAAGTAATCCACACGCCAAGACTCACTTTTACCGAATATTCTTCTTACAAAACGTGCAATTCATTACCTTATGTATTGGCTTCGAAAGAAAGAGTACGATTAGGTTTGGATGATGTGGTTTTGCTCGATCAAAAAGACCGTGTAGCCGAATTAGGGTCAATGAATATTTTCTGGTTTAAAAGAGGCAAATTATTTACTCCTTCGCTAAATACTGGTTGCATTTCTGGCGTGATGCGCAAACGAATTTTGGATTATTGTGATCGAAATAAAATCAAAACTGTCCCTGCCCTTAGTACAATTGAGGATTTGGAAGAAAGCGATTATGTGTTTGGATCCAATTTTTCAGGCATTCATCCTGTTTCAAGAATTAATGAGATGAAGTTTTTTCCATCTTTGCCCGACTTTATGCTCGCCTTTATCGAAAAAGAACTTTCTTAAAATGAGCGATTTATCTCCAAAATTGCCAGTTATGGAAGCCTTCTACACTATTCAGGGGGAAGGTTATTACCAAGGAAGTGCCGCTTATTTTATCCGTCTTGGTGGCTGCGATGTGGGTTGTCATTGGTGTGACGTGAAAGAATCTTGGGATGTAAATGCGCATCCAAAATTGTCAATTGATGAAATTGTAACTGAAGCCTGCAAATATCCAGCCCGAATTGCTGTCATTACAGGTGGAGAACCTTTGATGCACGACCTCACATATTTGTGTAAATTACTAAAAGACAAGGGTTTCCGTACGCATATCGAAACTTCCGGAGCTTATCCCATTTCGGGCGATTGTGATTGGGTATGTCTTTCTCCTAAAAAATTCAAAGAACCCGTTTTGTCAGTTTGCGAAAATGCTCAGGAACTGAAAGCCATTATTTTCAACAAAAGTGATTTTGAATTTGCTGAAAAGTACAAAAAACTGGTTTCCACCGCTTGCAAACTGTACCTACAACCCGAATGGGACAAACAAAACGATATGCTACCACTTATGGTTGAATATGTTAAAAATCATCCTGAGTGGAAAATCAGCTTGCAGGTGCACAAATATTTGCAAATTCCTTAGACAAAAAAGAGGATAGTGTAAGGAAAAACTAATCTATTTGTGTTGCTATTACAAAAATCAGAACAGCAAAAAAAAGAAGGATAAAATTCCTATAATCAAATGTGTTATCTATAATACTTTTTCTGACATTTTTTGGATTGTAAAATACATCTACGATTTGTCCTTCTCTTAACTTTAGTTTACTATAATATCTTACCCAACTTTCATAAGGAGGATTATATACAAAATTATTTGTGATTTTATTTGAAGTAAATTTTATTATATTTACAGTGTACTCATAAATAATTTGCTCCTCCCAGCCTGCATCTGATCCTGAGCCAACATCAATTTTGTACGATTGAATTTCTCCCTTTGTCAATTTCCATTTTTTTATCACCCTGTAATAGAAATGAACAACATATAAGAATCTAAACAAAATTAGGATAGAAATAATGTAAAAAAATATATTCATTTAAAACCTCATTGTTACAGTTTCTTTTCTAAACTAGATTCTTTAGTTCTGCCTATTTCAGAAGCAGCTGCCGAAATAGCCAGAACTCCAATCAAAATTACGAGTAGTAAAACACCCACTATTTCGAAAGGCATTAAATATTGACCAAGCAAGCCTTTGCCAATCAGTTGAGTAGTAGATGGTTCGTTGGTGTTTTTGATGAGTAAAACACTTTCCTGATGCACCACATAAAACAAGCCTACGGCAATTGTCAAGGCTAAAAAAGCGGCTACTTTTGCGTCTTTGATCCCACTGGTCAGAAAGCGGTTTTCTCTTCTTTTGGTCATTAGAATTCCGAAAAGAAGGAGCGAAAGTACGCCACCTACATAAATTAGAATCTGAGTAACTGCCAAGAATTCGGCATTGGCCATCAAAAACAAACCCGCAATGCCCAAAAATGTAGCTAATAATAAAAAAGCTGCATAGAGCAGATTCTTTTGCCAAGCTACAGCCAAAGCCGAAAATAAAGTGATGGCTGCAAAAAAGCCAAAAAACGCAGTTGCCATGTCTTAGTTTTCAGTTGGAGTGTTGAACTAAACCTATGGTAGCTTTTTTCACACCATAGAATTACCTTTCCGAAAGATAATAAACATTGTATATCATGACAAAAAAAAGAAACTAAA
>JAYVIX010000152.1:0-4899 GCA_043769845.1 Cytophagales bacterium
CAAGAATGATCGCAATACGTTCAGTATCCTTGAAATGATACCGAATAAAAATGACACTGAGGTTTTCGATATGATGCGCAAAAACCCATTCACCAAAATCTTTATCTTCTGTCAGAATAATCCGTGGCGGATTGCGCGATAAAGCAATTACTTCTTCGTCAGTAATGCCTCTATTACTTTCGTAAACCGAATAAACCTCAATTCCTGCTTTTCGAATCTGCTCTATCAACTGATGATCAATGTTTTCGTCTGCAAGAATCATGCTGCGAAACCAAAAGATTCTTCGCCTCCTTTGATTGCGATAATGGCATAAAACAAAGCTGCGCTAATGTCTTCCAAACTCAATTCAGGATACATTTTCACAATCTCTTCCTGTGTCGCTCCTTGAGACAATTTGCGAAGAACCACTTCCACTGTAATCCTTGTTCCTTTGATAAAAGGCTTGCCAAGCATAATTTGATGATTTGTAACGATTCGTTCTATTGAAGTCATAGCCTTGTTGTATACTACAAAAATAGATTTTTGTGATTAATTATCAACAGCAATTCTCCCAAGCCATTTTCGCACATCATTCACATTCGAATACTTTCTTTGGGCAATTAACAATCAATTCGGATATTTGCAGCCGAAACCACCACTGTAGATGATCTACATTTCCCGACAGGAACATTTCAACGCAGCACACAAGCTGTTCAACCCCAATTGGAGCAAGGAAAAGAACGATGAAATGTTCGGTCCATGCGCCAACGAAAACTGGCATGGCCACAATTTCGACCTCATCGTGACGGTAAAAGGAAATCCTGATTCAGAAACGGGTTTTGTAATCGACCTCAAAAAACTAAGCACGATGATCCGCAAAAACGTCATCGACAAAGTAGACCACAAGAACCTGAACTTGGACGTAGATTTCATGGCAGGCAAAATGGCTAGTACCGAGATACTTGCGATGGAATTCTGGAAAATATTAGCTCCACTTATCGAACAAAGTTCGGCAACAGCTCGTTTGCACAGCATCAAACTATACGAAACACCCCGCAATTTTGTGGAATACTTTGGTGAATAATTATTCATTTATTTATTTTGAAACTTATTCAATAGTCGTTTAGTTATATTGCAAAACTTGTTTGCATTGAACACACTAACCGACTCTTGTCCGCTTGTCAAAACATTAGATAGTTTTGGTCTGATTCAAGCCAAAAAAGGAAATCTTGCGCATACGATTAGTGTCGCAAATTCTATTCAAAAACTTCAGAATGAGTGGGATACATTTGTGCCAAATAGCCATTCGTTAAGTTCGGCCAATTTGTCTCTATACGAATCTGTCTCCCCAAAAAACATCACTTACCGATATGCCATTGTGTATCAAGAAAGTAAACCTGTGTTTTGTGCGGCATTTCAGGTGGTACGCATCAAACCCGAAAATTTGCGCAATCCACAGAAAAACAAGTTTTTGAAATGTGCAACTGATCTTATGCTGAACCTTCACGAGATTCTAATTCTTGTGAGTGGCAATGTTTTCAAAGACGGAAGCTCAAGCCTGTATTTCCGCGACAACGAATTGAGTGCCAAGGAAGCAAACGATTTACTTGCCAAATGCATTGAACAAATAGAAGATAAAGATTGCATTGCAGCCATTATGTTGAAAGATTTTCCGGATGCATTGGTTCCCCCAAATTTGTCGAAACAAATAAAACTGGAAGACGATATTTTGATGAGTTTGGAAATAGATCCGAAATGGAATTCTTTGAACGACTATATCACGGCTCTTTCCAAAAAATATGCGGCACGTGCCAAAAAGATTCTCAATTCTGCGGCTGAAATAGAAGTAAAAGAATTAAGTCTTGAAGAAATTGGTTCGCATCAAAAAGACTTGCACACACTTTATTGTCAAGTACTTAGTCGCCAGTCTTTTTGTTTCGGGAAACTGAATGAAGATTATTTCACTATACTGAAATCGCGTTTTGGCGAATCATTTTCAATAAAAGGGCTTTTTCTAAACGGAAAACTTGTCGCCTTTTGTAGCTATTTTTTGAATGAAACAAAATTAGACGTTCATTATGTCGGGATTGATTATGAATTTAACCAAACCCATAATCTCTATTTCTACATCCATTTTCTGGTACTTCAAGATGCCATTATATTGAAAATGCAAACACTCGAAATGGGGCGAACAACACTTGAAGCAAAAGCGATTTTGGGTTGCAAGCCGCATTACAACAATACTTATATTTCGTTCAAAAACTCATTGGCCGAATGTTGCTACAACTATTTCAGTAAAAACCTTTCGGAATCGGATAGTTGGAAAACTAGGAATCCTCTAAAAACAATTGCGAGTCAAGAGTTAGCGGTTGTCGGTGAATAACCAACAAATTTTACTGATTTATTTCTTTCCTGATAAATTCTTCCAATTGCTTTGTGCTAGGCAATTCTAACACATATTTGCTTACAAATAAATGCTGATCCGAATCGGCCACGGCATATTCTACCAAAGCCTTGTCATTCTCGGTCACGAGCAGCAAACCTACTGGCGGATTGTCGCCAGACAGCATGATATTCTTTTTGTAATAGTTGATATAGGTTTTTAGCTGACCGATATTTTCATGTTCCACTTCTTTCATTTTCAAGTCGATGAGAACATGGCATTTTAGGATGCGGTGATAAAAGACTAAGTCGATAAAATAGTATTTTTCACCAATCGTAATCCGTTTTTGCTTGGCCTCGAAGCAAAAACCATGACCCAATTCCAATAGAAACTCTTCGAGATGATCTATTAAAGCTTGTTCCAAATCGGACTCATACACGACCTCTTTTGCCTTTAAGCCCAAGAATTCAAATGTAAAAGGCGATTTGATGATATCCGTTGGTCGTAGTGATTCCACATTTTCTTGCACTATTCGGCTCAACTTTTCAGGATGTTACTCATCCCACTTCGCTCGAAATACAAGGAATTTATCTGGCGTTTCAGCTCGCTCACGCTCCAATTTCCTTTGATGCATTCAATCTCGTAGAAAGTACGTTTCAAAGAGTCGTCAATTGGAAACAACAAGGTTAAATGAGAAAATGACAAACGGTTGATTAACTTTTGAGGAGGTACTTGCAATCCGCTCAATTCCTCAGACGGCAACTGAGGAATTGAGACCATAGGAAAACCCATTTGCTTCAATTCGTCAGGCAGCGTCTGACGAATTTGGGGATAGAGATTGTAAAACTTCCGATTGATAATAAGATTGGTTTCCGAAAACCCTTTAATCTTTATTTCTTTGGCTAAGTCTTCAAGAAGTCTATCGCCATATTTTGCCCTGTCTTCGCCTTTTTGCTCAAACTCTACAATGTAAAAACCAACCAGCCAATTGCGAATGGTGAGGTGTTTGTTCACAGATTTCAAGGCACTATATTGAAGCGTACTATGCGTTTCTTGGATGGTATGACTAGTAAGAAATTCATTTCAGACAATCAAACCTGTTCCTAAAAATAATCTTCCAACTCTTTCTCTCCCACAACCACTTCTTCACTTTCAGACAATTGCTGCCTGAATTCAGTAAAATCATAAAGCGACTTGTCGAACAAATGAGAAGGATGAATATTTTGCAATGAAGTAAAGATAATCTCCGAACGGCTTGGGAATTCTTCGTCCCATTTGGCAATCATTTTTTTGATGACTTTGCGCTGCATATTAGGTTGCGAGCCACACAGATTGCAAGGAATAATGGGAAATTTTCTAAGTTCGGAATACTGCTGAATATCCGCTTCACGACAAAAAGCCAATGGGCGAATTACGATATTTTCACCATTATCTGCCCTGAATTTTGGCGGCATTGCTTCTAGTTTTCCGCTGAAAAAGAGGTTCAGAAAAAATGTTTCCAACACATCTTCCTTGTGATGACCTAAAGCAATTTTAGTTGCGCCTAGTTCTTTGGCCGTTGTGTACAAAATCCCTCTTCGCAAACGCGAACAAAGACTACACATCGTTTTTCCTTCTGGTACTTTTTCGACTACCACCGAATAAGTGTCGCGTTCCACAATTCTGAAATCGACACCTAATTCGGTCAAGTAATTGGGTAAAATTTCAACAGGAAAATCGGGTTGTTTCTGATCTAAATTAACAGCAACTATCTGAAAATCAAAGGGAGCCCGTTTTTGAAAACTCAGCAACATGTCCAACATCGTGTAGCTATCTTTTCCGCCCGAAAGACAAACCATTACTTTATCGTTTGGTTCAATCAGTTGGTACTCTTTGAGGGCTGTTCCGACTTGCTTTTGTAGTTTCTTTACAAGTTTATCGTTTGTCTCGGCTAGTTTATGGGGAAATAATACGTTGTTATTCAATGTCTTGTGATTGACCTGCAATTTAAGAATTCTCCTCCAACTTTTCTATTTCTTCGATTTCGGTCTGACCTTCGGTATTGACCGAAATCGTAACCAGTCAGTACCAAAGGTCAGACTGGCTACGATTAATCTTCAATAACATATTCTATTTCCTCTCCTAGAGAAATCATATTACTAAAAATTAGAAAACCATATTTGCTGATTTGATTAGTATCAATCTTATTGTAATATGGATCAATTATAGTATTGAACTCTTTCAAATAAACCTTATTGTCTTCTCTATGCCATTTTGACATTTTCATATAGTTTTGATTATTAACCACATGCCTAAAAGTTCCGTCCTCGTAAAAAACAATATAATCCTGACGATTACTTCGTAAATGAAAGTATTTTACATCATGTTTTATCTCTTTTGTACCACAAGAACAACTTGTAAAAAAGCCAATTATCAATAAACTATTAAATAGTTTATTGATAATTGGCTGCAAATAGCATTTATTCATTCGGATTGACGGTTTTCGAAGCCCTTTTCAAGTATTCCGAAAACCCTTTCAAAGCTGCTACATTCTGTGC
>JAYVIX010000153.1:0-19952 GCA_043769845.1 Cytophagales bacterium
GGTATCCAAAAAAGATCCTCCATACGCGACTCCTTTTGTTGAAGACATTTCAGCAACATTTCCTAGGAAGTCGTATAAATACAAATGGTTGAGATTAAACATTGCTATAGATAATACTGAATCTCTAGAGCAAAACCGTTCTGGATGCTTATTAACATTTTTATTCTTGCATTTACTGAAATCAACATTTTCATAGTGCATGTTTACAAAGGGACATTTAAATAGTTCTTTTTCCTCCAAGAATTGATGTTCGTCTTTAATACCAGTCACATAAAAATTAGAATCAGGCAGCGCTGCTCTTAAATGCTTTGATGTTTTGTGTCTTAATTGGTAAGACCCAACTTTAAATTCTATTATTTTAGGATAATAGTCTAAATAAACTTGAACCTGCTCCCAACTAACTCCTGTAATAGGAAGATCAATGCAAACATTTTTATAGAAGTTTTTGCCTTCAAATAAATTGTCAATGTTACCTAATTGTCCAAGAACACATCGTTTGTTAAGTTTATTTGTATCTGGTATACAGAACTTAAAAAGATCGATACGATTCTCTTGTTTAAGTATTTTTAAAAGGATAAACCAATCTCCAATTTTGGTCTCGGTTTCTGTTATAAATACATTTTCCTTCAGCTTAAGGCATTCATAAGGTGTAAGTGGGTCACGATTTTGAGCTTTTGTTGCCAAACATGTGAACAGTAAAATATAGAATTTAAGTCTCATATTTTTTGTAAAAATTATGCCTTTTATTATCCTAAATATTGTCAAAATTTTCAATTTATAAGATCCCTGCCCTCATCCTAACTTCCTCAAAACTATACTCTTTCACCAAACTTCCGTTTTCGAATACCGTCACTAGTTCGTCAATCGCTTGCGGGGCTTCGGTTTCCATTACGGTGCGGTAGCCAGCGGTGCTGCGTACCAATTTCAGTTTGCCTGTTTTAGACTTTTTGAACGAAGGAGTGATGTTGCCGTTTTCGTCCATTTCAGTTGGTGACTTTTGTACGTTTACGCCTTGTCCGTTGATTTCGGCAAAGGAACATTTGATGGCAAATTTTTGGGTATCTCGGTCTACTTTTTGCAACAATGCTCCGCCCATGCCGAGAACTAAGTTTTCAGCCGAGATGCCATTGGCTTTTAAGGCTTCGTAGATTTCGCCAATTGATTCGTAATTGATTCCATCGCCTTGGATCACACGTACTTGCGTTGGCAACACTTTGTAACCTTTTGAGTTGGTGACGAAGCCAAATTTGGCAAACAAGATTTCGTAGATCTTCAACAAAGTCTGAATCGGGTCGCCAGAATCGGGACGAATTACAAGCCTTCCGTCACGTTCCAAGATTTGATTTTTCAAGTCTTCGCCCCAATATTCTTCGCAAGCACGGAAAATGTTGAATGAGTCAGAAACGCAGGCTACAATGCCTGTTGGGAAAGTGTCCAATATGTGTTTGAAGACTTCCTTTTCGCCTTTTTCGCCCAACAGGGTACAGATCGAGTGTTCTGTAGCGGGGATAGACATTCCGTAGACTTTGCTGGCTTTGTAGTATTTCTTGGCCAACATAGAGCCCGCCAAGGTGTCGCTTCCGAGGAAGTTGACCAAGTGGGCCGCGCCACCCAAACCTGCACTTTCCACTGAACTCACGCCACGAAAACCAAAATCGTTTAGCACAAAGTCAATTCCAGCTTCTGCGCCCACTGTAGCCGTTTGTTCGTAATAGCGTTTTACCACTTTTTTGATTTCCCTAGAAAGTGTCGCAACCGTGATCGGGTACCACATTTGCATCAGCAGCGTTTCCAAGAAATTGGTAAGCCAGAAACATTTCGGGTCAGTATTTTCGATAGTCATCATCACATTGCTCACTGGTACAGAAGTTCCCTCAGGCACTGCTTTGATGCGTACTGGCAAGCGGCCGCCATGTGCCTCGACTATGTAATCGAAATTTTTGCGGTCGAACACGTCATTTCTGCCAAACACTTCCAGCAACAATGCCTCGGCTTCGTCAATATCGGCTGTTGTGATCACGGCACCTTCCAGATATTCTTTCAGCACATATTGAAGACCGAAAAAGACAGTTTCGTCAAATTTGCCTCCACGGCTTTCCAAATAAGAATACACTTGTGTAGTGCCAGGCATGTATAACTTGTGGTGAGAATACTTATAAGCATCTGCCAAAAGGACTAAATTGTTCGTTTTCATAGTTTTAGTAATTAGTAGTAAGTATCTAGTATTTAGTCTTTAGTTTGGTCAGACCGAAAGTCAGTACCAAAAGACAAATGGTTTGGGTCAGACCGAAAGTCAGTACCTGATTGGTTTATTTGTACTGACCTTCGGTCTGACCCGACAAGTGCGAAGCCAACTATTAATTGTTAATTATTAATTAAAAGATGCGTCAGCATCTGACAGTGTTCTTGTACTATTTTGTTTTGCTCCAAAAGGTTTTTTGCTTCTTCTAGGCTAAACCAACGTACTTCGTCCAGATCGTCTGCTCCTTTTGGTTGACCAAAAATGAGTGTGGTTCTGTACAGAAGCGTGATGATTTTGTCGGTTTCGCTTCTGAAACGCCAATCGTCTATTTTGAACGATTTTACATATTGCATCGGAGTTACTTCCAGTTGTCCGCATTCTTCGTGCAATTCGCGCAGGGCAGATGCCTCGTAATTTTCGTCTGTTGGGTCGCTGAATCCGCCTGGCAATCGCCAAACACCTTCTGCTTTTCTGTAGCCCAAAAGCAAGCTTTTATTGTCGTCTTTGAAAAGCGCAATGTCTACTGTGGTATACGTTTTTGGGTACATGTTGTAGTAGCCATAGATGACTCCACAACGAAAATCGTCCGAATCCATCACCTTGTCGCTGATTTCGTGGCGAAGGTTAGAAGCATTGTGGTCGCCCACTTTCGGAATTTCTTCTACTTTCAGTTTTCCACTGTAATAAGGAATGAAACTATCGCGACTGCCATACAATTGGAATTGTTCGATCGGAAAGGTGATTCCCAATAGCTTATCCAAATTTTGAGACCAAACAGCGTCACTTTTATAATCAGAAAGCGGAAGAACAATCACATCAGGAAACGATTTCTTTACCATTCGTTCACGCGTTGTGTAGTCAAGCGGGTTGCGAGTGCTGCCTTTTACCACACTTACACCCAAAACTATCACTACTTTGTTGTGACGTTCTTTTACAAAACGAATCATTTCAAAATGCCCTTCGTGCAAAAAAGGTGTTTGGAACCTTGCTACGATAACTCCTGTCGTTTTCATGATAAATTGCGTTGTTATGACACAAATGTAAGATCGAGATTTGTAAGTACAAAATATGTTTGCGTAAAAATTACACAAATTAAAATAATATCTCTAACGTGTTGATATTCAAGTGTAAAAATTATTCTAGTATACAACATCCGAATGAAATTGAATGTCAGCCAGAATTGAATCTATTTCGCTATCTGATAAATTAAATGAAGTCATATATTGTTGACTATACTCATTAAATAATTTAACAGCCATAGTGTCTTTTGAATCAATCAGTTTTTTTGGATTTTGAATGAATTTTCGAACCCAGTTCACATCTCTGTTTTTATCAAAAATATCATTCAGAGGTGGACCAACTATAATTTCATTATAAGCATGACAGGAAAGACAATTATTTTCTACAAGTAAATTTCCTGTTTTATTTGCTCTAAAACCTGAGGGTGAAAAATCATGATAAACATTTGATCTTAAACCACAAAATTCCCTGTCTGATTCTACGCCACAATAGAAGTTGTCATTCTTAGGTTCTAAAGAAAACAAAATTATTGTAGATGTAATCACCATTATGAAGGTAAAAACAATAATGCGATAAATTAAAATAAACTGTTTTAGCATTTAAAATTGCATTTAAGACCTCTAAGGTTTTTAAAACCTGGTTGGTCTGTTGGTTCAAGAAATCAGCACTTCAAAATTTGCGCCAGCTTCTTTCAACTTGAAATAGTTGGATTTATTGAATGAATAATAATTCCCTGGTCTCCCTGCAACGCCAGCTGATACTTTCTCAGGCAATTCGTCCACAATTCCCAAACTCATAAACTTGCGCTTAAAATTCCTTCGGTCGAACTCGCGGTCCAACACCGTTCGGTACAAATGTTCTAGATCTGAAAAGGGGAATTTGGGTGCTAAAAGTTCGAAACCAATCGGTTCGTACATGATTTTGCTTTTCAAACGTTCCGAGGCCAATTGCACAATAGAAGCGTGGTCGAAAGCCAAGGCTGGCAAGTTTTTCACATTGAACCAAGCGGCATTTTCGGCATCAGTATCGGCTTTTATTTGAAAACCATTTGGATTCACCAAACCAAAATAAGCGACCGAAACAATGTGACCTCTTGGGTCTCGATCGGGTTTGCCAAAAGTGTAGAGTTGCTCCAAATAATTGATATGCACTCCCGTTTCTTCGGATAGTTCACGGTAAACGGCTTGCTCTAGCGATTCATTTTCCAGCACAAAACCACCAGGAATAGCCCATTGGTGAATAAATGGCTCTATTTTTCGCTGTACCAACAAGATCGACAATCCGTCTTCCTTTCGGTAGCCGAATACAACTGCATCTACTGTGAGACTAATGGATGACATTTGCTTTTGTTTGCTACAAATATCAAAAAAGGAATTTCAGAAAGAGTAAGCTTTGTATTAAAATATCAAATTTCGGTTGATGACAGATCGTCTTCTTTGTCTGTAGTTTAAAAAAAGCTTTCTGTAGACATGGCCTACAGAAAGCTTGAATAGTAATTTAATTGATGAATTATTTTACAAAAATCTTGCGTTCTTTTCCAAAATCTATAATGTAAGTACCTTTTGGAAATTGTTTCGTGTTAATTTTTAGTTCGTAAATATCCTCTATGTTTTGTGAGTAAATAGTCTCGCCAATTGCTGAGTAAATCTTGATGTTTGACGAATTGACAATAATTGGATTGACTTTTATAATCATCTCATCTTCTACAGGATTTGGATATATTAGTATTCCTACTTGAGATAGGTTTTCGTTTATTGATTCCAATTCTACCTCATCAGCAACTCTATAAGAAGTATTTGGTGTAATTTGTCCTCCGATAAGAACTAAAACAGAATCGTTGTCATTGACACCTTTTTCATTTGCGCCAATGTCATAATTCCCTATTGCAATTGTAGAATCTATACCAGGCCAAGTAGTTTGTGGATAATTTGTTCCATTATTCAAGGCCTTGCTTGTAGATTTGATGTTCAAATTCAAATTAGCCATTGGATTGGTATACTGCGTTTTTAGAAAAGTAGAATCGGCAGAAGTTTCTATTTTAATACCTTTCTCATGCAAATTGTCGTTCTTAATCCATAAATTATTTATCCATTTTGAATTATTGATAAAAGAATGGGAGAGAGTGTCACCATTTTTGAAATTTGTCTTCCAGTGGCCAGAACTAAAAATATTGTTTACAAACTCCATCCTGAAAAATTGTTCCGAAGGTTGAACTCGCGTTCTAGCATCCCATATCACAGCCTCTTTTGCATAAAAACTGTTGTTAAATATTTTAACATCTTGTGCTTTAACTGGATTCCATCCAGTTCCCAATTTTATGCAATAGCCATACGTTATACTTCCCTGATATTTTTTTTCTCTCATTGGTCTAGTGTTGACCAATCTGTTTCTAAATATGTACACATTGCCTCCATAATTGTTGATTACGCTGATTCCTACGTATAGATTGTAACCAAAATTATTGTAGAAACGGATGTCATTTGAATAGTTGGATTCCAATTCTACCATGTCATCGTTTAAATTGAAAAAAGTATTATGATGTGCTTTGCTTGAAACTCCCGTCAATTTCATGCCGTCCCACCAGCCACTAATCTCAGAATTCCTAACTTCTGAATTTTTTACTGCCTTGAACATGATTCCAGTTGAACGTTGAGGAGCTTGGCTATCGTCTGATGCACTTGAGCCGTCAGCATAACCCTGCCATAAAACAGTATTAGTGGTGGTACTAGTAGGCATCAAATTGCTGACATTGCAGTTTTTGACAACTATATTCCTAGCGCAATAGCTTTGTCCAGTTCCAGGAGTTTCTTCTGTTGTAATTCCTCTAAAAGTGGATGATATTTTTATTTTATCAAACACAATATTGCTGTCTCTGATTCCTGCTAAATAGATTCCAGCAAAACCACCATGTTTAAGTTGCAAGTTTGAAACAACCCAATAAGAAGAACTGTCGATTCTAATTACAGCATCCGCTTTTCCAATATTAATGATGCGTTTATTAGGATTTTTTTCGCCAGTAGAAAGTTTGATTTTTATTGTGTCTGAGGTATTTTGTCTGATAATTCCTCCTCCTCTTGGCAAAGTGTCAAAAATCGCCTTATGCCAATAAGTTGCCAACAAAGAATCGCTTGTGCTAATCGAAGCGGCAATTACACGCTTCCATGTTTGGTTGCCACTGTACGGCACTAAAGTTCTATATACTCCTGTTGTACCAATTTGCGTCCATCTCGAATTATTAGTTATTTTTTGTAACGTAGAATCTCCACCATCAATAGTAACTGTTGCTCCAGCAGCTCCTTCTAAGCGAAATGTATTTGTAGCCGAGCCATTCTTCTTTTTTATTTTTAAGTTTTCATAATAAGTACCAGTAAGTATTCTTATTACATCACCTGGTTGGGCGGCATCTATTGCTTGTTGTATTTTGTTGTAGGTGGTGCTTAATTTTACTCCATTTCGCCAAATTTCTACTGGTGGACTGGCAAAACTAGTCTTACTACTTAAAATTATTACTAAGGTAATAATGGTTGCGAAAAGCTTTTTCATAATAGTATTTTAAATGTTAATGGGATTTAACCGCAACATAAGTTTTTACTATTACTACTACATCTGCATTGTATTATCCTTGTGTTATATTAAGTATCTCTTTATCAGTTACCTGTGAATGTGTTTCTTTTAAAATCAAACAGTGAAGCATAAATGGGTTTGGAAATTAAAACTCTTCTAGCGTTTTGACCTTGAAGTGATAGTGCTAATTAAATTTTCACTTTGCCTTTCAACTTCTTGTAAATCAAGAACCCAATACCAGCGATCAAGAATACGCCCCAAAGCTGAGTAAAGAAAAGCACAATATTTTGCATAATGACCCAGCCGCCTTGTAGCGAATCGCCAATTTTTAGGAAAAAGGACGGCTCATAAGGTTTTTGTTCAGCTGGGGTGTATATCAGTTCGGTGTGTACAGTTGGGTTTTGGTACAACACTAAGTCTACAGTACTAAAATTCATCTGGTCTTGTAGGCTTCGCATCGATACTTTAGCCTCATCAGTTTGTTCTTGGCCCGAACTCAGGCTTTTTTCGGCATAAACGATGTCGCCCAAATTGCTGCTTTTTCGGTCTATTGCCGAAGCGATTTTTTTGCCGTGTTTGTTGGCTCTGGTCAATGCCAGTTTGTTGGCCAAAAACTGCATCGAAACATCTTCTGCTTTGATTGTTCTGTTTTCGAGATAAACAAAAAGTGGCGAGATGGCGTGCAAAAAGCTATCCAATTCAGTATTTGGCACGCGTATCGTCATGGTATTCGAAAGCACATATTTGGTCGTGAGTAAAGTAGAATCGGCACTGATTTGGGTTGAAGTTTTTTCCTCGTCTCCGTTCAGAAGTTCGGTATGGGTCACAAATCCGCCCATATTTTTTACGGTTTGCTCAATAGTATGTGTTGCTGAAGCCACATTTTTGACTTTGAAGCGCAAATTGGCTGTGCGTACAAATTTTCGAGCAGTGTCTGTTCTTTGTTCTTCCGCCATCGGTTCCGAGTTTTCGCTCGTAGCACTTAGTTCTTGCGATTCGGTCTTGGAATCGCTTGAGCTATTTTGGCTGCACGCATTTAGAAAAAGTAGAATTAGAAGGAAATAAAAATATGAATTATTTTTCATTTATTTATGATTTAGTAAGATTGCAAAATAACTGCCAGATTTTTATAAGGTTCTAAAAAGTAGTACATGCTCTAAAGTAATGTTTTTTCAGTTTTGTCATTTATTTGTTTTCTAATAAATATTGAGTAATATATTAATATCTGTTATTCAGTGATTTGTAATTTATAGCAAAAGATGCCTTGTTGATTATTAAAGAGTAGATAAAATTAAAGAAATAGATATTCATAACTAGATTTTAATAATTCCGTTTTCCGAAAAAGTGCCAAAATGGTTTTGTTTTAAAATAAAGCATACAAATTTTTCATTTTCCCAATTTATAACCTTAAAAATCCTTTTTATGAAAAAACTCGGTCTTTTTATTGTCCCGTTTATGCTGATGGCGAGCAGTGGTTTTAGCCAAGAAGTAGAAACCGAAAAAACATACGAAATCTCTAGAAAATCGAAACGAGGCTTTTTGGCAGGTGTAGATTTTGATAGCGAAGCCAAAACGTACCAGCTTACTTATATCACCAAACAAACCGAAAGAAAACTAAAATACGAGTTTTACAAGTTCGATAATGATTTCAATTTTTTGACCGATGGCGAAGGGGAAGAAAAATTTGAATTAATGAAAACCAAATTCAAATGGTTCAAATTCAGAGATTTACTTTACACAGTAGAAGGTGTTACTGTTGAAAATAATTTTACAGGAACGCTTGTGATGAAACGCAAAAGAACAGAATATAAATACGACTTCTGGATCTCGGGCTACCATAGAGTAGTTACACTTTTGGAAAAACTAAAACCCAAAACGGACGATGGCCGAAAAATGTCGCTCATTACGTATGCCGAAGATGATAAAACAGGCGACATTTTGGTATTGGCCGGAATCAAGGTGAAACTTGGTAAAAATATGGCCGAAAAGAATCCTCGTCCATACGATCTTCACTTCATGCGTTTCAACAAGGATTTAGATATTTTGGCCGAAACAGTTATTCCTTTTGAAGAAGGTAATAGTATGCGAGCTGTCAAAGCGCTACTTGAGCCAAACGAGGAAGATCCTGAAAATCCTGGAATTGAGTCTCTAGCAATCGTTTTTGCAACTGGTGGCGACAAAAACACCAAACCAACATGTACTTATATGCGATTGGGTGCTGATACTAAAATCCAGCAACGCGAATCATTCAATTCATTGGCGAATTATTGGAACCTAGACGAAATGATTTTTGATTCAGAAAAGAATGAAATGTATCTTTTCGGCCCTACGGTAAACGATGCTGGCAAATTTGCGGCCGGCAAATACAAAGCTATTCAATTGGTAAAATTGAATGCACAAGGCAAAAAAGAATATCAAACCGAAACAGGATTAGAAGAATTTAATGCAAAATTGAAAACGCCTCCTACACAGAAAAAAGCACCTGAATACGAAGGCAAAAAATTCCAGTTCAGTAACTACAAAGTGGCTTCGAATGGCGATTTGTTTGTGTCTGGACAGAACTTCAAAATTGACCAATCGGGCAATGATCAAGGAACAAAGAATTTCAAAGACATCATGGGCTTTCATTTTGATGGAAAAGGCGTTTTGAGATCTCAATATGGAGTCGATACCAAAGAAAATGGTAAAGAGGCCAATGATTTTGGTACTCCACAAGAGTTTATCGAAGGTCGTGAAGGAAATATGTTCTGGCTACTTCGAGAAATTAAGGATTACAATGCCACACATGCCAAATTGTTGACTTACCCACGTTTGGCGAAAATTACGCCACAAGGTACAATCACCGATTTCTTAACAATGGGCAAATCGGAAGGGTATTTCCTTGATCCTAAATATCCTTATTTGGAAACCGACAAAGGAAATAGATTGGTTTTCTTTGGAGCTAACAAAGCAGGAAAATCGCTTTGGTTCTGCAAGGTGAAGTTGAACTAATCTTCTTCAAAAACAGAAAACGGGTTGGCATTTTGTCAGCCCGTTTTGCTTTTATGGTGTTTTATTTTTTGCGAAGACTTTTTAGATACTCATTTTGAAATAAACATAAATTCATGTATAAATTAATCCTATTGATTGGTTTGTCCATTTCATCAGTTTGTGCACAAAATGTACAATGGGCAAACAAAGTGTTAGAAAAATCTTCCCAAAATACCTCACGTAAAGGTTCGGCCGAGCAGGCTTTGGGTGTGCCAAGTGTATTTCCTCAAGGCGGTAGTAGTTCGTGTGCTTGGAAGCCAGCTACTAAGTCCGATCAGGAATTTATCAAAGTAGGTTTCGAGAAGCCTATGAAAGTGTTGCAAGTCATTATTGCTGAGAATTTTAATCCAGGTTGTGTGACTCAGATTTTGGGCTACGATGCAAAAGGGAAAGAATTTAAATTGAAAAAACTAAAAGCCGAACTGGCAGGCGAAAGCCCTCGACTTTGGCATGTGAAACTGGACGCAATGACCGCTTTTGAAGTATCTGCCATCAAAATTGTGGTGGACAACGAGAAGTTTTTCGGCAAGGCCCAGATAGATGCCATTGGAATTTCTGATTCAGAAACCCCTATCGAGATAAAAATCAAACAAGCACCAGACTTAGTTTTCGCTTCAAAAGCCGAAAATTTGGGTGCAAAAGTCAATTCGTCTTGTGCAGAGCTTTTGCCATTGATTTCGCCAGACGGAAACACCTTGTATTTTGTACGTGATTCAGATTGTGGTCAAAATATTGGAGGTCAGGATGTTTGGTATAGTCAGTACAACAAAGAAACAAAAGAATGGACGAATGCTACGAATCTCGGTGCGCCTATCAACGAAAAAGGAAACGATGCCATGTATTCGATCACTCCTGACGGAAATACGGCTTTAGTTTCGGGAAAACGATTACTGAATGGTATTAGAAAACAGGGTTATTCGGCCACCCAAAGAGGATTAAATGGCTGGATGCGACCTACTGGAATCGAAGTACTCAGTTACTACAACGACAATGATTATGTAGAAGCTTGTTTGGCACAGAACGGCAAAGCAATTTTGACAACAATTGAAAACGATGACTGTTATGGCGAAAGAGATATTTATGTCACTTTTCCACAAGTGGACGGCACTTGGACCAAGCCTCTCAATCTTGGCAACGTGGTGAACACTGCGGCTGACGAAACTTCTCCTTTTTTGGCATCAGACAACGTCACCCTTTATTATTCTACGGCAGGCAAAGGTGGTTATGGAAAGAACGATATTTTTATCACCAAAAGACTTGACGATTCTTGGACAAAATGGTCGGAACCGATGAATATTGGTCCAGAAATAAACACACCAGATTGGGACGCCTATTATGCAGTGCCAGCTTCGGGTGAGTTTGCCTATTTTGTTTCCTACAAAAACACACTTGGCGAAAGTGATATATACAGAATTAAACTTCCTCCAGTACTGAAACCAGAACCAGTTGTGCTTGTTCGTGGAAAAGTTTTTAATGCCAAAACCAAAGAAACTATTGCGGCAAATATTACCTATGAAACCTTGCCAGATGGAAAACAAGCTGGAATTGCCAATTCGAGTCCATCAAATGGAGAGTATAAAATTGTGTTGCCTTATGGAAAAAATTATGGTTTTCTGGCCGAATCGAAAGGCTTTGTAGGAGTGAATCAGAACATGGATCTTTCGACTGTGAAACCATATGCCGAAATTGAACAAGATTTGTATTTAGTCCCTATCGAAGTTGGTCAAACGGTGCGATTGAATAATATCTTTTTCGATTTTGGAAAAGCAACCTTGCGAGACGAATCTTTCTCGGAACTGAACAGGGTGGTGAAATTTCTGAACGATAACCCGAAAGTGACGATCGAAATTGCTGGCCATACAGATAATGTAGGCGATGATAATTCCAACTTGACTTTGTCAATAAATAGGGCAAAATCGGTTTTAGAATATCTTCAAAATAAAGGAATAGTGGCAGGCAGAATTACGTCAAACGGATTTGGCGAAACGATACCGATCGCAACCAATGAGACCGATGAAGGTCGTCAACTAAACAGAAGAGTAGAATTCAAGATCGTGACAATGTAATTTCTTGGTTGTCTGAAACTAAAATGCGGTTATAGTTATGAATTTAACTGTAGCCGCTTTTTAGTTTTTAGCGAATTCATACTATTATGTATTATATTAGTTTAATATTTAAATATAAATTTCTTTTTCTGCAAAATGAAAGGTGCAGGATTTGATATGGCATATTCTGAAAAATTATTCGGTGTTTTTCAGCGTCTTCATTCGCAAGGGTAGGAGTCGGACTGGCGATTGTGCGTAGAATTGTTGCGAAACATGGCGGTAGAGTGTGGGATTTTGGTGAGGTAAATAATGGTGCAACGTTTTATTTTTCATTACCAAAAGTGCATCATTCAGTTTTATAGAAAAATAAATGAATAATAATTAATGTATTTATGAGATGACTTTCCCAACTTTTTTATTCAGTATCGTATTTATACAGATATACATTTAAAAGAGAGTGACATTCTGAATGTACCATTTCTTTAAAATGCAAACCTTGTTTTTGTCTTAAACATCCTATTTTTGTATCTATTCAGTATTTACCTATGAATGTGAATTCGATAAAACGCATGTCTTGTTTGCTCTCGGTTTTTGTACTGAGTGCGGGACTTTCATTTGGGCAGTTTTACAACAATGGTAGTCGCATTGGAATAGGCGAAGGTGCTGTAGTGTATGTCAAAGGAATGGATCTGATCAATGCAGATTCTGCCATTTACAACGCTGGCAAATTGATGGTCGAGCGCGATTTGTTGATCGGAAAGAAGCCTGGAAGCCGAATCGTTCATTTTAATTCGGGCGATTCCGTTTTTGTGTTTCGAAATTTTAAAGACAGTTCTTTGGTTGGCCTCGGGGCTGGAGTGTTGGTATTGAATGGAAGCGCACAAACGATCGAAAGTAAATCGAAAAACATTAATTCCTTGATGTTGAATGGAGTAGGAGCTAAAACGTTAGCATCGGATATTGGAGTGCGTACCAATCTGAATCTTACCAAAGGTCATCTTTTTCCAGCGACTTTTACTTTGTTGCTAGATAGTACTGCTAATATTTCGCTAAGCGCAGTCAATGCCAATTCGTTTGTCGTAGGTTCCTTGTTTCGAAAAAGGAAATTAGGAGCGGATGATTCGCTCTTTTTTCCAGTAGGCAACCTCATTACCACTTATAGGCCAATTATACTCAAAGGAATTGCGACTCCTGTTGGGGCGTTTCCTGTTTTCGGAGTCAGTACTTCATTAGCTGCGCCACAGGCTGGTGCAGAAATTTCATCCGTTTATTCTCGTGTTTGGAATTTGAGCAATCCTTCCAATGCTTCATTGAATAGCGTTAAATTGTATTATGAATCAGCTGAAGTAGGAGCTTCGCCAGCGAGCAGCTTGGTAGTAGCCCAGTCGACATTGGCGAATGGAGTTTTTAATTCGATAGGTGCTAGGGCTAATACGAGTGCTTTTGTTGAAAGTGAGTTCAAGCCTAATGAAGCTTTTTATACTATTGGGGCTTCGAATTTTCTTCGGGGCAATTTTAAAGTGTTGTTAGAAGGAGCCTATAATACCTCGACAGGTCAAATGGCTGCCACTTTGTATTCGAAAGGAATTTTGCAGGATTCTTTGTTGAAGATTTACAATATGCAGGTTGGGTACACAGTGCCTGCAAATGCAGTGGATCGAATCATGTTTACGTTAATAGATTCTATTACAGGCCAGAAAGCCGATTCGGCAGCAGCTTGGCTTTTGTCCGATGGCCATATTTTGGACTATCAGACAGGGACCAGAAATTATGTCACTTTTGCAAACGGAACCCCAGGGACGAATTATTTTGTCTATGCCTCACACCGAAATCACCTTACCGCTTCCTCTAAAAGGCTGCTACTCTCGTCCGTAAAGCCATTGCCGAATGTGTATAATTTTGATTATTCAAAAGGAGTGTATGGTGGCGGTGCGATGTACCATTTAGGTACCAATGCTTGGTTACTATATGGTTCTGATCCTTATAAATCATGGAAAAATCAGACGGATGTGGTTGATTTGTTGCATACTTGGTCTGATGAAGATGCTGGACTGTATCGAATCACAGGGCTCGATTATCGCTATACCGATTTGAATTTGGACGGCAATGTCAATTCTGCCGACCAGTCTTTGGCCAACCATCATAACAGCAAGTTATATTATTCGACTTTACCAAAATGAGCAGCAAAATAGGAATCGTTGGGGTGTTGTGTTTTCTGGCATTTGGTGCCGTAGCTCAGAAAACGTTTGATCTTGAATTGGAGCGTCAAGTGCGAGATTCTATTCTTGTTCTAGATCTTTCGATTAAAAAAAAATCAGGAGCTGATTTTGCCTTAGGGGCTTCGAATTTTGATTTTAAAGTAGTATCCGCAGGGCTTGATGTTAGTAAAGCTCGTTTTGTCCCAGGTGTTTTTGATGTTTTGTCTGATCCCGAATCATATGCTGCGTTGGGCACTGCTTCGAAGGCTTTTTTTAGTATGAATGTACGCCCCAATTCTGCCAAACAAGGAAATGGGCGAATGGTGACAGATCAAAAGCAATTTATTGGAAGTGTCGAAATACCCATTACTAATCCATGCGCAACTGTTTCACCAGATTGGGTGATTGGTAATGGCGCCATTCATTCTTTTTTCAAGACAGCAACTGGAGAAGAAATTACTTCGAAGGCCAATTATGTACTTCCCGGCACAATTGATTTAGATAATGGAATTTCAAAGACCATTCCATTGGTAGATTTTGTGAATGGGAAACTTGTTTCATCTTCTTCGAATAAAAATCAATGGTATTTAAACGGAACGCCTATTCCTGGTGCTACGGAAAAACAGTTTAATCCAATCGTAGAAGGAAAATATTCGGTGGAAGTCACATATCCTTGTGCCAAAAATATGTCGACCATTGTACCTGTTACGATTACAGGATTATCTGATTTTTCGATCTCTTATGATTACAATGCACAACCTAATCCATTTGTAGGAGAATCGTCTATCGTTTATACTTTACCAAATTCTTCGAATATTAAATTGGAATTATACGATTTGAGTGGGACTCATATTGTAAATTTGGAGTCGGGGCTGAAAATGCAAGGCCGAAACGAATTTGTTTTTAAACCTACCCTATATAACCTGACGGCTGGCACTTACATCGCCAAGCTTACAGTCGGGGATAAAGTGGGGAAACTGAAACTAGTAGCACTAAAATAGATGCAATATAGAAAATACATCTACGGACTCACCTTTTTATTCTTTGGATTTTGCTTCCAAATTAGTGGGCAGAATAGAGCTGATTTTCAGATAGTTCAATCCGAATCTGCGACAAGCGATTCGTTGTTTTTGGATTTTAGAATTCGAAGCACAGTAGCCCCCTTTTTTATGGGAGGGCACAATTTGGTGTTTAGAATTGATACTTCTATTATCGATACTTCAGTCTATAAAGTTATCAATCAAGGTGTTTTTGGAACTTCATCCAGTTATGCATCAGTACGTGTGGAACATGTCTCAGCAAGTGTTTATCAGCTTGTTTTGTTTAGGCGTTTTCCTGCGCCAGGTGGAGGGGTGGTATTGCCTACTGCGTTTGTAAATGCAGGTAGGGTAGTTTTTTTTAAGAAAAAATGTGGTCAATCGACTATCACTTATCCCAATGGGCCTTTTTCGACCATTGTTGATTGGCTTGGAAATGGTGTGATCGAAACTGGCATTTCGGTAGCACCTCTTAATGTGACCAAGAAAATCCAACCTAAAGCCTTATTGACCCTAAGTAAAACGGCTGTTTGTTCGAATTCAACTATTAATATTATAGCCGAACAAAAAACTGGTGCTTCTAATTTTGCTTTATTTTCAAAAAATACTTCTGGAGTTATTTCATCCGTTGCACCAAGTCAGGCATCTGGCGTTTTTAATTCCATTACAGTTGTAGATACTACTAGTTTCTTCGTGACGTTTAAAACTGGTACATGTTCTGATACCACTGAAATACAAAAAGTAGTTGCGGCTCCAGCTTCACCACCTTTAGTGATTACGACTTCAAATGCCTTGCCTTGTCTTGGCGATAAGGTGACATTTACCGCCTCGCCTCTGAGTGTTAACAATAAATATGTTTGGAACCTTGCTCCATCTAACACCAATGCAGCAATCGTTGGAGCTTCCTCTGGTGTTGGAGCAAACACAATAGTGGTTGATTTAAAAGGAACTGCAGCATATTCAGTAACTATTAGTGTGCAAGATACCAATCAGGTAGGTTGTGTTGGAAATGTCGTGACGACCGTTGCTCGACCTGTTTCATGTAGCTTTAATGCTGATTTTGAAGTGAATGGGTCTTCTTTTGCTATTAGCTCATGTAAAAATGCCAATGTTGTTTTCAGGGATGCGTCAACAGTAACTGGTGCTATAAAAATTGTAAAGTGGGATTGGAATTTTGGAATTGGAGCGAGTCCTTCTACTTTCAGCACCACCGATCCCAATGCGGTGGTGCCAACCGTTACCTATTCTAGTGCTGGAGTAATAGGGGTGAAACTCGTTATTACTACGGATGCTGGTTTGAAAGATTCGGTCACCAAATCGCCCACTATTACCGTTTTGTCTGGTTTTTCGGACGTGCCAAAACCTACTTGCGGATCTTCGTCTTGTAATGAAGTGAATTTTAACTGGCAAATTCTTCAAGGAGCTACAGATTACAAAGTTCGTTACAAAAAAGGGATAAATGGGACGTTTACTAATTTCGTAAGTATAGGCGTTAGTAATACTTTTAAGGTAAATGCAAGTTCGGTAGGAATGGGTGGCTCGTTGGATTTTAGTGATACCAAAAACGATACCGTCTATTTTCAATTAAAAGCCTTAGCTGGAGTTTGTGATTCGGTAGAATCTAATATCGTTTTTTGTAGACCATCTTATTGTTCTACTGCCGATCCTACTTGTGTATTGCCTCCTGTTTCGTTAGCGGTTCCGCCTGCTGCTTGCAAAGGTTCTATTGTTCAATTGAAGGCTGATTTTACGCCCAAAAAGTTTTATCTGACATATCCAACAGTTCGTTTGTTGTGGAATAATCAAACATTGGATACTGCGCATGTATACAATGTGAATATTGTGAACGATGTTTCGCAGGATGTCAAATTATTGATCATTGATACTGCAAAAACCAATTGCTATTCTTTGAATGTAGTATCAGTGCCGGTTACGCCTTATTTGGATTCGAAGCCTGATTTGGGGATTCAGAGTTTAGAGTGTGATAAAATAACGTTTGTTTGGAAACATGTACCCAATGCCGTAAAATATCAAGTGAGATATTCTGCTCCATGTATTCCTACGCAAGATTGGGTAGATGTTCCCTTGAACGGCTTGGCCGAATTTTTTGAGGTAAATGGTTTGCCTGCCAAATGTCAGTTGGATTTTAAGGTTCGTGCAGTAGGGGGATGTAACACTACTCAGTCTGATACACTTATTTCTCCGCCCACTTGTACTTGCTACATTGGTCATATTGCAAGTAGTGATTTGAAATCTTGTGCATTGGATACAACAGAGGTCGATTTGTCAAACATACAGTTGAGCGATTGGTTGATTAGTTGGAAAGATCCAGTTACTGCTACTTTTGGAGCACCAGCACGAGATACCACTTATAGTTTTGTACCAACAGGCGCAGCTGGTACAGTGTATAAGATTGAATACATCTTAACCAAGTTGGATGGCTCGTGTTCTACAAACGGTTATATCAATGATACGATTGATACAAAAGGAGTTGGTGCAAAATGGTCGCCTCCTCAGACTCAATTTTGTATTTCAGATGCGATTTCATTGCTTTCTAAATCGACTAGTATTTTTCCTAGTAAATCGACTTACTCCTTTTTTGGGGATGGTGTTAAAAAAGTGGATTCTCGGTATTTTTTCGATCCAAAAGAGGCTGGATTAGGAATTCATAATGTTACGTTTAATTCATGTGGAAGCGGAGTTACGAAGCAGCTCACTGTTGTGAATACTCCTTGTGTGAGTACGATTGTTGATGCTGGTTTTTTGAAACGACCAGAAGGATTGTATACCGCATGTGATGGAACGATTTTTATTACCGATGCGGCCGATTTGTCTTTGTACCGATATAAGTCGGATATGATAGATGGAGTGCCAGAAGTAATAGTGAAAAGTAAAGGAGCAACAGCCTCGTCAATAGATATTGATGGAAACGTTTCAGTAGCTAGGTTTGGCGAACCTTATGGGATTGTGTTGAATGAAAACACGGGGAACGATGTATATTTTGCTGATTTTACGAAAGGCAAAGTCAAAAGAATAGAACTAGATAAACAGAAAGTCAGCACAGCAGTTGGGCTTATAAAGGCTGATGTGCCAGATGCCTCTTTTCCAATAAGGCCAATTTCTGATGGGTTGTTGTCTGGCCCTAAAGGATTGGCTATCAACGAAAGGGCAGATACTATTTATGTGTCGGATGTTGAAAATAACAATATCAAGGCTTTTACAATCAATGGATTAGGTGATATTATTAAATTGGTAGCTGGAGGAGGCGCCAGTTCGATGCCTGCTCAAGGTAAAGATGTTTCTTTGACTCAGCCATTTGCGATCGGAGTAGATTCTCAAGGATTAAGTGTCGCTACTAGGGATAATAACTTGTTGCGATATGCATTATCAACCGATGTTATTTCTGAAATTGTAAAGCCTACCATTCCTGATTTTAAAGACGGTGCACCTGGGATTTACCGCACAAGAACTCCAAACGGTATCACCCAGAAAATTGGAGATTGGGTCTATTTCAGCGATCAGCTGAATTATTCACTCAGAAGATTCAATGCTAATACTGGTTTTGTGGAAACGGTTGCGGGCTCTCCGCCTGCACAAGGACGAAAAGCAGGCACGGCCAATGGAGCTCCTTTTGATTCTCGGTTCAGTAGCCCAGGAGCTTTAGCATTCAATATCAAAGGGTATATTGATATTTTGGATGGCGGTGTGGCCAATACCGTACGAAGGTATTATTTGCCTGATTGGAGTTTAGAAGGTTTCTGGAAAGGATTTGATACGACCTATGTGGTAAAATGCGACCACGACACCATCACGCCTGATTATTCTACTGGGATTCTACGTTTGATAAGTGGCATAGACAAGAATGCGGTTACGCAAGGGAAATATTTTGCTCCAAAAGATACAGGAAATTATTTTCTTGGATATTATACCAAAATCGGGCGTTGCGATACCACTTTTTTCAAAAATGTGTATGTGCGCAATCAACCAATTCCTACTTTATTAGGTGATACAGTGTGTGCTACTTCTTATCTGCTTGACGCCACACTAAAAGGAGATACTACATTACGTTACAAATGGTATGGTCCAGGTCGAACCACTTTGATCTCAGTTTCAGATACTTCTAGAACACTTTCTGTCACCAAAACGGGTCGTTATTATGTGGAGATATTTTTCGGTAAAGCAAAACAATGTTCGATTCTTGATTCGGCAGATGTATTCATAGTACCGCCTCGTGTAGGTGTGATAGAGCCACTTCCTCCTTTAGGGAATGCATTGGTAACAACCGATTCGGTAACGGTTTGTCAAGGAAATCCGGTAACGCTTTCTTTATTAGATGATAAGTTTCCATTGCCAAGTTTGAAATATTTTGTTTGGAGCACCGGTGATACCACTCGAAACATAGTAGCAAAAGGATCAGCTAATTATTCGGTAACGGCACTTGATTCCTTGGGTTGCGAAGTGACTGCTGATTACAAAGTGGTTCAGCTTGAAGTGCCTAATGTTTGTATCAAAGCATCGGATGCCACTGGTAATAATTTAGGTTGGGGACAATATATGGTCAGTACGTTTGCGGGAAGGCCTGGTGTTCCGGGAGCTGCGGATGGACTAGGAAACGCTGCTACATTCAAGTCGCCTTGGGGATTAGCGATATATAATGATACACTTTATGTAACCGATAAAAATCAGTTAGTACGTGCTGTTAGTATCAAAGATGCAAGAGTGAGTAAGTTTTTGGGTCAAGTGGGGGACTTTAATGTCCAAGACAGTGTGACAAGTACTGGGGCACGTTTCAATTCCCCAAATGGAATTCGGATAG
>JAYVIX010000154.1:0-3400 GCA_043769845.1 Cytophagales bacterium
GTGAAGCTCTTAGATCGGTTCGAACCAATATGGAGTTCCTAAACAAAGGCAAAAAGAACAAAGTAATCAGTATTACTTCCACCATCAGTGGAGAAGGGAAAACTTTTGTAGCAATCAATTTGGGAGGAATCATTGCGATGTCAGGTCAAAAAGTAGTCATCCTTGATTTGGATTTGCGCAAACCTAAGATTAGTAAAGCATTTAATACTTCTAACGCCAAGGGAATCAGTACTTTATTAGTTGGAAGATCGGAATATAACGATTCGTTTCAGACAACTGATATTCCTACTTATTTCTTTATCTCTTCAGGTCCAGTGCCTCCTAATCCTTCGGAGCTCATAATGTCGCCTCAGTTTGACGAGCTTTTAGAAAAACTAAAAGCCGATTTTGATGTTGTAATTATAGACACACCACCCGTTGGGATCGTGACGGATGGAATTTTAGTCATGAAAAAAAGTGATTTGAATATCTATATTGTTCGGGCAGAATATTCGAAAAAAGGATTTGAACGCAACATCAATAACTTGGTGACGAGGAACAAATTCAAGAATTTGGCGGTGGTTCTCAACGGTTTCGACAATTTGCGTTCGTATGCTTATGGCTACAAATATGGATATGGGCAAGGGTATGGATATGGCGAATACTATCAAATGGAAAACGAAGGCGAGAAATTAGGTATCTTTGACAAAATCAAAAAACTGATCAGAGCATAATGTTTTCATTTTTTTTAAAGAAAAAACAAGTTGTCGAGGCATCGGATTTTGTATTTACCGATATGCATTCGCATGTTTTGCCTGGGCTAGACGATGGTTCTGAAAATGTCGAAGAAAGTATTTCGATGTTGAATCGATTAGTGGAAATGGGCTACAAAAAAGCCATTCTCACGCCCCATATCATGGGCGATGCATATAAAAATACACCTGATGGAATTCGTGAAAAATTGCATTTGCTAAAATCTCACGAGCAAATGCCTGATATTCAGTTAGAATGTGCAGCCGAATATTATATTGACGAAAGCCTTTATCACAAACTCACCACTAATCAGGAAATTTTATCTTTTGGAAAAAAAAAATATGTGTTGATCGAAACTTCGTACATAAACGAATCTTCATATCTTTCACACGTTTGTTTTGAATTATTATCACGAGGTTTTACGCCCATTCTTGCCCATCCGGAGCGCTATACTTACATGTATCATGATTTTAATCGGTATATTGAATTGTTTGATCGTGGGCTTTTATTTCAGCTCAACCTCAATAGTTTAGTGGGTTATTATTCGCCAACGTCCAAAAAAATTGCAGAGAAATTGATCGACCTTAAAATGGTGCATTTTGTTGGAACAGATTGCCACAGCATCAAACAAGCCGAAGCTACAGCAAAGGCCAAGCAGACCAAACATTATCAGAAACTGAGGGAACTTCCCTTGCTAAATAATACAATATAGTGACTGTATTTGTAACTGGCGCCAATGGTTTGGTGGGATCGTATGTGGTAAAGCAATTGCTTGGACTAGGATATAAAATCAAGATATTGCTTCGGGAAAATGCTGATAAACAGCTTTTAACAAACGTACTCTCACAATGTGAAATAGTGATTGGCGATATTTTGGATACGACTGTTTTGGCCAAATCATTGGAAGATTGCCAAAAAGTGGTTCATTGTGCAGGTTTGGTTTCTTTTGATCCAAGAAAAAAAAGAGCCATTTTCGAAACCAATGTCTTGGGTACAGCCAATGTGGTGAATGCCAGTTTGAATGCTGGAATTCAAAAATTGGTACACGTGAGTTCTATTGCAGCTTTGGGTAGGCAGTACAACTCGCTAATAATCAATGAGAAAACTAAATGGGAAGACACTGAGCTTAATTCCTCTTATGCCAAATCGAAATACTTGGCCGAGTTGGAAGTGTTTAGAGGAGGCGAGGAAGGTTTGAATTTTTCGATGGTCAATCCCTCCATTATTTTGGGAGCTGGCGACCTGAATAGGTCTAGTACAAAACTGATTGGTTTCATCAAAAAAATGTCTTGGTGTTATCCTGCTGGCTATTTGAATGTAGTTGATGTGCGAGATGTTTCATATGCAATTTGTCAATTGCTCGAAATCGAACACAAAGACCGTTTGGTCTTGAATGCTGAATGTATTTCGTACCGTGATTTCTACAACCATATTGGCAAGGCTTACGGATTAGCCGAGTCACGCTTCCAAATTCCTACGTTCATTTTGCGGTTAGTCGCTATTTACAGTGGCATTAAAACGTTTCTTTTTGGTGGTGAACCGATTATTACTAAAGAAAATATTCGGTTTTTGAATAAAAAATTCATCTACGAATCGTTGTATTACAGCACTTTATTTGGTTCGAAACCTATTTCGGCAATCGATAGCATTAGTACTACTATTTCTGATTTGAAAACTAAATCGCATAAGAACGATTTCCAAAAATAGCCGAACCAACTCGTACCATATTGCTGCCTTCCGAAATTGCCATTTCAAAATCGCCACTCATTCCCATCGAAAGAACTGAAATTTTCGGATGCTTATCTTTCAATTGATCGAAAAACACTTTTAAACTTCGAAATTCAGATTTTACCGTTTCCTTATTTTCAGTATTGGTCGCCATTCCCATTAAACCAATAATTGAAATATTATTCATATATTTAAATTCCTCAGAAACCAATAATTCTTCGGCTTCTTCGAAACTTAGGCCAAACTTGGTTTCCTCTTTTGCAATATAGATTTGCAAAAGACAGGATATAACTCGCTCATTTTTAATTGCTTGTTTGTTTATTTCTTTCAGCAAAGCCAAACCGTCTACCGAGTGAATAAGCGAAACATAAGGTGCAATGTATTTCACTTTGTTACTTTGCAAATGCCCAATCATGTGCCATTGAATGTCCTTTGGCAAAGCTTCGTATTTCAGCATCATTTCTTGTGCTTTGTTTTCGCCAAATACACGCAGACCTAGATCGTATGCTTCCTGCAAAACCTCGACAGGATGTGTTTTGGTAACGGCAATCAGAACACACTGTTTATCTTGTATTTTATTCTGAATTTTTTGAATGTTTTCAGCCAGCATTTTGGGTCGATTTTGGAATTCAAATATACCTCAAAGCGTTCATGAAAGTCGTAATTGTTCAGATTTCATTCACCAATTTCATTATTTAATGATTGATAAATAATGTATTTTTGCCAGAGAGAATATACTTATGGCTATTTTAGGTGCATTGCTGAAAAATGGGGTCAAGCTTGGTAAAGCGATCGAACAAGAAAATAAATCCCCGTTTAAACTTCAAAAAAAACAGTTGAAAAAGCTTCTAAAAGAAGCGATGTTCACCCAAATTGGAAAGAAATACCGATTTGAAGAAGTACTTGAATCACTTAGCTTACTTAGCCTTTCGGGCAAAAG
>JAYVIX010000155.1:0-2190 GCA_043769845.1 Cytophagales bacterium
ATCGCGATGAGCTGTGTAACGTACTTGTTCTGAACCTGGGTTGATTCCAAATTCTGCTTTTGTAGTCAAACCTTTTGCAAGTGCTTGTTTGGCGATAGACGCTGCACGAGACAAATCTTCGTATGAAGAGTTGGTGCATGAACCAATTAGCCCCCACTCGACTTTTAGTGGCCAGCCGTTTTTAGCAGCTTCTTCTTTCATTTTAGAAATTGGAGTAGCTAAATCTGGTGTGAATGGGCCGTTCACATGTGGCTCAAGTTCAGAAAGATTGATTTCAATTATTTCATCGAAATATTTTTCTGGTGTCAAATATACTTCTGAATCAGCATTCAAATGTGCTTTTACTGCATTGGCAGCATCAGCAATATCCGAGCGATTTGTTGAGCGCAAATAACGCTCCATCGATTCATCGTAACCAAAAGTAGAAGTTGTAGCTCCAATTTCAGCTCCCATATTGCAAATAGTTCCTTTGCCTGTACATGATAAAGAAACCGCACCATCACCAAAATATTCTACAATTGCACCAGTACCTCCTTTTACAGTTAGGATACCTGCCACTTTCAAAATAACATCTTTTGGAGCAGTCCAACCGTTCAGTTTTCCAGTAAGTTTGATACCAATCAGTTTTGGCCATTTCAATTCCCAAGGAAGACCTGCCATCACATCACAAGCATCTGCACCACCAACACCGATGGCTAACATACCTAGACCGCCTGCATTTACAGTATGAGAGTCGGTTCCAATCATCAAACCACCAGGAAATGCATAGTTTTCCAACACTACTTGGTGGATAATTCCAGCACCTGGCTTCCAAAAACCAATTCCATATTTATTAGATACTGATCCTAAAAAATCAAATACCTCTTTACTTTCTTTAGTTGCAAATTCTAAATCTTTTTCAGCGCCTACTTTTGCGGTGATTAAGTGATCGCAATGTACGGTAGAAGGAACTGCTACTTTCGGACGACCAGCCTGCATAAATTGAAGCAAAGCCATCTGAGCGGTAGCGTCTTGCATCGCAACACGATCAGGATTGAAATCTACATAAGACTTTCCTCTTTCGTATGCTACTGTCGCTTTTCCTTCATCCAAATGAGAATAAAGGATTTTTTCAGTAAGTGTCAAAGGTCTTCCCAACAGTTGTCGAGCTGCCTCTATTCTTTCTGGCATACGGGAGTACACCTCTTTGATCATTTCAATATCAAATGCCATATCTCTTTTCTTAATTTTTATTAGGTTTTAAGGTAATGTAGGAATACAACTCGCAATTTAGAAATAATCGCCAATATTGGTAATTGTTGTGCCATTATACAAAGATATTTATCAAAAGATACGCTAAAATGTAGTGTTTCAATTAAAAAACAAACGCTACTGTTCTTTTATTTCGCCAAACAATCTTGTTTGTATTTGTTTTTTAAAACTAGAATCATGAATTTTGAATGGTTAATATATTGGTAATAGCATTTATACTATGCGCTACAAAAGCTTCTCTTTATTACTGACAGCAATGTTAGGTTTTGTTTTCTTACAATCAAGGGCTGGCGAAATCGTTTTAGCAGGGACCTATCAGGGCAAGAATCTGTATGTACAGAATCCTTTTACAGGAAATATGCAAGATTTCTGTACAGAAGAAGTATTTGTAAACAATGCGAAAGCTCATTTAAATCTTAATTCTAGTGCTTTTGAAATTGATTTATCGCACTTTAAAATAAATGAAGAAATATTCATAAAAATTATTTACAAAAACGATTGTAAACCTAAAGTGCTCAATAGCACTGTTATAAAAGCGACAACCAATTTTCATTTCGTCACTTTTTTGATCACAGATAAAAATGTCACTTGGTCTACCAAATCGGAAAAACTGCAAGGCAAGTTTTTTATCGAACAATTTTTACATAATACTTGGGTCGCTATTGCGGAAGTACACGCCAAAGGAGGTTTGGCTCAAAATGATTATCAAACCAATGAACATCACCATTCAGGCACAAATAAATATAGGATTAGATTTCGTGAACCTGATGGTCAGTATTTTTACTCTAAAGTTGTAGAGTACAACTCCGAAAAATCAGCTATTACATTCAGTCCGAGAAAGGCGGTGAATGTGATTAATTTAAGTCAAAATGCGCATTACGAGATTTTAGATGCCAATGGAATTTCTCTAATAAAAGGATCTGGGGTGCAAATCTCGAT
>JAYVIX010000156.1:0-13916 GCA_043769845.1 Cytophagales bacterium
ATGGAAAGACAAGCACAACAACTGGTGGAGGACCTGTAGACTATCAAGGCGTTGATGCTTATGAGTCTAGTTATAAGGCAAATAGCTTAGTAAAAATAAAGCCTTATAGTTCCACATATATTGCATTTGCAAAGAAAATCACTACAGAAATAGAATTAGAGCAAGAGCTTGACGGTTTTATAAAGTTTTACCCGAACCCTAGCAATAATGGTGTTTTCAATTTGTCTCAAACTGCTAATTGGAAAGTGACATCACTTACAGGCAAAGAATTAAAATCAGGAGATGGCAATCAAATCAATCTTTCAGAATATCCAAAAGGAGTTTATTTGATAAAAACAGATGATAAAATTCAAAGAGTAGTGATAGAGTAAATGTTCGTTATTCATTAAAAAAGCTATTCGAAAAACATAGTTTAATTTTTGAATAGCTTTTTTAACTATAAATCATTCTAAACATAGTTTCAAAAGTATTAAATGATTGGTCTGAACTATTTATTTCTACTGATAATTATCTTTTTCTATCGTGGGCAATGCCGCATTATTTGAATGCGGCCTAAATACTTCGTTATTATAAGCAATATTCAGGTAACAGAGAGATTAAAACAGAAACACAATCTGTGATTATATAAGGAAATAGAATGGACTGCCAGCATATAACTTTCATATTTATTCAGGAAATCAGGGCTGATTTATTCGAATGGAAGTATTGTTCTTCTTTTGTCGTTTATGAATATTTTGAATGAATTGTACGCATTGTTGTAGCTGTCAGAAGTTCCTATTCTGGTCTTTCAATTCTTAAATGAAGCTTTCAAAATATCCAAAAACAACACCTTTTTCGTTTTACCATTCATTCAAGAATTTTTGAATGATGCAAATGTGAATGAGTCTGTTTCCCTGATTACTTCCACTGCTTTTTGTTCAAAATTATTGAACACCATTTTATATTTTTCGGCTTCTCCTCTTGAATTTGGGGTTTGAACTTTCCCTCAGTATTCATCAGAAGACAGATGAATACCGAGGGGATAATATTGTTGGGTTCTGTTAAATGTAATTCTTAGCTTTACAGCGTTTGTATCGTCTTTTCTTTTATCCCTTTTTCTAAAACCATGGCTGTGGTTACGTTTATAATATTCTGATCTTCAGAATATTAACTAGTGCATGTATCGGTTGAATTATACATTCAAAGGGCTGAATTATCAACAAATAAAGGCAAAATAGCAGAGCAAAAATTATAAATACCTAAATATCAGTGAAAAATAAATGTATAAAAATTAATAAAATTACCAATACGATGACTACTAATCAGAAGGTTTGGGATTTGAATCCCTACGCGTACACAAACATAATCAGGCAGTTACCTCAAAAGTAGCTGTTTTTTTATTGTTCAATACATTGAAAATTGTATACTTACTGTTTACAAAACAACCGTTACCGAAATTTTAGTCCATTTAAACCCTATTTTTATGTCCAAAATAGACATTGAAAATATTTCAATTGTGTCAGATGTTTTATCAAACTTACATCCTGATAATCAGGTAATTTTCGGAATGATGACACCACAACACATGGTGGAGCACCTTATAACAACGTTTCAAATTTCTACTGAAAAGATACAAATAGAGATGATGTTTCCGACCGAAATAGCTCAGAAAATACGGTTTGCAGTAATCATTTCTGAAAACGAAATTCCAATAGGCTTTAAAGTTCCTTTTATGCCTAAGGAAACTCCAATGCCTTTAAAATACGTCAGTTTGAAAAGTGCAATCGAAATTCTAAAAATAGAACTAGCTTATTTTAAAGATTATTTCAACCAAAATCCAGCCAGAAAAACGATGAATCCAAGTATGGGAGAACTAAATTTCGATGAATGGCTAATATTCCACAACAAACATTTTACACATCATTTCAAGCAATTTGATTTAGTGTAATTTCAAAAACAATCTATAATCCGTTTAGAATTGCCATTTTTGTAGGATGCAAGGAACCAATTTAGAGCAAGCAAGGCAGTTTTTGATGAATGACGAATTGGTCGGAATTCCAACCGAAACGGTATACGGTTTGGCAGCTAATGCATTGAATGCAAATGCAGTAGCCAAAATTTTCGAAGCCAAAAACCGTCCTACATTTGACCCACTTATTGTACATACTTTTTCGGCAAGCGAAATTTTAAAATACGTTCTTGATTTTCCAGTTTGGGCCAAGAAACTTGCAGCTGAATTTTGGCCGGGTGCACTTACACTACTTTTGCCTAGAAACGGTTCAATTCCAGATATTGTCACAAACGGTTCAGAATTAGTAGGTATTCGAGTTCCAAATCATGCATTAACATTGGAGCTTTTACGCTCTTTACCATTTCCTTTGGCGGCACCAAGTGCTAATCCATTCGGCTATATTAGTCCAACAACAGCACAACATGTTGCAGATCAGCTAGATAACAAAATTGCTTATATTCTTAATGGAGGCGCTTGTCAAATCGGTTTAGAATCGACCATTGTGGGAATAAAAGACGGAAATCCAGCCATTTTCAGAACAGGAGGAATTGCGGTCGAAGAAATTGAAAATGTACTTGGACAAAAACTAACCATTCTACAAAGCTCTTCAAACCCACAAGCTCCAGGAATGTTAGACAGCCATTATGCGCCAGGAAAACCGTTGTACTTGGGAAGTATTGAAGAATTAGTTTTAAAATATCCTAATAAAAAAATAGGCGCAATTAGTTATATTTATAATTATTCATATTTATTGAATATCTCCATTGTCCTTTCGCCAAACAAAAATATGAATGAAGCAGCTTGTCAATTATTTGCAGCACTTCGTTCCTTGGACAGTTCCAATGTGGAGATTATTTTGGCTGAAATTTTCCCAAATGAAGGTTTAGGATTGGCAATTAATGATCGATTGAGGCGAGCAGCTTCAAAAAGATAAGGGCTTTTCTAAAAACCTCAAATTTGTTTTTTAAAGCCCTTTCCTGTTTCCCCTTTGGGGAAATCATTAGCGGAAATGAGGTTTTTAGAGGTGCCGTATATCAAACCAATCCTTCTAAAACACTATACCGCAGGAAAATAAGTTGGAATCAATGCTTTGATCTTAAGCAAGGTTTCTGCCATTGAAAGATGACTTCTTCCGCCAGAAGCATTGGCATGTCCGCCACCATCAAAATACTCGGAAGCAAGTACATTCACAGGATTATCTTTACCTTTTGATCTGAAAGAGATTTTGATCAATCCATCTTTTTCTGAAAAAAGCATGGCGGCCTTCATTCCTTTGATAGAAAGTGCCATATTCGGAAGTCCGTCTGTATCTCCTTTTTGGTAATTATATTGATCTAATTCAGTTTCTGTTAATGAAATAATAGCCACATGATTTTGTTCCATTATTTCTAATTTCTGGCTCATCGCATAACCTTGCAAACGCAAACGACCAAGTGTATTGGTATCGTTCAGACTTTCATGAATCAGATGATGCTGAACGCCCGCTTCCAAAAGCATTGCCAATAGCTGGTGAGTACGTGGCTGAACGGACGAAAAACGGAATGAACCTGTGTCTGTAAGAATGCCCAAATAAAGTGGCGTACCAATTTTCGAGTCTAGAAGTGCTTCATTTCCCGATTGTACGATTAACTCGATAATCAATTGTGCGGTAGAACAAACTTGTGGTTCAGAAACAGTTAGCGCAGCAAAATCTTGTGGATTTAAATGATGGTCAATCATTATTTTTTTGCAATTAGCCTTTTCCAAAATCTTTTGCATGTCTTCTCCTACCCTATCGGTGGCATTATAATCAAGACAGAAAATAAGATCGGCTTGTTCGAAATGCGATTCAATCAAAGTCGCATTATTAGTCATGGTTAAGATATTGGGAGCATTTTCCAACCACATCAAAAATTCAGGTGCAGGATCGGGATGACATACGATCGCATTTTTACCTAATTTATGAATGAAATGAAGCATCCCGAGCGAACTTCCAACAGAATCTCCATCTGGCGATTTATGGGAAGTAATTACGATATGAGAAGCTGCAAGTATCTCACTTACAATTTGTTGATAGATCTTCATAAGGATATAAAAGAATAAAGCCCATTAAACTGAGCCTATCTAACAAAAGTAAGACTAATTCTTGAGCGAAGTTCCAATTTTACAAAAATTGAAACTTAATCCTATTTTGAAGAGATAGAAGTACTTTAAACATAATTAAAAAGGCCAAACTATTGATAGCTTGGCCTTTCAATAAATCAAAATTCTAAAATTAAACTTTCTCCGAAGTAAGCACTGCCGAATAGAACTCTCTATTCATTCTTGCAATGTTCGAAATCGAAATACCTTTAGGACATTCAGCCTCGCATGCGCCAGTGTTGGTGCATGATCCAAAACCTTCTTCGTCCATTTGGGCTACCATGTTTTCAACACGAGTTTTGCGTTCTACTTGTCCTTGCGGAAGCAATGCAAGCTGAGATACTTTGGCCGATACAAAAAGCATCGCAGAAGCATTTTTACAAGCAGCCACACAAGCACCACAACCGATACAGGTCGCAGCATCAAACGCTTCGTCTGCTACCATTTTCGGAATAGGGATTGAGTTAGCATCTGGCACACCACCAGTACCAATGGTTACAAAGCCACCAGCTTGTTGTATACGGTCGAAAGCCGACCTGTTTACCATTAAGTCTTTTACGACAGGAAAAGCTTTGGCTCTCCAAGGTTCAATCACTACTGTTTCTCCATCTTTGAAGCTACGCATGTGTAGCTGGCAAGTGGTTACACCTTGTAGTGGGCCATGAGGTTTGCCATTGATATAAAGACTACACATACCACATATTCCTTCACGACAATCGTGATCGAAAGCAATAGGTGAGTCGCCTTTTTTGATAATGTCTTCGTTTACAACATCCAACATTTCTAGAAACGACATGTCGGGCGAAACGCCTTTTGCATCGTAGTCCACCATTTTGCCAGACGTATTGCCATTTTTTTGGCGCCACACCTTCAATTTAAGATTCATCGTGCCTGACATATTATTTATAGCTTCTTTGGGTGAGTTTCACGTATTCAAAATTCAATTCTTCTTTGTTCAATGTTTCAGGTTGCCCTTCGCCATTGTACTGCCAAGCAGCTACATAACAATAATTGTTATCATCACGCAACGCTTCATTTTCGTCTGTTTGGCTTTCCAAACGGAAATGTCCGCCACACGATTCTTTCCTGTCTAAAGCATCATCAATCATCAGTTCTCCAAGTTCGATAAAATCTGCCACACGACCAGCTCTTTCCAATGCTTGATTAATCTCTTCGTTTTCGCCAGATACTTTAACGTTTTTCCAAAAATCTTCTTTTAGATCACGAATCATTTGTTTCGCTTTGATCAAACCAGCTTCATCACGTGCCATTCCGCAATAATCCCACATGATGTGTCCCAATTCGCGGTGATATTCGGTACTTGTTTTTGTTCCATTGATAGAAAGCAATTTGTTGATTCGCTCTTTTACATCAGATACTGCTTTTGCGAACGCTTCGTGTTTGTTATCTATTTGTATCGGACCAATTGTAGCCAAATAATCGCTTACAGTAGAAGGGGAAACGAAATAGCCATCGGCTAATCCTTGCATCAAAGCACTTGCACCAAGTCGGTTGGCACCATGGTCGGAGAAGTTGGCTTCGCCCAAAGCAAATAAACCAGGAACGGTAGTTTGTAAATTATAATCTACCCAAAGACCTCCCATTGTATAATGTACAGCTGGGTAAATACGCATAGCCGATTTGTATGGATTTTCGCCAGTGATCTGTGCGTACATATCGAACAAGTTGCCATATTTAGCGGCAACAGCTTCTTCTCCCAAACGTTTGATCGAATCTGCAAAGTCAAGATAAACAGCTAATCCACTGCCACCTACACCTTTTCCATCGTCACACATTTCTTTTGCGTTTCTAGATGCTACATCTCGGGGCACTAGGTTTCCAAATGAAGGGTATTTTCTTTCCAAGAAATAATCTCTTTCGTCTTCAGGTATTAACTCAGGAGCACGTTTATCACCTTTTGCTTTTGGCACCCACACACGACCATCGTTTCTCAACGATTCAGACATTAAAGTCAATTTGGCCTGATGATCGCCAGAAACTGGAATACAAGTAGGATGTATTTGAGTAAAACAAGGGTTTGCAAAAAATGCTCCTTTTTTATGCGCTCTCCAAGATGCTGATACATTTGAGCCTTGTGCGTTAGTCGAAAGGTAAAACACATTCCCATAACCTCCAGTACAAAGCATGACTGCATGTCCTGCATGACTTTCTATTTCACCCGTCACCAAGTTACGTGTCACAATACCACGAGCTACTCCATCAACAGTGACAAGATCCAACATTTCTGTTCTTGGATACATTGTCACCGTTCCTTCACCTATTTGGCGAGAAAGTGAGCTATATGCACCTAATAATAATTGTTGGCCAGTTTGACCACGCGCATAAAATGTGCGAGATACTTGTGCGCCACCAAAAGAACGATTGTCTAACAAACCTCCGTATTCACGAGCGAAAGGAACACCTTGTGCCACACATTGGTCGATGATATTTACACTCACTTCAGCTAAACGGTGTACGTTTGCTTCACGAGCACGATAGTCGCCACCTTTTACAGTATCATAAAACAACCTGTAAACGCTGTCGCCATCGTTTTTATAATTTTTAGCAGCGTTTATACCACCTTGAGCCGCAATACTATGCGCTCTTCTTGGGCTATCTTGGAAGCAGAAGCACTTCACATTGTAACCCATCTCGCCAAGTGTAGCAGCAGCAGCAGCACCAGCTAATCCAGACCCTACTACAATGATGTCGTATTTTCTACGATTGGCTGGATTTACTAGCTTTAGGTTAAACTTATGGTTTTTCCATTTATCGGCTAGTGGGCCTGCGGGTATTTTGGAATTTAATGCCATGTTACCTACTATTAAGAATTATTTAATGAAATAAACGTACAAGGGAATATATGCGAAAGCTGCGGGAATAAGGATGGCAAACACAAACCCAAATGATTTGACGAAAGGAGTATATTTCTTATGATTCAAGCCAAGTGTTTGGAACGCACTTTGAAAACCATGTTGCAAGTGATAAGAAATGGCACCCATTGAAGCCACATAAAAAGCGACAATCCACCACACTTCAAAAGCTTCCATTACTTCCAAATACAAATCTTTCAACGTCACTGCTTGACCAAATTCATTGGCATAAGTACGAATTGGAAAATCGGTTTCATTATGATATTCCCACCAAAAATCAGCCATGTGGCCTACGATAAAAGCTAACACAAGTGTTCCCAAAATGGCCATGTTTCTTGATGCCCAAGAACTTCTGTTCTCGAAAGAATGGTAGTCAACTGGGCGAGCTTTTTTATTTTGAAAAGCTAACATTATGCCCCAAATAGCATGTCCCAAAATGCTGGCATAAAGTAAATAAGAGGTAGTTTTTATCAAAGGATTTGAAGTCATGAACTTAGCATAGAAATTGAATGCTTCGCCTCCGTCATCTTTCAATAATTGTAGATTTCCTATTAAATGCACAACAAGGAATGTACAAAGGAATAAGCCGGTTAAGGCCATTAAAAGTTTCTTCCCTAAGGAAGAATTTAAAGATGTAGATAACCAACTCATAGTGTAAGTATTTATACTCAATTTGAGTGCGAATTTAATTCTAACTAGCGATTATTCAATAATGGATATTTATTTAGATTATTTCTAAATAAAATTCTTAAGCTCTGTGTATTAACATGATTGTGATTCATTTTGTTGGTAACGTTCCCAATTTTTTCTAAAATATTTCTTCATTCTTATTAAAAGCTTTATTAAAAGTCATTTACAATAAAAAAGCAACCTTTTGATATACCGGTTCAATTAAAAATAATAAATACAAAATATCTAATTTAAATTAAAAATTATACATATTAATTTCACTTGCCAATCTTATTTCGCCACTATTCTATTACCCAAAATCGCTATACTTGCACGTAATAGCGTAATAAAGAATGAATATAGGAGACAAAGTGCGTGTGGTACACGGTCGAGAGCAAGGTGTAGTGGTAGGATTTGCACCAAAAAACATAGTAGAAGTAATGCTTTCGGATGGATTTAAGATTCCATTTCCAAAATCTGATTTGGTAGTGGTGTCGGCACTTGAAGACAAAGTTTTCGCACTCGATCCTACCTTGAATACTCCAAAATCGACTTCTCAAAAACCACAATCATTTGCAGATAGAGGTGTCTTTCTCGTCAAAACAATCGAAACTGATGGAAAACATGTGTTTCATTTGGTGAACAATACTGATTTTCAAATTCTATTTACCTCCTTTTTATTAAGAGCTTCATTTGAGGCTAAGCCTTTGATATTTGGGACTTTAAATAAAAAAACCACTATTACTGTGTTCCAAACCGACCAAATGAGTTTGTTGGACGATGGTAAAATGTTGGTACAAATGCTGTTTTTTGCCCAAGGTCGTAGTGAAATTCGTTTGCCATTGGCCAAAGAAATCGACCTCAGACCAAACAAATGGAAAGCAGAACCGGATATTCTTCCAGTATTGGAACGTAGGGGTACTAAAATGCAGCTGGATATCAGTTTGAACGATGAAAATGCCCAAACATTGGCAGCTGCTTTGGGCGAAAAAATACCAATGCTTACACAATCATCCATAAAACCAGCTTCAGAAATCGATTTGCATATCGAAAAACTGATAAACGACCATTATACCCTCCGAGCAGAAGAAAAATTACGCTACCAAATGCGTGCTTTTGAAACGCATCTGGAAAAAGCGGTTTCGGCTGGATTAAAGGAAGTCATTTATATTCACGGAGTTGGTAATGGAATATTGAAAGCCGAAATCGGCCGAAAACTTTCGACCAACATTTTTGTGAAACATTACGAAGATGCCCGAAGAGACAAATATGGCTATGGAGCTACATTGGTTGTGTTGAAATAAATAGTTTAAAGTTCAACGTTTCATGAATTTAAACAACTCTTGAAACTTCGACAGTTGATGAAAATACTTTACCTCCATCAGCACTTTTCGCCACCCAACGGAACGGGCAATAATCGTTCGCTCGAATTAGCCCAAAATTGGGTAAAAGCTGGACACGAAGTGATAATCGTGTGTGGTTCAGGGAATTTCGAAAACCGAATTCCCTTTTTTCAACTTTACAAAAGACACCAATTCGATGGTTTAAAAGTGATTCAGCTGAATGTCAACTATTCACATTTCGCATCATTTTCGGCTCGTATTCTATCTTTTTTTCATTTTGTAGCAATCGTTCTGTGTCTTTCATTGAAGCTGCGCAAAACGGATATTGTTTACGCCTCCAGCACTCCGCTTACGATAGGTTTATTAGGAATATGGTTCAAAAAGTGGTTCCGAAAACCGTTTGTATTCGAAACAGTAGATTTGTGGCCAGATGTGCCTATCGGGATGCAGATCCTAAAAAATAAATGGCTGATAAAGAGCTGTTTAAAACTAGAAAAATGGATATACAAAGAAGCTCAAACAATCGTCTGTTTGTCAGAAGGAATGCAGAAAGCGATTGAGAAAAAAGGAGTTACCCAATCCAAAATCGTGGTTTCGCAAAATGGCACCAATTGCTCTACATTTCGACCAAGAGAAAATAAAGCCAAAGCAAAACAAGAATTAGGATATTCAGAATACGATTTTATAGTGTTATACGCTGGTACTATCGGTTTAGCAAATGGCTTGGAATATTGGGTAGATGTAGCTAAAAATATAAAATTAATAAATATTCATTTTATATTTTTAGGAAATGGAAACAAAAAAAACGAAGTAGTTCAATATGTTAAAAATCAGGGCACTACGAACATCTCGTTTGTAGAGGCTGTTCCAAAAACGGAAGTAAAAAAATACGTTGATGCCGCTGATCTTGGCATTGTTTCGTTTGCCTCCTACCCTATTCTAGAAACTAATAGTGCCAATAAATTTTACGATTATTTGGCTTCTGGCTTGCCTGTACTGATCAATTATGAAGGCTGGCAAAAATACTATCTTGAGCGATTCCATTGTGGTTTTGCGAGCCGAAATAAAGCGGAATTAGTTAATTGTATTTTAAAACTTTACGAAGACGAAACTACTCGTAACACATTGTCAATCAATGCTAGAAAGTTGGCAGAAATCCATTTTGATAGAGAAAAAATAGCAGAAGCTTTGCTTGATGTGTTATACGATGCTAAACTGAAAAAACACCCTAAATTTGCAGGATCAAATAAACTAGAAACAACCTCTTAGATGATCATCGCCAACCCCATTTACGATTCGGTATTTAAGTATCTTTTGGACGATAACGAAGTCGCTAAAATACTTATATCGAACATCTTAGATCTTCAAATAAATACCCTTCATCTTGAACCAACCGAAACATCTGTACCCGTTGGTTCGCATGATTTTTCGGTTTTCAGGATTGATTTTAAAGCCACTATCACTTTAGCTGACAACAATCAGCAAGTTGTCTTGATCGAACTTCAAAAAGTAAAGCTTGAATCTGATATTATTCGCTTCCGTAGATACCTTGGTTTTCAATACATGGATTCAAAGAATACCTATCCAAATGACCCTACAAAAGTGATTCCACTTTATACCATTTATTTTCTGGGACATACACTCAAATATGCCCTCCATTCGCCCATTATCAATGTCACTCGCGATTGCATTGATATTTATACCAAAGAAAAACTACCTCATAAAGAAGAGTTTATCGAATGTTTGACTCATAGCACCATTATTCAAATTCCCTTATTCAAAACCTATAGGCGCAATAAATTAGAAAAAATGTTGTCGATTTTCGAGGCAGGTTCGCAACACGAAATCAGTGTTTTGGAAGAAGACGACAAAGAATATCAGCTGATTACGAGGCGTTTGGTAGCCGCCAATTCAGATCTTAAAGTTCGCCTTCAAATGAATGTGGAAGATGAAATTATCCTAGAGCTAGCCAATAAAGACCTCGCATTGGCCGAAGCTCAAAAACGCGAAGAGGAAGCTCAGAAACGCGAAGAAGAAGCAAATATTTTGGTGGCCAATCTCCAAGCCAAGCAACGCAATACGATCTTGAAATTACGATCGAAAGGTTTTTCTGATGCTGAAACAGCCGAAGATTTGGGGATTGAACTGAAAGATATAGAGGTCATTTTGAACTAAATACTGTAATTAATGACGCTGGAAATCAGGCCATTAATTGCAGTATGAAACCAATCTAAATCTCTTTTGTACTTTTACTCACCTTTACATACAATTCTTCCACCTTCGTTCTGGCCCAAGGTGTTTTGCGCAGAAAAGTGAGGCTCGATTTGATACTTGGGTCTTCGTTGAAACATTTGATATTGATCCTAGCTCCAAGATCCTTCCAACCAAAATGAGCCACCAATTTGGTCACAATCGTTTCCAAAGTAAGTCCGTGCAAAGGATTATTGGCTTGTGTCTGATCCATTTTTAAGAGACAAATAGTTTCAAATCAGCCAGTTTGATTGTCTCCTCATAAATTGCTTTTCCGATGATGATTCCGTCCACTCCCATTTCGTGCAGTTGTTCCACATCTTTGATCGTAGTGACGCCACCACTGGCAATTACTTTCAAATCGGGAAATCTGTCTCGCATTTCTAGGTAAAGGTCAAACGAAGGACCTTCCATCATTCCGTCTTTGGCTACATCGGTACTGATGGTGTATTGCAAACCGACTTCTAAGTATTCTTGAATGAGGTCGAAAAGCCACACATCGCTGGTTTCTTGCCAACCATGAATAGCGATCTTTTTGTCTTTCACATCAGTGCCAAGAATGATTTTTTCGCCACCATGTATTTTGAACCAATCCTGAAAAAGTGGTTTGTTTTTGAGTGCTATACTTCCGCCTGTGATTTGTTTTGCGCCACATTCGAACGCAATTCGTAAATCATCGTCAGATTGCACACCGCCACCAAAATCGACTATTAAATTCGTTTTAGAAGAGATTGCTTCCAGTATTTTATGGTTGACTACTTTTTTCTGTTTTGCGCCATCCAAATCGACCAAATGCAAATATTTGATTCCATGATCTTGGAATTTCATGGCCACATCCAATGGATTTTCATGGTAACTGGTTTTTTTTGAATAGTCGCCTTGCGTGAGACGCACACATTTTCCGTCTATCAGGTCTATTGCAGGAATTATTCTTGACACGTTTTTCTAATTTTAAAATTCAAAACTTACTACTTAACCGTTTTGTCCTTTATTCCAAGGTTGCTGTAAAGTTCTTTCAACGTTCTTTTAGTACCTTCGTCATCTGGTTTTACCTGGTTGGCTTTCTCGAAATATGGCAACGTAAGTTTTAAGATTTCTTTCGCTTGAGTTTCCATCTGCTTCCCTTTTTTGTTGTAATCCTGAACACCCATATTGCGCACTTCCTTAATTATTTCCACTGCAGGATTAAACATCAATGCTCCCATATTATAGTTTGCTTCAAAACTATTTGGATTGATTGTCAATGCTTTAGTATAGGCATCTTTTGCTTTTGTCGGTTCTTTTGCTTTTTCGTAGACAGATCCTAATATTAAATAATTCTCAAAAGTTGCTTTTCCACTTGCGATGATAGATTCCAGACCAGCGATTGCTTCTGGCAGCTTGTTTGTCTTTTCAAGTAAATCAATTTCCTGTATTACAAAGTTCTGATTAGTAGGATATTTAGCCCTTCCAATTTTTGCAAATTCCAAAGCTTTATCATAGTTTTTCTCTGATTCTACCGTTTTGTAGATGTAAATCAAATTGGTAATAATTTCGGCTGAAACATAACCTGTTTTCTCAATACAATTGGTGTAAGCCGATTTTGCATTTGCATATTTGTTGCCAGCCAAAGCCATTTGCGCAGCATAAACATAACCAAGTGTGTCTTTTGGTCTTAGCTCTTGAAAAATCGTAAAAAAATCATACGAAGCATCCAGATTTTTGTCTTGATATGCCTGAATTCCTCCATTCTGAACAGCTACAGCCAAATTAGGACTTGCCAATTCGGTCTCAATGTCTTTCTTGAATTTGCCAGGTTTTGCCGAATTTTCATCCAATTGTTTGGCTTTTTTAAACGCTTCATACGCAACCTTGGCCGCATCTGGCGTTTGCTTGCCTAAGGTTGGATCTAGTGCAATGGCCTCGTACACTTTTCCTTTATATAGATAGGTTTTAGGCTCATTGGCTGTTTTTTCGTGAACACTGGCTTTGTCAATACTCGTTTTTGCATCTGCTAGCATGCCATCATTCAGTGCCAAAATCGCATTTGTTACTTCGCCTGTTTGTGATTGGGCTATAAAACTTGATAAAATAAAGATTCCAGAAACGATGCTCTTTTTCATAATTTGACGATTGAAAATTGGGTGGCGCAATTTGGTAAGAATAGACTTCAATGCCAAACCAAGCCAAAATGTTAACAGATAGATAATTGTTAAATGATCAAAATTAAGATCCAAAAGTAATTCTTGCTTTTGTCTGAAAAATAGGCGTAAATCGTGATTCCTAAACCTAGTACTATGCCAAAACAATTAGTCTTAATGCGTCACGCCAAATCCGATTGGTCGATCAATGGGCAACGAGATTTTGACAGAGAATTGAACGGCAGAGGAAATAGAGAAGCTCCAAGAATGGGCGGCCGATTGGCTCAAGAAATCCATTTTACGCCCGATTTAGTACTTTCGAGCACCGCCACAAGAGCCAGACGCACAGCCGAATATGTATGCGAACAATTGAAATATTCGGAAGAAAATATTCAGTTTGAAGACGATATTTACGAAGCTTCTTTGCGCACTTTGCTTCGAATAGTGAACGAATTGGACAATAGTCACGACAAAGTCATCATTTTTGGCCACAATCCTGGCTTTACCTATTTTGCCGAATTTCTGACCAAAAAAGACATCAACAACATCC
>JAYVIX010000157.1:0-3388 GCA_043769845.1 Cytophagales bacterium
GTTTTGCATTTTATGTTTTAGTTATTGCAAATGTAGCGATTATCTGCGAAATGTTTCGTTTTAACAAGAACCCAAAACTTAGACTTCTATAAAACGAAAGAAGCCCTAGCGATTTGCTAGGGCTTCTTTCGTTTTTATAAACTTAGATACTAGTTACCTGCCTGAACTTTTACCTCAACAGATATTGTATATGGTGAAGTGGCAGAAAGTGTGCCTGTTTTAATTATGCCTTTTCTTCCATCTTGAGTCAAATAAACATAGTAAGAGTTACTTTCTATTTTAATTCTATCAAGAGTTGGTGTAGCAAGTGAACCGATCTCAGTAGATGTGATAGTAGCGAAATTTGAAAGAGTTGCAATTTTTACAAATTTAGTTACGTTCGTACCTCCTGCATTTTTAGTAAAACCGATAGCACTTCTTATACCTACACTAATAAAATGCGGAGTACTTCCGTTACCTAATGTTTTCCCATCTGCCGCTATACTAACCATGTTAAAGTCTGTTCCATTCAATGACATTTTTCTCTCATCAGAAGTCATTGAGGCTGAATCTAGCAAAGAAGCACCACTTAGTGTATTAACGCCACCACCACTTGTTATATAACTCGGTTCGACAGCTGCTTGATCTCCAATTGTCAAAGCAGATTGAGACTTAAACGGAGCATCAGAACCATTCTTTAATGTCACATAAATAGGACCTACAACAGTTCTATTTCCTGTATTAGTAAAGTCTCCTTTTCCACTACCTACAGCAGCTTCTTTTGTAACTTCTTTTGTAAACCAAATTACATACACGTCTGTTGAATTAGAAGTCATTACGGCTGCAGGAATCTTAATTTTCAAAGCAGAAGAGATGAAATCACCAGCAGGTACTTGATAAGTAAAATCAGATGATCCACCTACAATGTCTTTAGTTCCGTCTACCGTTTTTAAAGTTGACTTATTAATCCAATTTTCAGGTGTTCCTCCATTAGAAATTCTTTTGATAAAGATAAAATCCATATCCTTCTTAGATTTCACATCTAGATAAAGAGTATCAACCTTGCCCGTAGCAACTGAACATGAATACGATTTTCCGTTATAACTATTTTGTGTTGCATCTGTAGAGGCATCAATAGTTACTTTTGTAGTAAGATTGCCAATACAGGTTTCGCTTCCTGAAGGTGTTGTGTCAACAGGTGTTGGTGTTACTGCCTCGTCATCTTTCTTACCGCAAGATGTCATTAAAAGTGCGCCACTTATAAAAAGTAGGGAAGCGTATTTAAACATTTTTTTCATTGTGAAGGAATTGAGTGAATTGTAAAGTTTAATTATTGACAAATTTAACTGGATTTTTTAAAGGATAGCAAGTATACAGGTTAAGTTTATTTTATTTTTCTGGCCATCATCAATCCATCACGCACTGGTAGTAAAATGTTGTCTACACGTATGTCTTCGGCTACTTTTTTGTTAAATGCCAAAATTGCGTAGGTATCTTCATCGTTCGGTTTTAAGTTTTTATCCAAAATTTTGCCACTCCACAACACATTGTCAGCTATAATGAGTGCGTTAGGATTGAGCATGTCAAAAATCATATCGTAGTAAAGGGCATAATTGATCTTGTCGGCATCGATAAAAACTAAGTCGAACTTAAAACCAAGAGTAGGAATAATTGTTCGAGCATCGCCCAATTTCATTTCGATACGATCTGCAAAACCAGCGGCCTGAATATTTTCTAGTACAAAACTTTCTAGTTCTTCGTTGCAATCTATCGTTACCAGTTTACCGCCTTCCAGCAAGCCTTCAGCCAAACATATAGCCGAGTAGCCTGTATAGGTGCCTATTTCTAAAATAGAGAGAGGGCGTTGCATTTTAGACAAAAAAGAAAGCAATCGACCCTGAAAATGTCCCGAAAGCATTCGTGGTTTCAAAACACGAAGATGCGTTTCCCGATTGATTTTTTGCAAAATTTCCGGTTCTACATCCGAATGAAGATCGCAATAGGTTTGAAGTTCTGGAGGTAAAAATTCCATTTTTTTCAGATTTGGTAAAAGATAAAGCGTTAAGCCAAAAGCTTTTACCTTTTACCTTGTTCTGGCAAAAACGTGAGCGAAATCATCGAATCGGGATTGAAGTATTTCTGGCGCAAATCAATCAATTCTTCGGAAGTGGTGGCGTCTACTTCTTCAAAAACTGATTCTATATTTTCTACTTTACCCATATCGAGCAAACTACGAGCCATCATGAGCATGTAGCCCTGATTGTTTTCCTCCGACATGGCCAGCTGACCTTTGATTTGTTGTTTGTACGCTTCCAATTTTGTGCCTTTCGTCACCATTTCGTCCAATCGTTGCATTTCCTTTCTCACCAGAGCCAAGCATTTTTCCACCTGCTTTTTCTCTGTGGCGAAATAGACCTGAACTGCGCCTATGTCGGTAAACGCATTATAGTTCGATTCTACCGAATACACATAGCCATGTTTTTCTCTGAGCGAAAGATATAGCAAGGAATTGCTTGCTGGGCCACCCAAAATATTATTCAGCAACATCAGTTTGTATTTATCCGAATGATGCACCGAAAGTGCCTGATTGCCAAGCATACAATGTGCCTGTTGGATGGTTTTGGTGATTGTATAAGGCTTTGCAAGAATTGTGCCGATTGGATTACGGCTAAAATCTGAAAATTTATGCGAAACTGTATTCAGTTTTTTCTTCACAATCTGTTGCGCCTTATTAGAAGGTACATTGCCAATGCTGGCAAAAACCACACGTTCGGTCGACATATTTCGTGCGATGAAATCCTGAAAATGCTGCTGGGTAAAGGAATTCACGCTTTCGATTGTTCCCAAAATATTATTGCCCATCGGATGGTTGGGAAACAAATACGCATCAAACTCATCCTGAATTGCATCGTCTGGCGAATCGAGATACATACTGATTTCTTCCAGAACTACTTTTTTCTCTTTTTCTAATTCCTTATCTGGAAAAACGGAATGAAACGCAATATCCACCAAGATATCGGCTGCCTTTTCAAAATGAATGTCTAAAACGGAAGCGTGGAAGCATATTTTTTCTTTCGTAGTGAAAGCATTTAGTTCACCACCTAAGGAATCAAGACAAGTAAGTACTTGATAAGCACTGCGTTTTGCAGTTCCTTTGAAAGCCATGTGCTCCCACATGTGTGCCAAGCCTACTTCATTATCGGCTTCGTCTCGGCTCCCAATATCGAACATGATGGCGCAATGCACAATTTTTGTACCATTTACATGACGATGAATGTGGCGGATGCCATTTTCATGCTTTTTGATGGATACCTGAACTTCGTTTTCTGGATTTGAATTCATAAAAACTCGTTTAACACAAAAGAGGAAGTCCATTGGGCTTCCTCTTCGTAGATATTTTTTTTTAAAC
>JAYVIX010000158.1:0-5079 GCA_043769845.1 Cytophagales bacterium
GCCTTCTAAATCAATACCTAATATAGTATTTAATGTCACCGAGAATGGCGAACTATTCCATACTTATATGGATCTGAATGTTTTGTTTTCAGGAATCAACTTAAGCGACTCGAAAAGTCTAAAAGTGGTTTCTTTAGAAGAAAACAAAAGCACTTTAGCCGACAAAATAGCAAGCAATATTTCAAAAATGTTTCATTACGAATAAATGTGTAGAATAATTGTACTTGGTTTGCTCTCATTTCTACTACTTTCTTGTACAAACAATAAAGTAGAGAAACCTGCTGTTATCCCAACTGATACGACCAATGTTCACAGCAGCAACTGCACTGAAAATTTATCGGACACTATTTCTTTTGCAAAGCATATTGTCCCCATTTTCAGAACCAATTGTGCCATTGCAAGCTGTCATTCGGGCAGTAGACCAGAAGGAAATTTGAACTTGGAAACAAGTGTGGCTTATGTTCATATCACACGTCCTAATCGTGGTTATTTGGATATCAACGTTCCTAAAAACAGTATATTATACAATTCACTCACTTCCACTGCCAATCAGATGCCACCATTTCCGTCAAGTAAATTGAATGATTGTGAAATCAATCAAATCATGAAATGGATGAAACAGGGGGCAAAAAACAATTAAAATCATGAAAAACATTTTAATATTTATTCTTAGTATTTTATCATTCAACTCATTCGCTCATTTCGGCACAAAAGGCCCATATGGCGGAAGTGTAAGTTGCAGTATCACTCACGACTCCACTGTATACATTGGCACAAATGAAGGAGGCGTTTTCGAAAGCACCAATAGCAAATTGGTCGCTTGGCGCGCAAGACCAGTTGGTTTGAAAAGCGGTAAAATCACGGCTTTGGCGCATACTGGCAAATACCTTTTTGCAGCTACTGCCGATAGTGGAATTTTCCGTTTTACTGGCTTTGTTGGCAACGACAGATACTGGGAAAAAGTAAACACGGGCTTGGGCAATCCAAAAGTTACCTCCTTGGTAGCGATAGATTCTAGCACTGTATTGGCTGGGACAAATGGTGGCGGAATTTTCAGAACAACCAATAAAGGTGCGAGTTGGACTTCGGTCAACAATGCGATTCTTCATCATGAAGAAATCACTGCTTTAGTAAAAGCTGGCAACAGAATCATCCATACCTCGATAGATGGTGGCGTATATGCTTCGGACGACAAAGGCGATTCGTGGATTGCTTTCAATGACGTATCTACAGACGACATCACGGCAAGCGCACTTTCATACAATACTGCCACAAACCAGGTTTTGGTAGCCAACCGAGATGGTTTGTACAAAGCAGACGCAGCAAGCACCACCACGACTCCAACATATTCGCTTGCCGAAACAGGACTTCCATCAGGAGTTGTGATTGTTTCGATTTCGAACGATGGCGCAAACTGGTATTTGGTAACCGACAAAGGATTGTTTAACACGCCAGCCAACGCAATCAGATGGAAGACTATTGGAACGGGAAATTTAGAAAATCTCACGACCGTCATTCCTTTCAAAACAAATTTGGTTTTGGGAACTAAAAACGATGGTATTTTAAAAACTAATCTCCTTTCAATGACACCTGTTGCTTTATGGACAGCTATAAATTCAGGTTTCAACAACCTAAAAACCTACGCATTAGCAATCGCTGGCGACAAAATAATCGTAACGGCTACCGAAAAGGGGGTGTTTGTGAGCAAAGATTTGGCGACAACTTATGTGCGTGCCAATAAAGGGTTGACGGATAGTTTGAATGTAAACGACTTGGTATTTGCTGATTTTTCAATGTTGTCTGCTACCAAATATGCAGGAATTTTTAGTAGCCCAGATACTGGAAAATCTTGGAGAGCAATCAATAATGGTTTGTCTAGCTTGAACGTTAGTAAACTATTCTATTCGAATAACAAACTCTATGCAATCCTTGCCGATGGTAACGTATTCAGTTCAGTTTTCAATTCGTTTAACTGGACATCAGAGCAATTCAATCTTCCTGCGGGCGTAAAACCTACTTCGCTTACTTTCTTTGGCAACAAAATATTGCTTTCAACTCTTGGCAATGGCGTGTTTGTGAAGTCAGTTGCTGGCAATAGTTGGTTGGCTGCAAATAGTGGTTCAAGCAATTTACAAGTGACTTCTTCTACCTATTCACTTGGTAAATTATTTGTAGGGACTGTAGGTTCTGGCGTTTTTGTTTCTGATACAGCCAATATTTCTTGGTCAGCAACTACTCCTGTTTCAATATCTCATACTATTTTGATGGGTTTAGACGGAAATAATATTCAAGCATTGGCGAGCAATTTGGGTTATGTGTTTGCCTCTTACAAAGGTGGGGTATTGACAACATCAGACAATGGCGCCACTTGGATTGCAGGAGGAAACCAATTCAACCTACCAAGTTATTCCGACATGAACAAAATCAGTTTCACAACAGGTTCAGCTGGAAGAGTTTTTGTGACCACGACCAACAATGGTGTTTATTCCAACGCATTGAGCGAATTGCCTGTATTGACGGGATTGTTTGACAGTTTTGTTACAAAAAACAATTCTGGTATTCACGTGAGTCCGAACCCAAGCAATGGAACATTTTCACTCAACATTGATGCAAACGTAGAAAGCGTTGAAGTGGTGAATTACGCAGGTCAACCTGTGAAACAACTTCCTTCTATTTCGAACCAAACGGTGAACCTAGAAGTGCCAAAAGGGATTTACCTAGTGCGTGCTAAAACTGCAAATGGCGTTTTGGTTCAGAAAATTGTAGTGGAATAAATCACCTAACTCTTCAAGGGTTCAAAACCCTTGGAGAGTTTTTAAGCAAAATTAAAATGAAAAATATTTCAATATTATTAATTTCGATAGTGTTTCTCTTTTCGTGTAAAAAGAAAGCAGCAGAAACTCCAACTATCGACACTTCTACAAATGTTGAACTTAAATTCCAACATTTCGCAGGAAGCGAATTACTGGCTTTTAACAAAGAGTATGTCAATTCGAGCAATGAAACGTTTAATATAACAGCGTTAAAATATTATGTGACCAATGTGACGCTTATCAAAAACGATGGCTCAAAAACTTCCATTCCTGATACTTATTTTCTGATTGACGCAAGCAAAAATGATGCTTCAAGCACGTATGGCGTTAAGCTTCGCAAAGTTCCAGAAGGCAACTATTCGGGCATTTCGTTCTTGATTGGGGTGGATAGTGCCAAAACGGTCTCAGGCGCATTGGCTGGAGATTTGGCTCCCGAAGCAGATCCCGAACATTTGGAATGGGTGTGGGAAGGTTATATCGGAATGTATTTCACGGGCACGTCTCCAGCATCACCCAAAAGCGACAAGTCGTTTGCCTATCGTGTTTTTGGATACAAAGGAATATACAATGCATTACAAACTGTCACTATCAATTTTGGCGAGACATTATTGATGGCTAAACAGAATGCTGTTCCTTCGGTTCACTTGTATGTTGATTTGTTGAAGGTTTTCAAAAATCCAAATACTCTTTCGATAGCCAAAACACCTGAAACACAGCGTGCTGCGGATAGCACGAACCAAGCCATTTCGAGAAATTATGCAGACATGTTCAGTTTGGCACATATCCACAATTGAGTATGAAACTCTCAAAATTCCTATTGGCAAGCTTGTCAATAGTTCTTTTGCTCTTTTCATGCCTAAAAAAAGCAAAAGAACCAATCGAAGCAGAAGCAACCAAATCTTTCCATGGTTTCGAAAAGCCGACTCATTTCCCAGATCCACATTACGATTTTGCTTCTAATCCCATCGAACAAAAAAAATTCAAACTGGGGCGAATGCTCTTTTATGATCCAATTCTTTCGGCTGATAGTTGTATCAGTTGTGCCACTTGCCACCAGCAGTCGGTTGCATTTACGCACATGAATCATACTATAAGCCATGGAATTTCAGGTTTTGCAGGAAATAGAAATTCGCCCACACTTGCCAATCTGGCTTGGTCAAAAGAGTTCATGTGGGATGGCGGCATTCCAAATCTGGAAATTCAGCCACTTGCGCCTATCGAAAACCATGTAGAAATGGGTGAAAAATTATCCAATGTTTTAAAAAAGCTGAATCGACATACGCTTTACAAACCAAGGTTCAAAGAAGCGTTTGGTAAAGATTCGATCGACTCACAACAAATGCTGAAAGCATTGGCGCAGTTTATGGTCATGATTGTTTCGAGCAATTCGAAATACGATAAATATGTACAAGGCAAAGAAAGCTTGGATCCAGACGAATTGGCTGGAATGAAAATTGTACAGCAAAAATGCGTTTCTTGCCATTCAGGTGTACTCTTTACCGATTTTCAATTCCGAAACATTGGCTTGGACAGCAACACCGCTGACGTGAACGATTTAGGACGAGAACAATCGACCAAACTGAAATCGGACAGACGGAAATTCAAAACTCCTTCGCTCCGTAACATGCTCGTTACCAAACCATTCATGCACGATGGTCGCGTCTTGGACTTAAAATTTAGCATCGAAAAACATGGCGAATTTGATAGCCCAAATATTGCACCCGAATTGAAACAATATGTAAGAACGGGACTAAAACTTTCCCCAGACGAATATTACAAAGTCTACCAATTCATCGGCACGCTTACTGATAATACACTTTTGTCGGATACCACATTTTCTTTACAAGCATCCGATTATTTCCCTTACAGTATCACAACCGTTCAACGTTGCAGTTATGCACATTAATTTACTATATAAATTATTATTCATTTTATTATTTTCCGTTTCAGAAATTTCTTTCGCCTGCAACGGAGGCTGTCCATCAGGTGGCGGCTATTTGGGCATCGTACCACAATTCAGTAAAAACTTTGTGGGTGTGCGTTACCGAATGCGCTCATTCTCCAATTCCAGTTTGGCACATGGCGCAGAAAGTCCTGCCACACAACACTCCTTCCAAACAGCCGAACTTTGGGGGCGATTTTATCCTACGAAAAGAATCCAAGCCTTTGTTTTCCTTCCATTTCAGATGAATACTGAAAAAATGGGCGACAAAACCAATTATGTGGAAAGTGTGGGCGATATGTCGTTCATATTCCACTACAACCT
>JAYVIX010000159.1:0-4986 GCA_043769845.1 Cytophagales bacterium
TACGAAAAAGTCTTCAAGACAGAATTTCAGCAAGAAGTAAGTTTGGAATCAGAAACAAAACAAAATAATTGGACGAATCAATCAGAATCAATGATAAAACTTTCTCCAAATTCTACCTCATTAAAATCTGAATTGAAAAAAGTAAAAGAAGAATCTGTATTAAGTAATGATGTACAACTTGAAACGAAAGTATCAGAAAAACAAATAGTTAAACCTATTGAAATTGAATCTAATAAAAAAGATTCTGTCGTAAAAGTGTCACATCTTCAACTAGCCGAATCTATCAAAAAAGATTCCAGTAAAGCGAAGCAAAAACGTGTTTTGTACATCACCAAACAAGACACGATCGTGAAATTCGACACCTTGCATGCACCCAAGCAAAAGAAGAAGTGGTTTAAATAAAGCCAAAACAGCCTATATTAGAAGCTATTTTTGGCAAAAATGAGAAATTTGAGATTCGTAATTACCTTGGTATTTGGTTTGGCAAGTGTCGCGGTTTTTGCCCAGGAAGATTCCCTTTATACCGATACCGTGATTGTGCAAAAAGCCCCGCACGTGATCACCAAACAAGTATACGTCAATCCTGTCACCGATACTTCCAATGCTACACGATGGCAATTGGAAGTATCTTATTTGATAGGAAATGTAAGCATATCGCCAAAATATGCATCAATTAATATGAAAAATTATTCATTTAATTTGATGCATTTTCAAGCGTATCGTACTTTTAGAAGGTGGGAATTAGGTTTGGGACTTGGTTGGATGACTACTCAATTTCAACAAGAAAGTATGTTGAAAGAAAACTTTCACTTTCAAAAAGACAGTTCATTCGTCAGAATATTAGATAGTTATGTGCAAACGGTTGGAGGGAAGGACACGACTATCTACATCACCGAGCCAGCCGATACCGTTTTGCAAAAAACGAGCCAGCGAACTATCCTCAAAAGCGGCCAAGTGAAATTCAGTTATGTCCAGATTCCGTTTACCATCGGGTATCGTATTCCACTTTGGAAGCAACGCCTGTTTTTTACACCTAGAGTGCAACTAATTTTTGGACTACGCACCCAGCTAAAAACCAATTTTGAAGAAACGATGCACAAGTTTGCCTATACCTACGGCCTGCAAACCGATTTGAGTTATGTGCTTTTCAGAAACGTGGAAATAAAGGCCAAAGCCAACTGGCAATCGAACCTCTCACGCCCCTTTTATGGCGAAGCAAAAGCTCCAAATTGGCATTGGTTAGCTTTTGGTTTGGGACTTGGTGTACGATTTTAATATTTTCTGAAAATTTTTGGGAACATTTTAAAAACCTACAGTCTACTCTACAAACAACTAAAAAATATATAATTATGAAAAAGAAACTTTTGTACATCGTTTTGGTATGGCTCGCAGGTATTGGGGCGGCTTTTGGGCAAGTGACGGGGCGAGTGTTTTTGGATGGTAAAACAGACCATTCTGGAGTAAAAGTAAAGTTTGTGGCGCAAACACCAAGTGCAAAAACAGATTCTACCTTTTCGATTGCTGATGGGAGTTATACTAAAACTATTCAAGCAGGTTATTACAAAATCTATTTTAGTAAAGTCGATTTTGGAGCATCATCTTATAAGCAAGAGTTACAGATTTTATTAAATAATACAACCATTTTGGATAGTACTAGCTTGTTTGGCTTACAAAACTACTTGAAGGGAAACATAAAAGGACGTTTAAAAACTGGCCAAACTTATATCATAAATGATGAAGTGACGATTCTGGATAAAGATACTTTGATAATTGAAAAAGGAGTAAAAATTTATTTTGATGGCCCAAGAACTATAAATCTATATGGAACGCTTTTAGCGAATGGTGAAAAGAATGATTCCATTTATTTTCAATCTATTTCAAGAATGAATGGAAATAATTTAGCAAGTGTTAAATGGAATGGGATTTTTCAACAAGGAGAAAACTATAAAATTAAGCTTGATTATTGTGTATTTAAAGATGCAGAACTAGTCATTTTTTCATTTACTTCTGGGTATATGAAAACCCAAATATCTAATTCTAGTTTTACTTCAAACGATCAAATATTAAGTGTATTAGGTGCTGTATCATTTTCAAATAATACAGTTGATGCAATAAATTCTGGCGGTAAAATTAATATTCTTAATAAAAACACTGATTTAGATATAATATTTAAGTGTAATAAATTTACTGGGAATGACTTAGATGATTTAGCTAGTTCTGGATATATTAACATATCAAATGGTGGAAACAACGGAATAGGAAAAGTTATTTTTGAAAATAACATCTGGGATGGATTAAATTTTACAGGAATGATAACGCACAATGGATTCGTCTTCAAAAACAACTACGTGAATTCTATTTCAAAAATGGAGTGGTATCAATATTCTCCAGACACATCAAAAAGTTTGATCGTAAATAACACTTTTAATAAAATGTATACTTATTATGGAGCAATCCCTGATAGAATAAATACTATGAATAATATTTTTAATGACAAAGTAGATTATCGTGTAACACCATATAATTTTGACAATAACCTTTTTAGATTTCCCTCAAAGATTTCTGAAGTTGAATATTTTGGCCAAAAAATCACCACCAACACTAATGGAGATTCGGTCGATACTTATTTTAACCTTTTTGAAGACCCTAAATTCTTAGATGGCAATGCTCCTTATTTAGCATCCAATTCTCCAGCAATTGGTGCAGGGATAGATGAAGAAGGCAATCCAACAAACATTGGTTTCGACCCAACTGGTACTTGTTTGGAGAGTTATTTTTCTAAACCAAATCCAGTTGTTTCTGCCGATACTTTAAGTATCGCTGGCCTAGTCCATCAAGGTTCAGGTTTACTTTCGGACGGTGTAGTGATGGCAGTCGAGAAAGCTTCTGGCAAGGCGCGTTATCAGAAGGTGAGCAATGGGGTTTTCAAACTAGATTCGCTACGCAAAAGTGAGTACATCTTGTATGCTATTCCAAATCCTGTGACAGTAACTGGTTATTTGCCAACGTATTATGTCAACAAAGTAAAACTAAGCGAGGCAACACCGCTTAATCTGCTGGGCAAAATCAAAGATGTAGACATTTACCTTGCTGCGAAACCATCGGTTGCTTCGGGCAATTATACTATTCAAGGCCGTTTCAGTTATGCTGACAATAACACGGACGATACAACAGTCTTTGCCAAAAGCTGGTTTGCCACTTCTTATACACCAGCAAGCCCAATTGTGATTACTGAAAACCCTTGTAAAAACCTGCCTGTAGTATTGTACAACAATAATAACCAGCTTGTACAAAGTACTGTGACAGACCTTGATGGCTATTTTGTGTTCAATAACCTCACAAGCGGCACCTACAAAGCGCAAGGCCAACGGGTAAACTATACCACCGAAAACAATGGAGTGGTACAAGTAGGAAACACTACTACAGAAACAGCCAACCTACGCCTTGAGCAAATGCTGGATGGCTTGGAAGACGAAAATGCTGGAAATGTGAATGCGGTGGTGGCCTATCCAAATCCGTTCAAAGACGAATTACAACTAAAAGGCTACAAAGGAGCTATTTCAATACACGACCTTACTGGCAATTTGTATTTTGAAACGACCATCAGCGAAAACGAAACGATTGACGCCAGCAATTGGCCAAGTGGTTTTTATTTGCTGAAAATTGGAAATAAAGTGCAAAAATTGGCAAAACAGGACTGAGGTTAGTTAATAGTTTGGAGTTAATAGTTCGTAGTTTTTTGTGAACCTTGCTCTCCGTGTTCCTGAACCTCGCTCTGTGTCCCACCGAACACGGAGACCGCAACTAATCAACTTCAAACAACGAACGAGGAACTATCTCAAAATATGCCAAGGACTTCCCGTCTTTGGCTTATTTTTTTATTAAAAAGGCATACAATAAAAATCAAGTTTTTGGGTTTAGGTATTAATCTCTAATTTCACGCAAAATTTTAACTCATGAAAAAAGTGCTTATTGTGCTATTCTCTGTAATAGCGTTTATTGTTCTTGCGCTCGTTTCCATCCCATTTTTATTCAAAGACAAAATCAAAGCGGCTGTTGACGAGGCAATTGGCAAAAGTGTGAATGCCAAAGTGTACTACAATGTCGACAAACTGGGCCTTTCTATTTTTTCAAACTTTCCCAATATTTCCGTTTCGATGGGCGAGTTTGGGGTCATCAACAATGCTCCTTTTGAAGGCGACACACTGGCTGATATCAAAGAATTCAAAGTCGTAGTCGATATTATGAGTGTGATTTCGGGCGATAAAATGAAGATAAACAGCGTTTTATTAGACGAACCTACTTTTTTTGTTCAAGTGACGAAAGATGGCAAAGCAAGTTGGGACATTGCAAAACCATCCGAAACCACAGAACCAACAACGCCAAGTGCTGAACCTTCTACTTTTTCGTTGGCGGTGGACAAATGGGAAATCAAAAACGGAAATGTGATTTATGACGATCAGTCAATGCCTCTTTATGCTAAAATCGTGAACTTGAATCACGTTGGTTCGGGCGATTTGAAAGCGGATCTTTTTGACATGGCTACCAAAACGACTGCCGAAGAATTGACAGTTGTGTTTGATACAGTGACCTATTTCAACAAAGTAAAATTTGATGCCGACATGACCTTAGGAATGGACATGGCCAATTCGAAATACACTTTTAAGGATAATAAGTTTGGTATTAATGCTTTTGCCTTTGGTTTTGATGGTTCAATCGCCATGCCAGCGGATGGTTCTATGATTTACGACATCACGTTTGCTGCTAAAGAAACAGAATTTAAGAATATCCTTTCCCTTGTTCCTGGAGTGTTCACCAAAGATTTCGACAAAATCAAAACAGAAGGTTTGCTTGCATTCGATGGTTATTACAAAGGGGTGATGAAAGACAGCACTCAAATGCCAGGTTTCGGTCTGAATTTGAAAATCGACAAAGGAATGTTCCAATATCCTGATCTTCCTACCGCTGTCACCAATGTGAACATGG
>JAYVIX010000160.1:0-14944 GCA_043769845.1 Cytophagales bacterium
CATTGTCTGATATTTAATACAAAAAGTTGTTAACATTAAATTAACAATAATATAATTATAAATTAACAAACATATTCGCTTAGTTTGCAAATTAGAATGTAACATTATGGGAAACAAGAAACTAAAACACGAACTGTTCGAGAAAGTAGCTAAAAAAATAGCAGAAGCTCTATCAGAAATCAGCCCTAGTTCAGGCAAAGAATTGGACAAGGCGGTGAAAAACAGCGCGAAAAAACTTTCGGGCAAGCTGTTGAAAAAAATCAAAAAAACGGAAAAAGCAGACGCTAAAGCAAAGGCTCCTAAAAAAGTAAAGGCTCCTAAAGTAGAGAAGATTGCTAAAGCCCCTAAAGTGGCAAAAGCTCCAAAAGAGAAAAAAGTAACTGCTCCTAAAACGAAGTAGTATTCCACAAAAGCCCAAGCAATCCCCCGATTCGGCTTGGGCTTCATTTTTTCGTAGCAAAGGCTGTTGTATATTTGCAATACAAGCTTTGTGATGCTCAAAGAAATTCCCGTCAAAATCAGTTCTAATGCCATTTCGGAAATAAAATACATTTTCGAACGCAAAAACATTCCTTCCGATTATGGCCTCCGAATAGGCATGAAAGGTTCTGGCTGTACAGGTACAACATTTGTGATCGGTTTTGACCAAAAAAAAGACCAAGACGAAGAATATTTCACAGAAGGCATTCAAGTTTTCATTGAAAAAAAACACATCATGTATCTCTTTGGTGTGGAAGTAGATTTTATAGAAGACGACACTGAACGTGGTTTTGTGTTTAACAACTAGGTAAAAGGCAAAAGCCTTCAGCCAAAAGCTTTTACCCTTCACCAACACCTAAAAGAAAAATGAACGATTTCCTCAGCGGCCTAAACGAGCCACAGCAACAAGCGGTATTGCAAACCGAAGGCCCTGTCATGATTTTGGCTGGTGCGGGTTCGGGCAAAACGCGTGTACTTACTTTCAGAATAGCGCATTTGCTTTCGAAAGGTATAGATCCGTATAACATTCTGTCTCTGACCTTTACCAACAAGGCGGCCAAGGAAATGCGCAATCGTATCGAAAAAATTGTGGGCAATGAGGCACGCAATATTTGGATGGGAACGTTTCACTCCGTCTTTTCGCGCATCTTGCGTTCGGAAGCGGACAAGATTGGCTATCCAACTAATTTTACCATTTACGACACTGACGATACCAAATCGCTCATCAAAACGATTCTGGACGAGCTGAATTTGGATGATAAAATCTACAAGGTTTCGGGCGTGCTTTCCCGTATTTCAGGCGCAAAAAACCGCTTGATTTCTCCTTTTGAATACCAAAAAGACCCATTCATCAAGGCAGATGACGAAAGTTCGATGCGCCCAATGATGGGAAAAATCTATAGTCTGTATGCACAACGTTGCTTCAAGGCGGGCGCAATGGATTTTGACGATTTGCTTTACAACACGCATGTACTTTTCAAAAACCACAATGACGTGCTACACAAATACCAGCACCGTTTCAAATACGTGATGGTGGATGAGTTTCAGGATACCAACCTTTCGCAGTACAGCATCACCCAAAAACTGGCCGCAGTATTCCAAAATATTTGTGTGGTGGGCGATGATGCCCAAAGTATTTATGGTTTCCGTGGTGCCGATATTTCCAATATCCTCAACTTCGAAAAAGATTATTCTGATCTGAAAGTCTTCAAACTAGAACAAAACTACCGAAGCACCAAAGTGATTGTGAACGCGGCCAACACGGTGATTGCCAAGAACAAAGCGCAACTCAAAAAGAACGTTTGGACGGGAAATGAAGACGGAAATCTGATCGACTTACTCAAAGCTACTTCGGACCAAGAAGAAGGTCGAATGGTGGCTGGTTCTATTTTTCAGGAGAAAATGAGCCATTCGCTGCGCCATTCCGATTTTTGTATCCTTTATCGTACCAACTCGCAATCGCGTTCGATGGAAGAGGCCTTGAGACGAATGAGCATTCCGTATCGCATTTATGGCGGCTTGTCTTTCTATCAACGGAAAGAAATCAAGGATTTGCTGGCCTACATGCGTTTCACGATCAACCATAATGACGAACAGGCACTTAAGCGAATCATCAATTATCCGAAACGTGGAATTGGCGATACTACTTTTGCTAAAATAATCGTGACGGCCAACGAACATGGCGCCATGCTGTGGGACGTACTTTGCAATTTCAACCGAGTACAGCCAGGCCGTGGCAGCGAAACGGTGATGAATTTTGCGATGGTGATCCAGAGTTTTGCCATTTATGCCAAAGAAAAAGATGCCTTTGATACCGCCACTCATATTGCGAAAACGTCTGGAATTCTGAAAGAATTGTATGACGATAAAAGCGTGGAAGGCGTGGCTCGCTATCAAAACTTGCAAGAATTGCTGAATGCAATCAAAGAATATACATCCGATCCAGAACGTGAAGACCACAGTTTGGCTGGTTTTATAAACGAAGTTGCCCTACTAACCGATGCTGACAACGACAAAGGCAATGTCGACCATGTGAGCATGATGACGATCCATCAAGCGAAGGGTTTGGAATACCGCAACGTGTATTTGGTAGGTTTGGAAGAAGAGCTTTTTCCATCCCAAATGAGCATGGAAACCCGTGCCGATTTGGAAGAAGAACGCAGGTTGTTTTATGTGGCCATCACAAGAGCCGAGAAAAAACTCACCCTTAGTTACGCCACATCAAGGTATCGATTTGGAAAGCTAAAATCTTGTGAACCAAGCCGTTTCTTGGAAGATGTCGACAAACGTTTCCTCAATATCGATCGAAAATACAGTCAAACCAGCGATGGAATCACAGAGCGAATTGTGACTGAAAGAGCCACTCCTGCACATCTTTTGAAACCAAAAACGATGGCTCCGAAACCAAGTTTAAAAACCTACGCCCCAAACCCGAATTTCAAACCAAGCGATCCTGGCACGCTTCAAGCTGGGCAACGTGTCGAACATCAGAAATTTGGAATTGGAACGGTGACGGCTTTGGATTTTGCAGGACCAGATAAAAAAGCTAAAATAATATTTGACACTGAAGGAGAAAAAACACTATTATTGAGCTTTGCTAAATTGATGATCGTTACTGAAAATTAATTCTAATAGTTAAATTAAAAATAACAAAATTATGAAAAATATTTCATTTATTATTTTCTCTTTAATTGCTACTTTTTATTCTGTTTCGGCACAACCTCCTGGCGGAGAAGGTGCACCCAAAACCGAATATGAACTAGATAAAATAGAAGAACGCAGCAAAAAAGGCCACAAAGATGCGGATGAAATAAAGGATGCTAACAACAAAGCGATGAACAAAGCCAATAAAAAAGCCGAAAAAGATCGTAAAGAAAAACTTGCTGGAAAGAAGAAAAAGGCCGATGAACACAAATTCAACTTCTAGTTTTATTGGTATTGATAAATATCGGTAAATGAATCGCCTTTTGATAAATATACTTTATCAAAAGGACAGTCGAGTTGATCAATTAATTCATCAATATCTATTTCGTATTGGTCAAGACAAGTAATGACCAAGTTTTTTTAGGTTAAATGAAAAATTACTGTCGCATTTTAACGCGTAATTTAAAAGGTCGATATTCAGTTCTGCAGTTCTGAATTCTCCCTGAAATTCGAGGCTTTTGTTGGTTTCGTTTTCGTTATTTTTCAGGTTTAATGATTTTTCGTTGGGTAAAAACCCATTTCCATGTCTTGTCAGGTAACTTCTTGTGACATAATACACTTCGCTTGCCTGATGCATTTGTAACGCATTTTTTGTAGTGGTATTCGATCGAGTGACATTCGGGAAAAAACCAAAATCCATGTCCAAAAGAATTCCTTGTGCGCCCTCAAAAATCGGGTTGTATTGTTTCAGAATTTGATCGTCAGATAGTTGAATTATTTTTCTTGTTTCTCTGGCACATTTCAGTCGCAGAAAACGGGAGCCAAAATCGTGTACGGCCCCACTGAAATAATCTATTTCTTCTTCCGTATTAGTGGCGTTGTAATAACTGGCAATTGCGTTCAGTTTGGCGATTAGAACCGTTTCAAAGTATAAATCTTGAACGAATAATTGGTATAAATTTTCTTGTCGCTGAATGGTCGCTCCGAATCCCATCCCGACCGAACCATGCTTTTTTATTTTTTCAGAAGTGCGATTGTGGGCAATATCAAACGGAGTAGTGACAGGGCACAAAGGGTGAACATACATCACAGGATCTTTCAAAAGATCGTATTTAATTTGACTTTTATCTTGAATGAAGATTGTAAAATTAGCGGATTCAGACAGTCATTTTGTTCAGATTGTATTTCCACAGAAGCTTAAGGCAACATATTTCGGTTTGTTTTCTTAGCATTAAGACGTTGAATTATTTATGAGTATGCGATTATTTTTTCTAACTGTATTTTTCTCAATTACCCTTTTCACGAAAGAATTCACCATTATCTCGATTTGATGGGCTCTGGAAAAGAAGGAGTTTAGGTGGTGAATAGCTCAGTTTTCAACAACAATTTTCAACTTTTAGCCCGAATAATTGGATGCCAATAGTGAAGGCAAGAAGAAAAGCGGCCTGTTCAGACCATTATTTCTTCTCCGAAAAGGAGTGCCAGCATTTTTCATGTATACCAATGGCGAAATCACGGCTTATCACGATGTGGACTATACGCCATCCGTGTTGATTTTCAGCAAGTTAAAAGAAGTTTTCACTTTGATAACTGCTTTTTTAGCCGTTTGTAATGGTCGTTATTTTCATCCCGATCATAGTCAAATCGTCCGTTTGCTCGTGCGAACCTTTGAAATCGTCAAAGGTTTTATTGAGAAAATCATGTTGTTCCGCAACTGGCAAATGATGGATTGAAAGGATAAGCTCTCGTAGTTTTCCGTACATAAACTTTTGCATTCCATCTTTTCCTCCTAACTGGTCGGCATATCCGTCTGAGAAAATGTAGACCATGTCGCCTTGCTGCAGGTCGACCGTGAAATTGCTGAATTTAGGGACTTCTTTTCTCAGTTTCGGAATTCCGATCCCAAATTTATCGGTTTTGTATTGCAGTAATTCCCCGTTTCGAACCAAATAAAGCGGATTTCCACCGCCAGCCAACTCCAAATAACTGTCGCCATTTTTGTATTTGATGAGCGTGATGTCCATTCCGTCTTTCGATTGCGAACCTTCCTCTCCTTGGCGAAGCGAACGGATCACGCCCTCGTTCAGCTTGTCGAGAATCGTGGCAGGGCTTGGATTTTCTTCACTGCTGAGTGCTAGATTTAAGAGTGAATATCCAAGCATTGAAGTGAAACCGCCCGCTACACCGTGGCCTGTACAATCAACCGAAGCAAAGTAGGAATAACCGTCTTTCACATCAAACCAATAAAAATCGCCACTGACGATGGATTTCGGTTTAAATAATATGAAATTCTCTTCAATATTATTTTTAATGAAACTCACAGGTGGAAGAATGGCTTGTTGGATCACATTGGCCAGTTTGATGCTGTCGGTTTGTTCGTGATAAAGTTCGTTTATTTCTTCTTTTTGCTTGTTAATGGTTTCTACTTTGACGATCAATTCGGTTTCCGAAGCTTCCAATTGTTTCTTTTGAGTCCTGATTCGGATGGCCAACGCATAACCCACCAACGCCAATACAATCAGAAAAACACCAGCAAATGTCATTTTGTAAATTTTGCTTTTGTATTCGTTAGCTGCCAATTCTTTTTCGGCTTGTGTTTTTAAAAGTCTTGCTTGGATAATTTTATTGATCGAATCTTTTTCAAGAAGAAGACTTTGTAGGTTGAAAATCAATTCGTTGTTTGCTAAATCGTATTCCTTGTTTTCTTGTTCATGCACTTCTTTCATTGATTTCTGTACTTCAGCCAAATAGTTTCCCAGTTTGGTCTTGTTTTCCACGCTCAGTTTTTCACCAGCGGCCATTCGTTTCTGAATTTTTTCCACTTCGCTTCCCAACATCGAGCTGGTATTTCTAATTAGATTTTTCTCCTGTTTTAGGTTTTCCAAAATCTGTTCGAAATCCTTGTCCACATTTTCCAAGCTGCCATCTTCGAAAGTAAGAGGGGCGTCTTCTTCGTAGTTGGATGACAGAGTTAGATGCAGTCTTTCTTCCTCCGGAAAAAATTCTGAACGCACAATGGTGTAGCCATTTAGGTTGAATTCTGTGTTTTTCGGCACTTTTTGGTTCAAGTGGATGACACCATTTTCATCGGTCACGTAGTGTACTTTATCAATGGTGACATGCCTGTGCCCGATTTTTTTTTGGTTGGTGTGCAACAAAACCAGCCATTCGATCAAATTCGAACTTTCCTTCTTTTTGTCTATCTCGGCCACCCCATCATCATAAGTAATAGTGTAAAAATTGCATGCAGGGTTCAAAACATAGTTTTTCTCGCTGTGCAGTTTTTTATGTATTCTGAATTCGTAGGCGTTGTGGATAGTGGCATCTTCAGGCAGGAGAAGCCTGAAATATCCATGTTTGTCAGTATGTAGTTCTTCCTCTGTTTTGAATCCTACAATATGTATTTTGGTATTTGGCAATGGTTTATTTTCCCTATCGACCACTCGACCCGCCATTACGTTTCCTTTGGTCAGCTCTACTTTTACTGAATTGTTTTTAGGGTTGTAGTACCACGCTTTTTCTTTGAAGCCTTTTGCAAAAGTCACCACTTCATTTGGTTCTTTTTGTTTGTATGGAAGTGAAAATAGTCCTTCGGCATTGGCAGACACTTGCCAATTGCCGTCAATAATTACTAGCGTATTAGGAACAGCCTTTTTTTCATCATCTAATATGATTCCATTTAGGTTGGTGTCTTTTTTTTGCGCCCAAACATTTCCAAGCAAAAAAACGGACATCAGTCCTAAGGCCAAGAATTGTTTATAAATAAATGATAAAATATTCATATTAATTGAGTATATAAAATTCCACTTGCGAATTCTTCCGTTGATGTGTTTCGTCTACTGGCAAGTCGCTCCTTTTGGCCACTTCGATTCGGTCTTCTTCTAATCCTTTTTTTGTCAGGAAATGTTTGATAAGTTCGATTTTTTGATCGGTTGTTTGCTGATCCACACTTTGTTCATGTACATAAAAAGCCAGTTTGCAATGGGTGTTGTACTTCATTAAATGTGTCAATTGCTCCAGTTTTTGTTTTTCGGTGGCACGAATTCTGATTTTTTCACCTTCTTCAAAATGGACTTTAGTTGGCAAATGGCTCCAATAATAATCGTTTTTGCCGTGAAAATGTGTACGTAATGAATGTCCGACATAATTGATGGATGTATCCAATACTTGCAACTCGGTTCGTCTGTTTATTTGGCGTCCTTTTGCAGTAGCATTGGTAGCTGCCGGAATGATTTCTCCATAACCAGTTGCACGAAGCCTATTTGGGGTGATTCCTTTTTCGATCAAATAATTCACTACTACAATTGCTCTTCTATTCGACAAATCGAAATTATAGTCGAGCTTTCCTTTGCTATCCGTATGTCCCGCGATTTCGAACACCATTTTTGGGTTTTGTTGCATCAGATCAAATAATCTTTCCAGTTCTACTACCGATGCGTGCCGCAAGTTGTCTTTGTCGAAATCAAAATAAATATCTTTCAGCACAAATTTTGACTTTGGGGCTAGGCGTTGCAAACTCAAATTCATTGAATACACGTTGTATTTCTCGGCTTCAAAAGAGGCATGTACGTATTTTATTGTTCTTTTGACGACAAACCCAGTGTCATTGTTCAGCAAATCAATGTCTTTTTTTGGTTTAGTATTTCCGTCCGAATTGTAATTGGCTTTGTTATACCCAATTGTATGGGCGGAAGAGTAGAAATCGTCCACTTCCGAATCTTCCTCCAATTGGGCAAGTTTTTTTCTTTCTCTCCTTGAAAGACGCTTGTTAGATGCCGATTCATCACTGTTTGTACTGTCATTCACTGCAAATTCCTTGCTTGAAGATTTCTGTATCAAATCAAGAAAAAAGTCTTTTACGTGCTGAAAGATATTTGCTTTTTGTTCAGGGATATGAATATCTTCACTTTTGTACATATACCCTTCCGATTCGATTTTTACATTGTAATCTTTGCCAAAAGCTAAGACCACCATGTATTTTCCTGTATGCGGATTGGAGTTGAATACGTTTTCGATTTTTCCATTTGCCAGATTGGTGAGCGTAATAGTAGACGCAATGGGTTTTAGTGTTTCATGGTCTTTTATATAGCCTTTGAAAACCAACATGGCAGGCGAGTCTTCTGGTCGATGGACGATATAAAGGTCTTTTTCGCCATAACTATCAGCTCTATACGAAGAGAAATATCCTTTAGAACCATCGGCTGTATAGGAAAAATAAATGTCGTCACCGGGTGTACTCAGTGGATAGCCTAAGTTGATAGGGTCGCTCCAAGTGCTGTCTTTTTCGTTGTAGGTACTGGAGAACATGTCAAATCCTCCCATATTCGAATGGCCTTTTGAACTGTAAAACAGCGTTTTACCATCCGTATGTATCAAAGGTGAATCTTCGTCATATGGTGTATTTATTTTTGGCCCAAGGTTTTCGGCTTTCCCGTAATTTCCATCCGGCCCTTTACGTTCAACATATATATCGTTTCCTCCCAACCCACCAACTCTATCGCTCGAGAAAAAGATCAAGTCTTCGTTTGGCGACAAGCTCACGCTGTTTTCCCAGTTTTTGGTATTGATGTCGCCTTTTATTTTGGAGGGTCTATTCCAATTTTTGCCATTGAATTTGGAAATATACAAATCTCCAGAAGCATCTTTTTTGCGGGACGACCGATAAATATAGAGCTTCTGCCCGTCAGGCGAAAGACCAATACACGCATCGTGGCCAGGACTATTTATGCTGTCGTTCAATTGTGTTGGTGCCATCCAGCGGTTGTTCGAGTCTTTTACCGACATATAGATGTCCTCATAAAATTTCCCGTCATCGGCTATTTCTCCACCTGTGCTGTTTGGTCTTCTTGAAGTGAACATGAGAATTGATTCATCCACCGAAATAACAGGAGCATAATCTGGATATGGACTATTTATGAGCGGGCTGATATGTTCGATATTGACTTCCAAAGAATCATTGAGCAACCTTTTGCCATCTTCGCAATTTTTTAAAAGATGTTTTACTTCTTTTATTCTTTTAGTGTTTTCGGCATATGCATGGTGGTGATGCTGGCTCGAATCCAATGTTTTGAGATAGGAAGTATAATAAAACGTGGCAGAGTCGAACAACAAGTTGAAATGAAAACCTCGCCCGATATAGAAGAGAAGGTCTTTTTCTAAAATACCGTTTTTCTTGGCAAGTAGAAAGTAAGGAAGTGAGCTTGCTTTGTTTTCAGTATGAAACATGCATTTTCCCTTGTAATACGCAATGTGCGAAGAGCCTTGTTTGATAGAATCAAGATAGTTTACAATCGGACAGGCACTGACATAGTCATCAATTTTTAATAGATCAGAAGCTAGCTTTTCTAATCTTTTTGTTTCCCTAATCTGAGCAAACGAAACGAGTGACCATAGAAAAGAAAATAATACAAATAAAACTCGAGTGTACATGTTGAAGTTTTGAACAAAGAAATGACGAATCTTCAATTCAGCCAAATCCCGTAAGCGAATCATTGTAATTTCTGAAAATATAACTAACATTAAAAATATTTTCAAAGTATTTGAAGCTATGAGGCTTTTGTTTCTTCTTTTTCCCTTAGCACTTTTCGCGCAAGAATTTACCATTATCGAATCCAAAACGCTGAAAGATCAGGCGGATTATGTGCGCATGATTCGTTATTCGCCATTTGGTAATTTTATTGCGATGACTTTGGGCGATAATACGACCGAACTTTACGATAAAAATTGGACCAAAATATTCACTACCCAAGGCGATGCGAAGGCTATGGCGAGCCAATGTGTGTTCTCGCCTGACGAACGAATGCTGATTTTTTCGAAACACAAAAACAGGTCTGATGTGGCCGTTTTCAACATTGCCGAAAACCGTGTGGTACAGTCGTTGCAAGATCATGAAGACATGATTTATACACTTGCGCTTAGCCCAAATGGCAAGTTTTTGGCCACGGGCGGTGGCGATGACTTCTTTCTAATTTACGAATTAGTCGAAGGACAATTTAAACTGATTCAGAAAATACTAACGCCAGATACCAAAGCTTATAGCCTTGCTTTTTCGGCCGATTCCAAAGAAATAGTAGCTGGATTTCATAATGGGATAATTGCCATTTATCAATTTAAAAATAATTCATTTAATAATACTCAAATTATTGAGTCTACCAAATGGTCGATTGACGAAGTGATTTTCAGTCCTGATGGCAAAACGTTGGCTGTTTCGAATAGCGATTATGTGATCGAACTTTTTCGCAAGCAAAGAGGTGAATATCAGAAATTTCAAACGATCGAAAAACTGGGTCGTACGGCCGAATCGCTTTGTTTTAGTCCGGATAATAAATTTTTAGTAGCAGGTCTTTCGCATGGTTGTATCATGGTATGGGAAACTACCAAGGCCGATACTTTGGTCGAGATTCGTAAAATCTACCGACATAGCGATCGGGTTTTAGATGTTTATTTCAGTGCTGATGGCAAATTGATGACTACCAGCGGCTACGACAAAACAGGGATTGTGTGGGCTGTGGAAGGGGTGGAAGCTTCAAGCAAATCGATCATTGGAAATATTTTGGGAGCCGAAATCACATTTGCCCAACGTAAAATGTTGATGGGCGAAATTCCAAGCCAAATCATTCACCTGATTGATAAGAAATTACTTTTGCCAAAAGATGAGTTTGAAACAAACATGGATTTTCTGAAAAGACGTGAAAAACTGAAAGCTCAACTCTCAGTTCATCTTCAGGATAAGTTGGAAGAATTTTATGAAGTTGAAAAGAAGGGAAATCTGATAGAAACAAAGCTCGACAAAGTGGTGAGCTATGATGCTGACCGTCAGTTGTATTTTTTATTGTTCATGGAAACGCCAGGTCGGGTACAAATGCCTGCTGCTGAAGCCAAAACGTTGAAAGAAAATTGGCGAAAAGCCAAAGTCACAATCTTGAAAAGCAAGGACAAAAATGGTGACAATGTGTACAAAAAATTCATGCTTGTGCATCCCAATTCTGGCAAAAGTTATGAAATTGAGATCAATGAAAATCCGTTTGTACCTGGTTCCAATTTGGTAGAAAAAGCGCGAAGTAGCAATATGTCTAGCGAAACCAAAACGCTAGCCTTGGCCGATTCGATAGGACAAAAGAAAAACTATGGAGGCACCAACTATGCCTTGCTTTTTGCGACCAACGATTACGACAACTATTCCGACCTGACCAACCCACTTTACGATGCCAAAGCGGTAGGCGATGAACTGCAGCGGAATTATGGATTTTCGACTGAAGTGGTCGAAAATCCAACTTTAGACGTGATTTTGAAAAAATTAAAACGTTATGCACAGCTTTCGTACGACAAAGAAGATAAGCTATTTATCTTCTTTGCTGGCCATGGAAAATACGATGAAATATTCAGAGAAGGGTATTTGGTGGCCAAAGAATCAAAATTGCAAGACGATGCCCGAACCACTTTTTTGTCTCATTCGAACATGCGCACCATTGTCAACAATATTGATTGTCAGCATACATTTTTGGTTATGGATGTGTGTTTTGGTGGTACGTTCGATCCATATATTTCGGCACATCGTGGAGATGAAGTGTATGAGGATGTTGCCAAAACCGAATTTATCGAGCGGAAGATGAAGCATAAAACCAGGCTGTATCTGACGAGTGGTGGCAAAGAATACGTGCCTGACGGTCGACCCGGTGAACATTCTCCCTTTGCGCGCAAATTTCTCGAAGCCTTAAGAAGTTATGGTGGAAAAGACGGAATTCTGACGGTGAGCGAAATAATATCGTATGTCGAAAAAGTAGTACCACAACCCAGAACGGGCGAGTTTGGTAACAACGAGCCTGGTAGTGATTTTGTGTTTGTTGCGAAATAAATAGTTGTTAGTAATTAGTGGCTAGTTGTTAGATTTAGAATGAAGTTTAAATGTTTTGAAGATATTATTGCATGGCAAAAGGCAGTGGATATTTCTGAACGTTTAAAATATCTTTCAAATCCAGAAAAGGAAAAACTGCTTGAGCAGGCAAACGAAATCTCCAAAATCATCACAGGATTAATCAAAAGCTTGAAAACTAGCAGTTAGTGCTCAGTAATTAGTAGTTAGAATCTCTACTAATTACTAAAAAACCAGCGACTAACAACTAACAACTAACAACTAACAACTAGATTTGCTCCTTAATTTTTAAAAATGAAACTTCTCGAAGGAAAAACCGCTATCGTGACTGGTGCGTCCAAAGGAATTGGTCGCTCTATCGCCACCGAATTTGCCAAACAAGGCGCAAACGTGGCCTTTACCTATCTTTCAAGTGTAGAAAAAGCACAAGCTCTTGAGGCTGAGCTTCAAGCATATGGCACAAAAGTGAAAGGTTATAAATCAGATGCATCCAATCATGCTGAAGCAGAAGCTTTTGCAACAGAAGTAATTGCCGATTTTGGAACAGTCGATATTTTGGTGAACAATGCAGGAATCACGCGTGATGGTTTACTTATGCGTATGAGCGAGCAAGCGTGGGATGAGGTGATCAATACCAACTTGAAGTCAGTTTTCAACCTGACGAAAGCGTGCTTGAAAGTGTTCATGAAGAACAAAAAAGGCTCTATTATCAACATTACTTCCGTAGTTGGTTTACGCGGAAATGCTGGCCAAGCCAACTATTCAGCATCAAAAGCAGGGATTATTGGATTCACCAAATCAGTAGCATTGGAATTGGGTTCTCGGAATATCCGTTCAAACGCCATTGCGCCAGGTTTCATCGAAACTGAAATGACGGGTATTTTGGATCCAGCCGTAGTAAAAGGTTGGACGGATTCTATCCCTTTGAAGCGTGCTGGAAAAGCGGAAGATGTAGCCAATTGTGCGGTGTATCTTGGCTCGGACATGTCGACTTATATCACTGGGCAAGTATTGCAAGTAGATGGCGGAATGTTGACCTAGTTTGATTTTGGGATTACAAAAAAGGCTCTTAGATTTGAATCTGAGAGCCTTTTTTGTTTTTGAGATTTTCGAGATATCCTAAGTCATCGCAAAGAGTAATTTATTGCGATGACTAAAAAAAGAATCTAAAACTTTGGCTTCGTCACCACCAAAGCCACAGCACCAATTAATAGGCTAGAAGCAATAATGGTTTGCATATTGATAGTTTCGTTACCAAGCCACCAGCCTATAAACAAGGCTATTACAGGATTTACATATGCATAGGTAGTGGCACTTGCAGCACTTGCGTTGCGCGCTATGTACATGAAGGCTGTAAAACCCAACACCGAACCTCCAATAATCAAATACCAAAAACTCAAGATTGTTTTTCCGTCTATAATACTTGCATCGAAAGCTCCCCATTCATTTGTTGTGGTAGCCAAAACAAACATGGTGGCACTAGCCGAAAGCATCTGGATTCCAGCACCATAAGCTGGCGAACTTGGCTGTTTGCCAACACCCGCATACAAAGTTCCCAAAGCCCAGCAAAACGTGGAACCTAATAACAGGGCAATTCCGATGTGCGAATTTTCGCCCAGACTTTTAAGATTATTCGCTCCCGATAATACCATCATTCCGATCATTCCTACTATAATTCCCATCCAAACGGATAATGTTGGCTTTGCATTTTTATTCAAAATCCATTGTAGCATCACTACCCAAAATGGTGTAATGGCAATAATAACCGCTATGATGCCCGAAGATGAAAAATAGCGATTGGCCACCAACACACCCGCATTGCCCAAAACCAAAAGCAAAATACCCGATATGGCTGATCTTTTTATCTCTATTCTATTCGGAAACGGATGTTTGGCGAGGAAACCCCATGCGAGCATAATGACACCTGCAATCAAGAAACGAAAGGCCGCCATGAGACACAATGGCACTGTTTGCAAAACCACTCGGATGGCAAAGTAGGTAGAACCCCACAAAATGTAAATGCCAGCGAAAGCAACGATCAAGGTGAGTTTGTTGCGTTGCAATTGGGAGGTTTCTAATTCTCGAGTCGTTTCTTCGATCGTTTCCATTGTTCACATATTTAAATTATTATTCATTTATTTTGCTTATAAAACAAAAAAGCCCGGAGGGAAGATCCGGGCTTGCTTAATGGTTATTGAGATTTTAATATCTACATCATCTTGCACAAAGCCCTGACCAAATCGCACTTCGGTGCGACTGAGACGATAATGGCTTTATGTAGAAATTGATTGTTCATGCTATGGTGCAAAAGTAGGAGATTTTTTTTGATTTGGAATTTTCTGATTTTTATTTTTCAAAAAAATATTGGAAATAACTAATTAGGCTTAAATATTCGATACTTGATTAATCTGTAAGTAATTGATTTCTTGCTAAATAAAGAACTTCTAACTGTCGATTTTTCGCTACTTAAGAATTGGTTATCTCTTGGCCAACAATTCTTTCAAACGCTGCCATTCGTCCCGTAATCTTGCAGCTTCGACAAATTCTAAATCTTTGGCCGCCTTTTCCATTTGCTTTTTCGTACTTTCTACGAGTTTTTGCAATTCGGCTTTGGTTTTATACTGTACCTCTGGCTCGGCCGCCACTGAGAGTTTGTCTTCCATTTCGCCATATACTTTGGCATCTAATTTGGAGTCGGCCACACGGGTTTGACTGAGGATGGATTCCTTACCTTTGCCTACCGATGTTGGCGTGATTCCGTGTACTAAATTGTGCTCGGTTTGAATACTTCGCCTACGATTGGTTTCTTCTATTGCCCGTTGCATACTATCTGTGATCCGATCGGCATACATAATCACTCGTCCATTTTCATTTCTTGCAGCCCGCCCAATGGTCTGAATCAGAGAACGTTGGTTGCGCAAAAAACCTTCTTTGTCGGCATCCATAATG